>JBEEPK010000001.1:0-74625 GCA_041191145.1 Bacteroidota bacterium
CGTGATATTATTTACTCCAAATACGGCGAATGTTTTGATGTTATGTTTCAGAGAGTTGATTCTTATGGAGTTCGTGCTGTTTATTTGGTGAGCTGTGTATTGTTTTGTATCAAGTCACTTGATATTATTTATGGCGTTAAAGAGGCTTGAACTTGTTGACTTACTAATCATTTGACTCCGTATGCCTGTGTTGCAGAATATAATGCCATTCAGACTTGGAGGGAAGAGGTTCCGTCATCAAACAGAGTACGATTATCTTTGCCACCTACAGGCAACTGTGAGTTTAAGTCTTCAATGATTAGCCATCTTGATTTCATTCACTTACCATCAATCATGCAACAGGTTGAAATATTAGTGAAATACAATCAACTTGACTTTGTAATTAGTCAATTGATGGGACACTCAAACACATCGGTAACAATAAAATCATACTTAGGTACTGATACTCAAATGATGGTTAATGAGTTTGGAAGGATAAAAGATATCTATTCTAAATAGGTATTGATATTCCTATCAATAACCAAGTAAACGATATTGCTAAGAGGAGGCGACCGCGAAGGGTCGAGAGTATCCCATCTATTGTAGTATAGCCGATAAGCTTTTGTATTCCATAGGGTTATCGGAATTTTAGAGCTTCTTGGGGGAACAAAAAAAGCACTTCTATGAAGTGCTTTTTTGAGGGTTGCGGAGGGAGAGGGATTCGAACCCTCGGTAGCGTCCTAAAACACTACAACGGTTTAGCAAACCGGCGCCTTCAGCCACTCGGCCATCCCTCCGTTTTTTGGAAAGCAAAGATAAAGAGTTGCTCTTTACATCCCAAATAGTTTTTCATCTAATCACAGTAAATCCAATTGATTAGTATCAGCTTGAGGTGCATCATCACCAGATTCATCTACATCTTCCTCATGAGGCACTGTAGTGATATCGGCAATTTGATCACCTTCTTCAAGTCTAATGAGTCTAACACCTTGGGTATTTCTTCCAATGATGCGGACATCCTTGACAGGTTGTCTAATCAAGATTCCACCTGTTGTCATAACAACTAAATCATCGCTGTCCTGCACTTCCATGATACTGACCACTTCACCGGTTTTATCTGTGATATTCATCGAAATTACACCTTTTGCACCACGCTTGGTCAATCGGAAATCTTCATAATTGGTACGCTTACCATAACCATTTTGTCCAACAACAATCACTTGTGAATCAGGACGCTTGATGGCAACCATGGAAATAATGCGATCTGTATCAGACAATTGCATACCGATAACACCAGCTGCAGTTCTACCCATAGACCTTACATCACTTTCACGGAAACGACATGCAAGACCTGCATTTGATCCAATGATGATGTCATTTGAACCATCTGTAATTTTGGCAGCAATCAATCTGTCTGTATCATTAAGAGTAATAGCTATCTTACCATTCGCTCGTACACTTTCGAATTCAGACAATAATGTCTTTTTCACAGTACCATTTTCGGTAGCCATGAATATGTACATATTATCCGGGAATTCTTTGACAGTCAAAGTGGCTGTAACATGCTCATCACTCGCCTTTTCAATCACATTTGCCAATGATCTTCCTTTGGCATTGCGACTTGCTTCGGGCAAATCATAAACTTTCACGCGGAATACACGACCTCTATCAGTAAAGAACAAGAGATAATGATGTGTAGCCGCACGGAATACCTGCTCTACATAATCATCCTCATAGGTTCCCGCACCGCTTGCACCTCGCCCACCTTTGTGTTGTCTGCGATAATTGGTTACTGCAGTTCTTTTGATGAATCCTTTATGTGAGATTGTCACGATCATTTCTTCATTGGCAATCATGTCTTCCAATGTAAAATCACGAGCATCATGTACAATTTCTGTTCTACGTTCATCACCATATTTTGCCCTCAAGCCGGCCAATTCATCACTGATGATCTGCATTTGCAATTCTTTGCTTGCAAGAATGGCACGAAGGCGTTCAATCAATTGAATGATTTCACGATATTCTTGTTGAATTTTATCGCGCTCAAGTCCTGTCAATCTTTGCAAACGCATTTCAAGGATAGCTTTGGCTTGAATCTCAGACAATCCAAATCGCTGCTGCAAGTTGATATTTGCAGTTGATGTATCTTTCGATTCTTTGATGGTTTTAATCACCTCATCGATATTATCTAAAGCGATGATAAAACCTTCCAAAATATGTGCGCGTTTTTCAGCAGCATCAAGTTCAAAGCGTGTTCTACGAACAATGACTTCATTACGATGCTTCAGAAATTCTTCCATCATCTGCTTGAGATTGAGAACTCTTGGACGACCCTCAACCAGCGCAAGCATAATAACGCCAAATGTTGTTTGAAGCTGTGTATGCTTATACAGATTATTTAGTACCACCATTGGTGTTGCATCACGCTTGAGTTCAATCACAATGCGTAAACCATCGCGGTCAGATTCATCACGAACATCTGAAATATCTTCAAGAACTTTTGCTCTCACCAAATCAGCAATCTTTTCAATCAATGATGCCTTGCTGACTTGATATGGCAATTCAGTGATGATGATTGTTTCTTTGGTTTTTGTGGCCTCAACACTGGCTTTGGCTCTGACCACAACTCGACCACGACCAGTAAGAAAAGCATCCTTGACACCTTCATATCCATAGATGATACCGCCTGTTGGAAAATCAGGTGCTTTAACATGTTCCATCAATTCCGGAATGGTGACATCCGGATTCTTGATCATTACCTGCAAACCATCAATAATCTCTCTGAGATTGTGTGGTGGAATATTGGTTGCCATACCAACCGCAATACCACCAGCCCCATTGACGAGGAGTGTTGGTAGCGATGTCGGTAATACACTCGGCTCTTGCAAAGAATCATCAAAGTTTGGCCTGAAATCAACTGTATCCTTGTCGATATCACGCAACATTTCCATGGACAATGATGCAAGCTTGGTTTCAGTGTAACGCATCGCAGCCGGTGGATCGCCGTCTATCGACCCAAAATTACCCTGTCCATCCACAAGTGGATATCGCATTGACCATTCTTGGGCCAATCTCACCATTGCATCATATACCGATGAGTCACCATGGGGGTGAAATTTCCCCAATACCTCACCTACAAGACGAGCAGATTTTTTATATGGCCTATTCGGCACTAATCCAAGTTCATACATCGCATAAAGAATCCTGCGATGCACCGGCTTCAATCCATCTCGAACATCTGGTAATGCACGAGATACAATGACTGACATGGAATAATCGAGATATGAATCGCGCATTTCATCTTCCAGCGTAACCGGAAGTATGCGCTCGCTGAGAAGCGATGACATAGGAGTATTTTCGAGTATTGAATGAACTTAGTAATCGAAGGCAAATGTACGGATTTGAGGCGTCATTTCTGATTGAAAAAACACCCAAAACATCTTATATTTTCCACATTTCACATAAAAAAAGCCGTCCTGCTCAAGGACGGCTTGCGGAAAGGGCGGGATTCGAACCCGCGGTACCGTTACCGGTACACACGCTTTCCAGGCGTGCCAATTAAACCACTCTTGCACCTTTCCAAGTGGTTCTCGTAAAAACGAATCGCAAATGTAGGGAATTCTTCCGAATTTTCGATGCTTCTTTCTCTTTTGAAGGTTGCATCTGTGCACAACTTATTGGGATAGAACCTGCTTCATTGCTTTCAATTCACTACTTTTGCAAAGCATATCGCAGTATTTCTGTTTCACTCATTCGGACTTTCATCATGATCGATTCGATTGTCTCCCTTTTAGGCGAAAACGCGTCTTATTTACTTGATCATCAATCAAATACCATCCCGAAAGAGCAACTTCATCTCCCTTCACCGAATGCTGTGGATGAAATATTTGGCATTTCGGATAGAAATAACAGAGTATTGTCGAATCTTCAAAGAATGGCTGATACCGGAAGATTGGCTGGAACCGGTTATACTTCAATCCTTCCCGTGGATCAAGGCATCGAGCATTCTGCAGGTGCGAGCTTTGCAAAGAATCCTGCCTATTTTGATCCTGAGAATATCATCAAGCTTGCCATTGAAGGAGGTTGTAATGCAGTTGCCTCCACTTTCGGTGTATTGTCGATGACGAGCAGAAAATATGCGCACAAAATTCCTTATGTGGTAAAAATCAATCACAATGAACTATTGACCTATCCGAACAAAGCTGATCAGATCATGTATGGGACAATTAAGCAGGCTTATGATATGGGAGCCGCAGCAGTGGGAGCTACGATTTATTTTGGATCTCCGGAAAGTTCAAGACAAATCATCGAAGTATCCGAAGCATTTGCCATGGCTCATGATTTGGGAATGGCAACAATACTGTGGTGTTATATCAGAAACTCAGCATTCAAAACTGCAGAGAAGGATTTTCATGTTTCGGCAGACTTGACCGGTCAGGCAAATCATCTCGGCGTGACGATTAATGCAGATATAATCAAGCAAAAACTCCCCGAAAACAATGGTGGGTATTCGGCATTGAATATGGGTGGATCTTCTTATGGTAAATTGGATAAGCGAATGTATACAGAGTTATCCAGCGATCACCCTATTGATCTGTGCCGTTATCAAGTTGCAAATTGTTATATGGGAAGAATCGGACTCATCAATTCCGGCGGAGCATCCGGAGAAAATGATATGTCTGAAGCTATTGCAACCGCTGTAATCAATAAAAGAGCAGGCGGAATGGGCTTGATTTCAGGTAGAAAAGCATTTCAAAAACCAATGAATGAAGGCATTGCATTATTGCAAGGCATTCAGGATGTCTATCTCTGCAAAGAGATCACCGTGGCATAATTACATGAAAGAACTCTCTCGTTTATTTCCCTATCTGAAAAGGCATAAGCTACGCTTGATGCTAGGTTTTCTGTTTGTCACTATTTCCAATATATGTTCGACATCCATTCCTCGTTTTGTTGGGTCAATCGTTGATGGCATGCAAAAAGCACAAATAGATCAAAGTTCAGTAAATACTTCCATTGGTATCATTCTGCTCTTAACCATTGGTTCGGGTTTTTTTATGTATCTCACTCGCAAGACAATCATTGTTGCCTCGCGATTGATTGAATATGAATTGCGCAATGATTTGTTGATAGCGCTTGAGCGACAATCCCTATCCTTCTATCATAAGAATTCAACAGGTTCTTTGATGGCTCTCACTACGAATGACATAGCTGCAATGAGAGAATTTCTTGGACCTGCGCTGATGTATTCGGCAAATACAATTACGACATTCTCATTCGCACTCGCTTTCATGGGATCTCTTAATCCTTCGCTGACATTGATGGCTTTGCTTCCGCTTCCCTTCATGGCATTTCTGACATATTTCATTGGGAAAAAAGTACATATCGGATTTCGTGATGTTCAAGAACAATTTTCTCAATTGACTTCGAAAGCACAAGAAACATTCAGTGGCGTTAGAGTGATTCGAGCATATCGAAGAGAAGGTTTTGAGACCGGTGAGTTTGAAAAGCAAAGTGAAGTCTATCAACAAAGAAATATTCGACTTGCCTTTTTGCAATCTCTCACCATGCCATCAATGATGGCACTTGTGGGATTCTCAAATCTCTTGGTATTGGGATATGGAGGACTTCTAGCAATTGAAGGTAAAGCAACAATTGGTGACTTATCACAGTTTTTCATCTATCTCAATCAACTGATCTGGCCTGTTGCTGCAATTGGTTGGGTTACCAATCTCATTCAAAGAGCGGCTGCATCAGCTAAGAGAGTCGGTGATATCATGGATATGCAATCAGAAATCATCAATGATGTTTCTGAGACTGTTAATCTGAAAGGCATTTCCGGAATCTCATTTGAAGCCGTTGGCATGAGCTATCCCGGCCGATCAATTCCCGCTCTTTATGATATCACATTTGAAATCCCCAAAGGTTCTTCCATCGGCATCGTTGGAGCAACAGGAAGTGGCAAATCAACAATAGCGGCATTACTTCCCAGATTATTTGATCCAACATCGGGTGTCATCACCATTGATGGACAGAATATCAGGACAATGCCACTCGAAATATTACGAAAGAAAATTGCTCTTATTCAACAAGAAGCATTTTTATTTTCAATGTCACTAGCCGATAATATCCGATTCGGAAATCCCGATGCAAGCTTGGAGGATGTGAAAAGAGCTGCTGAATTGGCAGGATTGGCAGATGATATAGCTGATTTCCCGAAAGGATATGACACAATTGTTGGTGAAAGAGGTATTACACTTTCCGGTGGACAGAAACAAAGAACGGCAATAGCCAGAGCAATCATCAGAAATCCTGAATTGCTCATTTTTGATGATGCATTCTCTGCCGTTGATACTGCAACTGAAGAACATATCATCAAAGGACTTTCAATGCTCATGGAATATCGCACGACCATCATCATCGCGCATAGAATCTCCACAGTAGCTTTATGTAATACGATTATTGTTCTTGATAAAGGGCATATCATTGAAAGAGGCACGCATAAAGAATTATTGGCATTGAATGGTGTCTATGCAAACATGCATGAGCGTCAACAATTGGAAGAAGAATTCAAGCATTATTCGACTGAGATTTCGGAGATTGAACAATGAAACTCTCGATTGTCATACCTATGTACAATGAAGAAGGTATTGTACATGCTCTTTATCAAAGACTTGAACATACTAAAGCTTTATTCAACAGGAAATTTGATCTCATGCCATCTGACATTGAAATCATTTTTGTGAATGATGGCTCCTCTGATGGTACATTCGAAGTACTCAAAAAACTATGCATGGATGAAGCACATTATCAATTACTTAATCTCTCTCGAAATCACGGACATCAAATAGCCATTACAGCCGGCATTGATCTGGCAAAAGGTGATGCCGTGGCAGTAATTGATGGCGATTTACAAGATCCCCCGGAAACGATTGTGGATCTCTATGGAAAAATGCAGGAAGGCTTTGATGTCGTTTACGCCGTGCGAAAAAAACGCGAAGGCGAAACTCCATTCAAATTATTCACTGCAAAATTGTTTTACCGATTGCTCAAGAAATTGACCAATGTTGAAATACCGGTTGACACAGGTGATTTTCGCATCATGAGTCGAAGAGTTGTAACAATTCTCACTTCCATGAATGAAAGACATCGTTTCATTCGCGGGATGATCAGCTGGATTGGATTCAATCAAACAGGACTTGAGTATGAAAGACATGAAAGACATTCCGGAGAAACAAAATATACACTTTCAAAGATGATCAAGTTTGCTTTTGATGGCATTACTTCCTTTTCTTCCATACCTCTGAAGCTCGCTTCCTACCTGGGAATCATTACCGCGATGTTTGGTTTCTTGTATAGCTTATATATTGTATTTCTGAAGCTTTTTGTTCCAAAATCACAAATAGAACTGGGCTGGGCTTCTATCATCATCTTTATTCTATTGCTTGGTGGAATACAATTACTTGCACTTGGCATGATCGGTGAATATCTCGGAAGGATACATGATGAAACCAAATTCCGTCCGCTATACATTGTTGAACATATCTACAAAAAAGAATGAGTGAATTCGATAAATATGCTCGAGATTATGATGACATGCATGCCGAGAATGTAAAGTCATCAGGTTATACCCCCGCTTTTTTTGATGAGTATAAGGTAAAAGAAATAGCAAGGTTATTGCATTCTGGAAATCATACAAGCAAACCATTACATATTCTGAATTTTGGTTGTGGAATCGGAAAGAGTGAACAATATCTCCACAAGTATTTCCCCTATGCTACCATTGTCGGAGCGGATGTATCCAATGATTCACTTGACATAGCAAAAAAAGACAATGCTGATTTGAATTGCATTCGTTGGGAATTGATATCCGAAACCGAGAACATTGGTTTTGGCGATACATTTGATGTCATATTCATAGCAAATGTTTTTCATCATATTCCTCATTCAGAGCATGAGCGAATTTTGAGAGATTTACGAAATCACCTCAGACCCAATGGCAAACTTTTCATGTTCGAGCATAATCCTTGGAATCCAATTACAGTAAAGACCATCAAGGATTGTCCATTCGATATCGATGCCGTCCTATTATCTCCTGCTTATTCAAAATCCGTGTATAAAAAAGCAGGATTTTCAGGAACATCCATACGATTTACATTGTTCTTCCCTGCATTCGTATCATTCTTGCGCCCTTTGGAGCCATTGCTTTCTTGGCTTCCGCTCGGTGCTCAATACTATATCGAAGCGAAACCTTGAACATATGGCTGTTTTTTGATAAACAGCCAATAAATCCATAGTTTTGCTTTAGAATTTTGATTTTATACAAACCATCACAGCATTGTAAGGATACTCATCCATGTCATCTTTGCTACAATTCCTTCGATCCACAGTCTTCACAAAAATCGTGATGGCCATCACAGGCCTTTTAATCATCGGTTTTTTGATCGGACATATGCTTGGCAATCTCTTGATGTTTGCAGGGCCTGAAAAAATCAATGCCTATGCTCTCGGATTGAAAAATCTTGGTCCACTGCTTTGGCTTGTTCGATTTGCTATGATTGCAGCATTCGGTCTACATATTTGGTCATCCATTGAACTCGCTTCCAGAAATAAATTGGCAAGACCTGTTCAATATGATACAAAGAAATCTCTCAAATCAACATTTGCATCAAGAACAATGTTGGTTTCCGGTTTGGCGATTCTCTTCTTTGTGATCTATCATCTATTGCATTATACATTCGGTATCATTCAACCGAATACCTATTATGCTGGCGGATATCGCATGGAATCCACTGGTGAAATTGTACACCATGTCTATAATATGGTCGTTGCAGGATTCCAAAATCCATTTATTGCTCTTTCCTATATCATTGCTCTGATATTCATGTCTTCACATGTAAGTCATGCCACATCAAGTGCTTTTCAGACATTGGGCGTGATGAATCCAAATATCAAAAAAATCACTTCAAAGATTGGTCCGGCATTGGCTGGCTTATTCCTTGTCGGTTATCTATCCATTCCAATTGGCGTAATGATTGGAGTCATCAAAAAAGCTCCTGATCAAAAGCATGTTTCGACAATGACCAAAGATTGTCCTGACACTCCCGATTGCAAATGTGAGTAATCCGATTAAATAAACAAGACTTTCACTATACCGTGATATATCCATGAAACTTGAATCGAATATTCCTTCAGGACCCATTGAACAAAAATGGGACAAACATCGAGCCGAAGCGAAGTTGGTGAATCCTGCCAATAAGAGAAAATATCGCGTCCTCATCGTTGGTTCTGGACTTGCGGGTGCATCAGCCGCAGCCACACTCGCGGAATTGGGATATAATGTTGATTGCTTTACTTTTCACGATTCACCACGCAGAGCACATTCCATAGCTGCTCAAGGTGGAATCAATGCGGCAAAGAATTATCAGAATGATGGTGATAGCATCTATCGTCTCTTCTATGATACCGTAAAAGGTGGAGATTTTCGTGCTCGCGAAGCCAATGTATATCGCCTCGCACAAGTCAGTGTCAACATCATAGATCAATGTGTGGCGCAAGGCGTTCCATTTGCACGAGAATATGGTGGATACCTTACCAATCGTTCCTTTGGTGGCGCACAAGTTTCTCGCACATTCTATGCAAAGGGTCAAACAGGTCAGCAATTGCTACTTGGTGCATATTCCGCTTTGTCCCGTCAGATTGGCGCGGGCACAGTGACGATGCATAATAGAAAAGAAATGATGGAATTGGTATTAGTTGATGGACATGCGCGTGGTATAGTCACTCGCGATCTTGTATCTGGTAAAATCGAATCTTGGTCAGGCGATGCGGTCATTCTCGCTACTGGTGGATATTCGAATGTCTTTTATCTTTCAACAAATGCGATGGCATGTAATGTGACATCCATTTGGAGAGCACATAAGAAAGGCGCAGGACTTGCAAATCCATGTTTCACGCAGATTCATCCTACATCGATTCCCCAGCATGGAGAATATCAATCAAAACTTACATTGATGAGTGAATCACTCAGAAATGATGGTCGTGTATGGGTACCGCTGAAAGCAAATGATAATCGCGCACCACATGATATTCCTGAAAATGAGAGAGATTATTATCTCGAAAGAAAATACCCTTCGTTTGGAAATCTTTCACCTCGTGACATTGCATCTCGCGCTGCGAAAGAAGTGTGTGATGAAGGTCGTGGTGTTGGTCCCGGTGGTCGTGGCGTATATCTTGACTTCTCGGCAGCAATCAATAGACTAGGTGAGAAGACAATTGCTGAGCGTTATGGCAATCTTTTTGAAATGTATGAAAGAATCTCTGGTGAAAACCCATACAAATCACCAATGAGAATTTATCCTGCCCCCCATTATACTATGGGAGGTTTATGGGTTGACTATAATCTCATGAGTACCATTCCAGGCTTGCATGTACTTGGAGAAGCGAATTTCTCCGATCATGGTGCCAATCGTCTCGGAGCAAGTGCTTTGATGCAAGGCTTGGCAGATGGATACTTTGTGATTCCATATACAATCGGAAATTATCTTGCAGGTGTGAAACCTGGTGAGGTAACGAATGAGCATCCTGAGTTCAAAAAGGCGGTTGCCGAAGTAGAAGGTAGAGTGTCCAAGTTTCTTTCAGTTAATGGTAAACGCACCACATCTTCATTCCATAGAGAACTTGGTATGCTTATGTGGAATAACTGCGGTATGGCTCGCAGTGAAGCAAGTTTGAAAGAAGCACTCCAAAGAATTCCTGAAATTCGTGAAGAATTCTGGAATAATGTGAATGTCGTTGGTTCAGCAAATGAATTGAATACCGCATTGGAACATGCTGGTCGTGTTGCAGATTTCTTGGAATTTGCAGAACTCATGTGTATTGATGCTCTCGAGAGAGATGAATCATGCGGTGGTCATTTCAGAACCGAACATCAAACTGAAGATGGCGAAGCAAAAAGAAATGATGATAAATTCTGCCATTCATCAGTATGGGAATATTCGGGTGATACTGCGAAACCGAATTTGCATAAAGAACAACTTACTTTTGAAAATGTCAAGCTTGCAACAAGGAGCTATAAATAATGAAATTATCCCTGAAAGTATGGCGCCAGAAGAACAAGAATTCTGAAGGAGATTTCAAGAATTATGTTTTGTCAGACATCAGTCCTGATATGTCTTTCCTTGAAATGCTCGATGTTCTTAATGAACAATTGCTAACAAAGAATGAAGATCCTGTTGCATTCGATCATGATTGCCGTGAAGGTATTTGTGGATCATGTTCCATGATGATCAATGGGAAACCTCATGGTCCGGAATCAATGACAACTACATGTCAATTACATATGCGTAAGTTCAAGGATGGCGATGAATTAGTCGTCGAACCTTGGAGAGCAAGCGCCTTCCCTGTCATCAGAGATCTTGTTGTGGATCGTTCCGCATTCGATAGAATCATTCAGGCAGGTGGTTTTGTATCAGTAAATACCGGCAATGCACAAGATGGTAATACTTTGCCTATTCCAAAACCTGATGCTGATGCCGCCATGGATGCTGCTGCTTGTATTGGATGTGGCGCATGTGTTGCAGCTTGCAAAAATGCATCAGCGATGTTGTTTACAGCTGCAAAAGTTTCGCATCTTGGATATTTACCTCAAGGACAACCCGAAAGAAAACGCAGGGTATTGAAAATGGTTGAGCAAATGGATAACGAAGGTTTTGGAAATTGCACCAATACTTATGATTGCGAAGCGGCATGTCCAAAAGGCATTAGTGTCCATAATATCGCAAGACTCAATCGCGATTTCCTCAAAGCGAAATTATTCGGTTGATAATTGATTGAACAAAAAATTAGGGAGATGAGTAATCATCTCCCTTTTTTTATTGTCCTAACAAACCTTTCTTCAAATCTGAATCTGCGGGGTCTTCACCCAGCCAAATGCCGAATAATCCTTTTTTAAAATCAAGTCCGGAAATCACTCCCGCCTTATTTCCATTCTTCAGTACAGTTATACCTTTTCCGGGTTCATATATCATAGAAAAGACATCGCCCTTTTTGATTTTTTCTTTGAAGAATGACTTGAATTGATCGATTCGAGAGCGAAGCGAAGATATATTCCCATTAGCAGATTTCTCAAATCCTTCTTCAACCGCATCGGACATCTTATCACTTGTGATCAGAGAAGAAACAATGGTCAATTCCATGGCAATAGATTCATCTGCATTAATGATGGACTGTGCATCTTTTGTCTTTTTTGTAACATATAAAGCACCAACATACATATCCATCCAGAATTTTTCTCTTGTTCCTGCACCGTTCAAAGAAAGAGACTTTCCAGCAAACGTTTTTGTTGATGGAATATTCACTCCACCAATATTCATGTCGGCATATGCAGACATAACAAAAAGAAAGGAACACAAAACGATGATTGCTCTCATGATTATCTCCCAAATCATAGTTCATTAAAGAAGATCTTTGCGATGTCTTCCAATAGAAATAAAGAATCCTGTTACCATCAATATAACACCAAGCCAAACAAGATTGATGAGTGGTTTGATGGAAACTTCTACTGTAAACACTTCTTTTTTCTTTTGCAATGGTTTTGACATATCCCGGAATGCGATTTCTACTTGAGAAGAAGCAAGATTCCCTTTTTGAGCAATGAGTTTTGCAAAAGATATTTGCTGAGTAGTTCCGGGTAAGGTAATTGGTTCCGGAGTAAGCTCCGTTGTTTGCATGTTCATTGCAGCACGGAGTGAGATATCTGCGGAGTCTTTTGTTGAATATATTCGAACAATCGCCGATGGATAAATCTTCCCTAAGCTATCAGGACCGGCACTCATACGAGACATATCGAATGCTATAAATCGAATAGCCCTTGAGGAATCCGTAGGAAACATCTCTTTTTGGTCTTTGCTTAATGTCAAAGTTGGAATTCCACCTGTCTCTCCTGTAGCTTTTGGTGAGACATATAGATCGCGTCCAAGAGTCCATGCAATCCCTGGTTCGAGAAATGCAGATTGTCTTTTATTGAAATCACTCCAAAAAAGCATCGGAGCAACTGATGATATGTTTCCGTCTTTTTCAACTTCAATATGAAAACGATACTTTTCACGATCCACATATTCTTTTTCGATGCGTTCTTTACCTTTGAAAGTCAATATATAGCCCAACACTTTTGTTGGAACTCCTTGTACCAATTGTGCATGTTCCATGACCGAATATTTGGAAGTCCATACCACACCAATCAAAAGTAATGCAACGCCACTATGCGAGACATATGCACCTGCGGAGCTAAATTTTGCCTGCATGACTTTGATCGCAAGTTCAAGATTGATAACTAATGCAAACCAAGCCGCAAATGTGAGAATGACATAAAGTGTATCTGTTACACCCAAAAACATTGATACTATTGTTCCTGCAAGCGTTAAAATCAATGGCAAAATCAATGACCTATAATTCGCAATAAGAGATTTCCCTTTCCATCTCGCAATAAGCGATATCGCATTCACGAGCATGATGAGAATAACCAATGGCAAATGCGTGGAATTATAGAAAGCAGGATCAATAGCAACTTTCGGTTGTTTGATGATCTCTGCAAAGAGGGGCCAACTAGTTCCAATAAAGACGATGATTGCAGAACCCAAAAGCAAAGCAGAACCAATGGAAAGTAAAAACTCTCTACTCTGCATTGAAAAAGAAGCAGAAGAAAAGAGAAGATCATTTCTTCGGTGATACATGATTGACAGAGCAATCAATAGAAATGTGGACATGAATGCAATAAGCATTACATAAGCAAACATGCCGGGATCTACAAAAGAATGCACGGAAGTATCACCCAATACTCCACTTCTGGTAAGAAATGTTGAGTATAGAACCAATATGAATGATAAAGATGCGAGAATGATATTTGTTTTTACAAGACCGCCTGTCTTCTTTTGAATGATCATAGTATGAACCAAAGCGGCAGAGACAAGCCAAGGAATGAGAGAAGAATTCTCAACAGGATCCCAAGCCCAAAATCCTCCCCAACCCAAAGTTTCATAAGCCCAGAAGCCACCGAGCATGATACCAAAACCTAAGATTGCCGTTGAATATAATGTCCATGGCAAAGCATGCTTCACCCAATCTTGATAATCCCTTTTCAATAAACCTGCCATTGCCAATGCAAATGGTGCACTCATGGCTGCAAATCCTGTAAAGAGGATTGGAGGATGAATGGTTATCCATACATTATGCAGAAGTGGATTGAGTCCTTTCCCATTTTGCGGTACAAATCCTTCGGCAACGCCATCTTTTGCAAATGTTTCCCATACATAAGCAAATGGATTCTTGATGACCAATAATAGTAATAAGAAAACAAGAATCAATGAGTAAAAGACCATGATTTCAGATTCCATGCCTTTTCTTCGACCAAAGGCCGAAAGAGCCACACCTAGCACAGCAACCCAAAGTGTCCATAACATGAAGCTGCCTTCTTGTCCGGCATAGCCTGCGGCGAACAAATACCAAGCCTGCAATTCTCTAGAAGAATAATTCCAGACATAATGATATTCAAATCGATGATTAAAGACGAGCCAAAGAATAGCGAGAAATGATATAACAATTCCAATGGTCGTGAATCTGAACAAGAATCTACCGATGTCTGCCGATCTTTCATTTCCTTTCAGTGCAAAGGCATAAAAACCCGTGCCGATGAGAGCTGTCGCAAATAAGAGATGAATGAGAATTTGGCCAATCATATATTATGGTTTTGGTTTGGTCAATGGTGAATCAAGCAATGGTGGTTTTGCTTGTGACTTTTGTTTTTTCTGAACTTCAATTGTTTTGACGAAGAGTGAAGGTGAGCTTGCGGAAACCGGAACACCACCTGACTCAGCACCGCAAACTCCATTGAAGATGCCGATATCATGAGAAGCAGCAATGATATTATTGAAGGTCGTAAGAGGAGTACCAATCAAATCAACGCCACGAACAAGCTCATCTGGTCTTCCATCTGCATAGATTTTGTACACTACGAGTGGTTGAACATTGAAAGCATTGGGAATAGTTCTTGCCGTAAATGTAAAGCCACCCGAAATTTCAACAAAGTACAATCCATATTCTTTGTTTTGCTTTAAGCACTCTTCACGCAGTAATGTTCTCAAAGAATCAAATGCAACAGTTTGTGAAGCTTGTACCAACAAATTTGATTGTCTAGAAACGGGTCGCAATCCAGGTTGTCTTCTGCCATGTCCATTCGAAACCGGAAACGATTCAATTGGTGAGCGATTCATGAGAAAGTTCTTGAAGATACCTTTTTCAACTGCAATCACTTTTTCTGCCTTGACACCTTCATCATCGTATTTATAATGACCAACAATATCTTGACCATTCAATGTTTTCAGACCCGGATCAAACACAACATCAATAAAATCAGGTAGGATTTTTTTGTTCAGGAATGATTTGAATGTCTGTGATGAATTTGGATCTTTTTGACGGTGACCTTCAACACGGTGTCCGAATATTTCATGAAAAAACACACCTGATGCAGGCCCTGATAGAATAGCTGGACCGGAATATGTTTCAGCCAATGGTGCAAGTCTCAAAAGTCCCATCGTTTTAATCATGGATTGAATATCACTTGCTACTTTTTCCTCAGTAGGTAAATTTTCAGGTAAGAATCCAAAATAACTTGAGAACAGAGGTAACGTCATGCCATCATCGGCTTTTGTTGATGCAGATGCAAACATGCGAACATTGGGTTCACTTTGCTGAATGAGACTTCCTTCTGAACTCACAAAATATTTTGTGATGATATCTGCTTGAAAATAGACTTCACCTGTATATATCTTGGGGTCTTCCGAAAACAATGCAGAAAGTCTTTTAATCCTTTCTTGCCATTGCATTGAATCTATGGAAAAAGTTTGTTCATCCTCAACATATCGCACGATTTGTTGTCTGGAAAAATCGGCTGAACTATCTTCTTCTTTAACTTTGACAGCCCGATTGGTAAGAACCTTTCCATATCTCTCAACTGCTTTTTTATACAGTTTATCTGTAGCATTCCATATGACTGCACGAATCGCTTTTTCATCATCAGACATTGGAAGTTCAATTCCTTTTCCTCCACCACCGAATTCAAATCTAGAACCACGGATGGTATGCGTATTGTCCAATTCATAGTTCCCAACTCGAATATCAATGTCAAGTATTCGAGATGCAACATTCTCTGTGTATTTCAATTTGCCAAATGATGCAGACATCCGAATTGTCTTTGTTTCAGTTACCGCATAAGAAAGAAAATATGGTGGATTGCTTTGCTTAGATAATCCTTCCATCGTTCTCTGCATCTCATTCTTCATAGCGATGAGAATAGGAAGCTCAGAACCTCTAGTTACTACAAGTGAACCAAACAGTACTAGGAAATATGCCAACAATGTTCTCATGGTATGCCTGATTAAAAATCACTTGCTAATGTGGTAATGATCACCGCAACATCGATTGGTGCTTTAAGATTTGCCTTTTCGAATATAAACCGTGATTCAGGTGCACCTGCAATTGCAAGTTTGGAACGAATCTCCTCCACTCTGAGATCATACAATGTTTGCGTAGGTGTACTACCAGCACCTTTTTTACTCTTTGTTTTCTTTTCAGCTTTTGCTTTTTTTCCGGTAGTTTTACCTTCCGAGACCAAAACTTTGATCTTCAGATGAGGCATTTTTTTTAACATTTCCGGTATCATTGAAAAGAGAGGCGAAGGCATTGCATTTGACTGTCCGGCCGGAAAAAGAGGAAACTGTTGAATTGTGTCCCCTTTTGCAAATGTTCTCAGTTGAAATTCTTGCGATATTTCTTGATATGAAGTTCCATCAGGAACTTTGAAATCTTGTTTGGCCATGAATAAGTCATTTCTTTCAAATGACATGGAATAGTATCTTCCGGGCTTTAATGTCATGGTAAATTCACCGCTTGCAGTTGTCTTGGATTTACCGGAAACTTCATCGCCATCTTTTGCGATAACTTGCACACCTTGTAAAGCTTTCTTTTGACCATCCACTACTTTCCCTTTGATAAGGAAGGTCACACCCTGTGCTGAGATTTGATCAGCTAGAAAAAAAGGACAGATCAGTAGCATGGCTTTGATCAACATTTTCAACATTGCTTTCGCTCCCAAAAAAAACATATTGATTAAACACAATGAACAATGATTTCAGTTTCAATGCACAGTCCTTTGTCTTTAGCATAGAAACCATGTAATGACTTATATATTTCTTGCTTTTCGGTATTCTGCGCACGGAGTTCATCAAACAATTCCTGCGCTTTACTTGGCCTTGGTCCCCATTGCCATTTTTCATTGCCAAATATGTCACAAGCAATCAGTTTTGGGATGCTCATTGAGCCATTTGTAAGAAATTGTTCCAATAATTCCGGATACTCATCTCTTGACACAATTCGCAATTCGATCCGATGTTCAGATGCTTGAGCTAGAGCGGCAATGATAGGAAGAGACTGCGCCGAATCACCACACCAACCTTCAGTAATGACAATCCAAGTTTGATTTGATTTCATTGTTTGCAATGCTTTCAAAGCATGCTCAGAGGGTTGATATACTTTTTCAACTCTAGTGCTTCTTGCCCAGTTCAATTCATAATACGCAAACATTTCTTTCTCTTTTTCTGTCATGTCTTCTGTCGGAGCATGTGCTTTCAATGAAAATGCTTCCTTGTATGATGCATAGTCAATAGAATGTTTTACATATTCAAAAGCTGGACTAGTCATAATATGGTTGTGACAATTGTATTTAAATGAGATTACAAACAGTACAAATTGAACTGTTCAAACTTTCATACATACTTTGGAATCATATTCATCATGTAGGTTCGATTGAACTTTCTTTTTTGGGAAAAACCAAAGAAAGAATCACGGATGCTGCCAGTATGATGAGAACAAAGAGAAGGGCGAAATGTATGGGCACATGATAGATACCACTGATCATCATTTTCACACCTATAAAACTCAAAATGATTGCGAGACCATAATTGAGATAGTGGAATAATCCAACAACTCCAGCCAATGCGAAATACAATGATCGCAAACCAAGAATTGCAAAAATATTAGATGTATAAACAATGAAAGGATCAGGAGAAACAGCCAATACCGCCGGTATGGAATCCAAAGCAAATACTAAATCTGTTGTCTCAACGAGGGCTAATACAAGGAAGAGTGGAGTAGCAAAGACATACCCCATTTTTCTTACAAAAAACTTATCCTCGTGATAATGCTTCGAAACACCAAAAAATCTACGAACCAATTTCAATGTCCATGACGATTCAGGTTTAAACTCTACATCATCTTTGGAGAAAAATAATTTGAAGCCGGTGAATACAAGGAAAGCACCAAGAATATAAATGATGAATTTGAACTTCGCCAGAATTGCCACACCGACAATTATAAACAAAGCACGCATCACCAAAGCACCGAGAACACCCCAGAACAAGACTTTATGTTGATATTTGTCCGGGACTTTGAAATAACTAAATATCGTAAGGAAAATAAAAAGATTGTCAACACTCAATGATTTCTCAATGATATATGCTGTGAGGAACTCTGTAGCTTGCACAGTAGAGCGAAGGAAAAATATACCAACTGCGAAAAGACCTGCAAGGGCAATCCAAAAAGCACTCCACCATAAAGCTTCTTTAACAGAGACTGCATGTGCTTTCTTATGAAAAACACCAATATCTAATGCTAGCATTATGAGAATGAAGATGTGGAAACCTATCCACAGGTATTGTTCATTGGACATAGTGTTTTCTACACAAAGAAATATAGGTCAAATTGATGAACACAATGAATTGAGTGGTGATCATCCTTGCAATCCTTTGACCTCGCCTCTCAGTATTGAGAGAAGAACCTCCGCAAAATAATCAATTTCACTGTCCGAAATGTAAATGTTCGGCGTAATTCTTATCCCATCTATATTAGCATACTTAATGGGAGTGGTAATTATTCTATGTGTATTGAATAGGTATTCCCCAATTTTGGCATGATCAAAGCCTTCGATTCTAAAAACCATCAATCCACACCATTGAGTTGAATCTTTGATATTAGACATAAAGCTCACTCTGGGATCATCCTTGATTCTGTTTATCCAACGCAATTGCATTTCTCTCAATCTGGAAGCTTTTCTTTCAAGCCCAACTCTTTCATTGAATGCTATTGCTTCAGTCACTGCATTATGCAAAGAGGCAGGATGAGTGCCTATCTCTTCAAACTTCTTTATTGAATCATTCATTTCCGGTCCTGCCGCCATGAGTGGCCAAATCGATGAAATTTTGTCCTTGGCCACATAGAGCATTCCATTTCCAACCGGTGCATAAAGCCATTTATGCAATGATGTCCCGAAATAGTCACATTGGAGATCTTCTTGAGTAAATGGAAAGTGAGCAAATGAATGCGCTCCGTCAACTATACATTCAATGCCCTTTTCCTTGGCAAGCATGCAAATTTCTTTCACAGGATAGATTTGACCTGAACAAAATGCAACATGCGACACATGAATGACTTTTGTCTTTTTATTGATTGCCTGCTTAAAAGCATTCACTATATCCATGGGATCCATGACAGGAACAGAAATTGGTATTTTTTTAATTATTATGCCATCTCTTCTAGATCTTTGTTCCCAAGCGGTTAACATCCTTGGATAATCATGTTCGGTGGTGAGTACTTCGTCTCCCTTTTGCAAAGTCAAACCCATTTGGATATGATGAAGACTTTCACTTGCATTTCTCGTAATGGCTATTTCTTCGTTAGAAACGCCAAATACTTGAGCAATTCCTTGCCTAACTCTCTCCAAACCTGGTTCTTGTTGTTGCCAAATATTTCTTGCAGGGGCTTGATTTGCATAGTCCAAACCGGTATGCAATGCTTGCATCACTGATCTTGGGCTAGGACTTACTCCTCCATTATTCAAATTGATCATTGTTCTATCCATCGGAAATTCGGTTCTGATGGATTGCCATAAGTCATTGTCATTCAATGGTTTGTGCTTTTCATTCTCAGCACTTTGAAGAACTGTGAATGCTTGAATTGGTGTTGCCAGCATCAGACCTGCTTTCAGAAGCAATCTTCGATCAATTTGAGAAGGAAGTTTCATAATTCTCACCGGAAGTTTATGGCGGAATTTATGAAAAAAAGATTGAACATACATCCTCAAAAGCTTACAAGGAATTCATTGCTTATTCAACATGAAATGGAAAAAGCCATGAAATTCCACTTCTACTGGCAATTTGTAGTGTGGAAAACTCTTAATTTTTGTATTTTTAGGACCATGGTAATATATATTCTTTATAAAACAAACCTTGGATTAAGCCTTTATTTTCAATTGATTTTGTACAAATCATAGTTTGAGATCATGATGAAACGCAGATCATTTCTTCACTCGGTTGGAACAGGTTTTTCAGTACTTGGCTTTGCATCGATTCAAGCAAAAGCAAATACTGGAAACGGAGAATTTGTGAATACAACAGAGTCCGTGCTTTCCAATAATATGAACAAGCACTCTGATTTTGTTTCATTGCTTCCTTCCGCATTGAAAAAGGGATCTACAATCGGAATTACCGCTCCCGCAAGTGGCGTTGATAATGCAGAGATTCAAGAAGGCATTGCTTTGTTGAAGGCAAGTGGTTATTCAATTGTATTGGGCAATACATTAACAAGAAAATTTGGTTATCTCTCTGCACCTGACTCAGAAAGGGCTGCAGAGTTCATGGAATTTGTAGAAAGGCCTGACATAGATTGCATTCTTTGTGCAAGAGGTGGATATGGCGTGATGAGAATTCTTCCAATGTTGGATTTTGGCGTTATTCGGGCCAATCCTAAGATTATCATTGGTTATAGCGATATCACTGCTTTGCTTGTTGCAATCACCAAACTTAGCAATGTGATTACATATCATGGACCTGTTGCATCTTCTACCTTTGACTCTTTCACTGTTGATTATTTCAAGAAAACTCTTTGTAAACCAATTGCGAATGAGATAATTACGGAACCGATTTTATCTGAATACACTCCAATATCCTTCAGTGATTCAAGAATGACTACATTATCCAAGGGTATTGCAAAAGGCAGATTAACAGGTGGCAATTTGTCTATGATAGTTGCAACACTTGGTACTCCTTATGAAATCGACACAAAGGATTCCTTATTATTTCTTGAAGACATAGCGGAAGAACCATATAGGATAGACAGAATGCTCACGCAGTTATGGCTTGCCGGTAAGCTTCAACAATGTGCAGGTATCATTCTTGGTCAGTTTAAGAATTGTGAAGCAAAGAAGGTACCGGGTTTTGAAGTATCATTCTCTTTGCAAGAAGTTTTGGAATCTCGAATTACTTCGTTAGGTATACCCGCTGTTTATGGTCTTCCTATTGGGCATGTCAAGAGTAAAATGACAATTCCATTAGGTGTAATGGCCGAATTGGATGCCGGGAATAAAACATTTTCTATAATGGAAAGACCTGTCTCTGTTTCTTGATTGGAATAGTGACTTTTTATTCTTTTCATTGTCTTTATTTTATCAAATCCGTGAAAATGCAGCATTTCACGAGTTGTTTACATTGATTTAAACTTTATTTCATAATCGATTGGAGAATCTTCGATGATTCTATTCATACGGTCACTCGCTCTATGTATGGTGATTTTCTCGGCAATAGGAGTCTCGTTCGCACAGAACAGATTCAATGCTTATACACCTGATGCAGAGAAATTTCCAAAAGTTCGCTCATTCTATGAAGCAGCAGACATTAACAATGTCCCTATTCCCGGATTGAGTGCCGGAGATTTTAAAGTTGTAGAAAATGGCATTACCATTCCTGCTTCCGACATTACTCAAAAGTGTTCTACCATCGTTGATGGTCCAGAATTGAGCGTTGTGTTGGTTATTGACAAAAGCGCATCAATGTCTGAGCAAGTTGGATCCAGACCGGAAGAAACTCGCTTTAGATTTGTGAAGCAGGCTTCAAAATTGTTTGTAAGCTTGCTCAATTTTATTGGAAGGACCAAAGTCGCAGTAGTTTCATTTGATGGCCAGGCTTATCTCGAGCATGATTGGTCTAATAATAGAAACTCCCTTCTAAAATCGATTGATTCTATGATTCTTGGATCAGCTACATATTATGATCCGCCATTATTGCACAAACAATGGGGCGCAATAACACTTATCAAAGATCGATATGTTAAAGAGAATCTTCCTGCTACTGTCAAGAAAGTCATTATTTTCTTGACTGATGGTGAACCCAACAAGCCCCCTACCAGAGATACAATCAAAAAAGAATTGCTTGATAATGGCATTGCATTTTATGCAATCACTGCATTCATGGGTATGAATAAAGATTTAGCAACTTGGGCTGATTTAACAGGTGGTGAAAGTTATGAAGCAAACTCTAAAGATGCATATTCTAAGCTACAGGAAATCTATTCTGAGATTGCAAAGAAATTACAAGCGAAAGAAGTATGCTATTTAGAGTGGAATTCCCCTATGGGTTGTAATGAAGAAAGTAGGACCAGAACGGTATACATAACATTACAGAAGAATATAAACATAACTGATACATCTTCTTATCAAGCTCCCGCTTCAAGTGTCATGAAGCTCGAAGTCAATCCACCAATTGTGTCATTTGGAAATCCCGCCGTTGGTGCTTCCATTGACAAATTAGTCAATGTGGAAGCCAAAAATGGAAAGTTAATTGTCACCGCAGATCCTCCGGCACCTGCTGGAAATGCAAGCTTTACTGTAACTAGTTTCAATGGAAATGCATGGAATGGATCTACTCCTCAAGTAATTGATTCAGGAAAAACAGCGATTGTTGGAGTTCGATTTACACAAGGAACCACACTGGATTTCAGACAAAGCGGTCTTCGAATTAAGGGGAATCCATGCGATCCACCATTGATACCTCTTGTAGGCGGTACTTCAGACATTCAACTTCTCGATCCAATTAATTCAGAGATTCGTTCAACTTGTAATGACTTAACAATTCTTTGGGCAGGAGTTGATTCTACACAAGAAGTTATCATTCAATATAGCGCTGATAATGGAGTAACTTGGAATCTTCTCACCGATAAGGCGAAGGGTCTCAAGTATATCTGGTCTTCTGATGAATTGAAGAAACTCAGCACAAAAGGACAATACAAAATTCGTGTTGGTCTTCCCCCTTCTAAAACATATGTCTGGGCAAAGAATATTGGTGGTACATTGACTGATTCAAGCGTAAGCCTTGCATTGTCCCCTGATGGTCAATATTCTTATGTTGCCGGAAATTTTGAAGGCAATGGTTCATTTGATGGCAAACCAATGGTAAGTATATCCGGAAGTAGAGATGGATTCTTTGCCAAACTGGATATCGGTGGTAATGTTGAATTCGTGAAGAATGTTGGTGGCCCCGGTGCAGATGCAGTAACTGGTATTGCCGCTGGTGACAATAATGCCGCATATGTGACAGGACACTTTATCGGTGAATCCACATTTGGATTTGTGACTAAAAAATCTTCAAGCTTGACAGGCAAAAACTTCTTCATGGCTCGTGTCGAGCCTGATGGAGGAACTGTCATCGTTCAAACTCTCGGTGCAACTGCAACCAATCCAACTGCAGAAGCATATGGTGAACGCATTGCATGGGAACCATTCGAAAAACGCGTATATGTTGAAGGCATGTATAAAGGCGTTCTCACAGCTACCATGCGTGATGGAACCAAAGCTACAATCACGAATCGTACTCAACCTATTGTCTGGAAACCATTCACAGCAGTTTTCGATCCTGCAGGAAATTGGCTTGATCTTCAGCCGACAAGAACTCAAGGAAAACCATATACAACTCTCAATGCAACCGACAAGGATGGCTGTTTGTATGAGTCAGGTACTTTCACAGGATCAATGACCAAAGATCCAGGTAATAAGACCATTACATCTGCCGGACAAACTGATGGTTTCATCACAAAATTCTGTGGAACTCCTTCAAGTCAGTCTTCAAGTTTATTGGCATTCCCTCTTGCAAAAGCAAGATTATATAGCATCGACTCAAATATTCGTTTCAATGTAGGTGTAACTTCAGTTGGCACTCCTAAGGACATGGTTCTAAGTACCGGTATTTGTAATGATGGTAATCTTGATACATTCATCGATAGTGTTAGTGTTTCAGATCCTCAATTCAGTTTGAAATCAGTATTAAATGGTCGTCTGTTCCCTTCTGTCAATTGCGATACTGTACCTATTGAAATATTATTCACTCCAACAGCTCCCGGTGAACACTGTGCTACACTCACATTTTATGCTACTTGCTCCCCAGTCGTGAAAATGACCATTTGTGGTGAAGCAGTTGAGCCTTGTGATTATATACATGTGGAAGACACAATCTTTGCAAATACACTGGTTGGTGGCAATAGAAGTATCACAATAACCAAAGCATTGGAAAATAAGAGTAATATCTTGATCAATGGGAAGATGTCAATTGGCGGTGCTAATCCCGGAGATTTTGCAATTGCAAGTTATCGCATGATTGACAGAAATGGCAATCCTTCAGTTGGTGATCCTTCAAATACATTCACAATAAAGCCCGGTGGACATTTGGAGATTACAACCGAGTTCAGACCAACAGCAGTTGGAAAAAGACTTGCATTCATCGATCTTGGCCTTGATACTGTCTGCGTTGATGCAAAGGTACAACTCACAGGTGAAGGCGAAGCTCAACTCACAGCTTCTGCTACTGATGCAATTTGGAATTGCGTTCCTGTTGGCGGTAAAGATCAAAAGAATGTTGTAATTACAAATAATGGTAATAGTGAACTTGCAGTAAAGAGTATTAGACTTTTACAAAATAATGGCACTTTCTCAATACTGAATATTCCAACTTTACCAGTAAATCTTAAAAAGGATGAGACAATTAATCTCACTGTAGAATTTGCTCCAGTTACAAATACAAATGGTTTGTGGGATTCCGTACTTGTCACTGCAGTTTCGTCCATTGATGCAAATATCAAGGCACCTGATTTTGGTGCAAGAGTACAAGGTAATGGTTGTATCGGTGCTCCTGAATATTCAAAGAACTGTTTTGATTCCACTCGCATCGGTAGCAAATCTGTGCCGAAAACAAATGCATTGGTAATCAAGAATATGGGACAAGGTCCATTGAAAGTACTTTCAATCAAGCCAATCCCACCAATAGAATTTGAAGCATTCAGCCCTGCAGGTCCTTTTGATATTCCTTTGAGTGGCTCACAAGAAATTTCTGCTATCTTCATTCCACAGAAAAAGGGTTTGCGTAGTGGTTTCGTTGAAATCGTGACTGATGCTCGCAATGTTCCTGATACTGTTGAGTTATGTGGAACAGGATTCCTACCTGACACTGTGATCAATCTAGGCAAGTTCAATGCTTGTGAAAATCCGATCATCACAATTCCGTATCCGAATGTGAGCAATTATGATATTGAAACGACAAATACAGCTTCAGGTGCTACCAGTGAATTTAGCATTTCCCCATTGGGTAATTTCAAAATTCCTGCGAATACAAATCATAATTACTCAATTGTGTTTACACCAAATGCAGCAGGTAGTTATTCTGTGACTGCAAAGCTTGGTGAACGCAATGTGACCGTAAATGCAGAGGCAATCACATTGCCCGTCACTATCACTTCTTCAATCAACCCCGGCGAAGTAACACCTGGTCAAAAAGTTGCTTTCAAAGTAAGTGCTGATATTCAGGGCAATGTCGGTTCAGCTCAAATCAATGCAATGGACATCTTGGTAAGTTATGATTCCAAAGATCTTGATTTCACCGGTACAGTTCGTACTTTGAATGGCTGGACATGGACTCCAACTTTGAACGGGAATATTTTGACAGTTTCAGGTACAGGTAATCCAGGTCTCTCGGGCAAAAAAGATTTGTTTGAAGCGGACTTCAATGCATACTTGGGTGATTCAACTTCATTCAAAGTATTTGTAGATGCAAAAGCCAAGGACATTTTTGCAAAGTGTTTAGTCATTGGTAATGACACCTCCACATTGAAACTTGCTCCAATTTGTTTTGCAAATGGTAGATTTATCAGAGGTTCCGGTCTAGGTTATGCATTGTCTATTTCAGGTCAATCCCCTGCTTCTGACATTGCAATGATTGACTATTCAATCGGTATCTCATCAAATACCATCATTGAATTGTATAATTCAATGGGCCAAAAAGTTCATACATTACTTACCGGATATGTAAAAGAAGGATCATATCAGCTCAGCATTGATGCTCATCAATTACCTGCCGGCATGTATACATGTATCTTGAAATCCGGTCCTTATGCAAATCAAGTGCAGCTCATTATTGCCAAGTAAATCGACCACGAAAAAAAAAGCCCGCTTCATTTTTGAAGCGGGCTTTTTTTTTCATCATTTCTTATCAGGTATTTCTTTATATGTAATCCGGTGATGTCGCATTCCCAGAAGATTCTTTATAAAGGATTCCTTAATCTCATGTATCTCGGCAATGGTAAGTGGACATTCATCCAATTGCCCATCTAGCATTCTATCATGTATGATTCCCTGAAGAATTACCTCAATGTCTTCTTTGGTTTCTGCATTATTCAATCGAACAACAGCTTCTGCCGCATCCGCAAGCATGAGAATTCCTGTCTCTTTCGTATTTGGTTTAGGTCCTGTATATCGATAATCCTCTTCTTTAACGATAGTCGGTCCTTCCCCATTCTGTGACAACTCAATTGCTTTGGCATAAAAATGTTTGACAAGCATTGTGCCATGATGCATTGGAATGAAATCTATAATTCTCTGAGGAAGCTTATACTCTCTTGCAAGTTCGATACCATCATGAACATGTTCCTTGATGATAGATGCGCTTTTCTTTGGAGGAAGATGATTATGTTTATTATCAATATTTATTTGATTCTCAACATAATATTCAGCCTTTGGTATTTTCCCAATATCATGATATAATGATCCTACTTTTGCAAGCAAAGCATTTGCATGAATGGCATGAGCAGCGCTCTCAGCAAGTCTAGCTATAGTCATGGTATGCTGGAAAGTACCCGGAGCTTTTTCATTCATTTCTATTAATAGTGGATGTTCCAAGGAATCATATTCATCGATTTTCAAGTCAGTGGTGACCGGAAATACTCTTTCAATTAAATACAGAACACCAAATGTGAAAATGGGTGAAAACACTGCATTGATTCCGGCAACAATCAATTGCGGATACATTTCATTCCAACTCAATGATCTTTCAGCTCCAATCGAAGCAATGCTTACGGACATTCCAATAAATACATAAGTGATTGATGCAAAAAGTTGTGTTCTTGCTTGAATGTCTCTGACACTATAAGCTGCGACCATACCACCAATCATCATTGCAAGTCCAACAGAATAATCGCTTCCTCTTACTCCTGCGATCAGCAAGGACATTACGACTGTACTGTAGAATGCAGTTCTTGAATCATACAGAATCGCGATTAACATTGAAAGGGCAGGTACTATCACTGCATATTCCAATGGATAAGAACTATTTATGAACACCGTTATCCAAGAAAATATGGGGGCGATGAGCACTATTCCAAATAAACCATACAATTGCTGATGATGGGCAAAAATGACAGGCCTAATGAAATACAAGTATAATATCATCATGGAAAAGATGAGGAAGGAATGTCCTATGCTACCTAATAGAATACTCCAAGAATAAGTCGAAGTATCTGAATTACCTCTATTACTAACATAAGATTGCACTTTCAATGCGGATAATCGATCAAATCTCTCGCCTTTTCTGATCAGTACTTCACCCGCTCTGACAATACCGAGAGTGCGAGGAATCGATGCCAATCTATTTGACTTTGTTTCCTGAGTCAATGATTTTGAAACTTCATACTTGGGTCTTAGGATTTCAATCAAAGTTGACACCACTTTTTCAACCTCTTGCATTTGCAACTTGTCGGCAAACAATTCAGAAAGTTGCCCCCTCATGAGAGTTGTATCCGAAAATGCAGATTTCAACATGGGAATGTCAATCCCTTTATTTTTACGAATGAAAACAGTGTCGGAAAGAGTTGATATTGCAACAGAAATAAGTGGCTTTCTTTCATAATACGAACTAATCAGTTCAACTCTATATTTCTGTACTATTTGACCAATGATTGCCCTTTTTTGCTGAGGAAACTCTAGAATGTTTTTTGTGACAATTTCACTTAGTATTCCTGATTCCTGCAATTTACCATCGCAAATTTGAAGCAAAGCCGATAGTTTGGCTTCGGCTTCTGTTACTGCGTTCTCAATATTCAAACAAATGACAGGCGTAGATTTCAGTACTTTTTCTTTTTCGAGTTCAATCTCAGACTCGGGTCTAATAATCGCAAAAGGAAATTCAGCTTTAATTGTTTCATTCATCCAAAGAACACCGATATTCACTTGTCTTACATCTTCACCATTTTCATTAATTGCTCTTTGATTCGGGAACATGAATCCTGTAAGAATGATAATGAGAATCATAAATACTAATCGAACACTATGATTAGAGAACATTGATTTCTCAATCACGGATTCTTGATGCTCGGCGCTTTTTAACTGTTCAAATAGTGTTTTTTGCTTTGCCATAATAGTACTCAATTAGTCGAAATCCGGACAATATCTCATACCGATATGCCAAGAATTTCCTAAATACATGTGATTGAACATATTTACTTGTACAAAAATATCATCTATCAACATACTCAAACCAATTGTCACGGAAGAATGTGGTACAGATAATCCTATGTGCGAACGAATATTACGAGTAAAATTCCATGAAAAACTTGGTCTGAGACCCGAAGAGTATTCTGTCATTAACATATCCACATCTATACCCATACCTTCAATTGGAGTAAATCCAAAGCCAATCGTTAAAAGTGGTTGTGTAAAACTTGCATTAAATTCTGACATTGGTCTTGCTATTGGATATTGAAACAAGATGCCTACTCCAACTTTTTCATCAATCTTCATTATTGCGCCTACACCCATGTTCAATTCAGTACAATGCAATATGCCATCATCAAAGGACACAAATTCAGTTTGTAGACCAAATCCAGGAATCAATGACATATCATGAGGATTCCATGCCGTTGACAAATCACATTGCATCATTGAAAATTGATCAATCTTCATGAATTCTGTCTTCATATGCAATCCAATTGATTGTTCCAATCGCATTTCTCCACAAATGGCTAGTCTTGATAGGTCTTTGATTCCGAAAAGTGACGGTAATAATGAGATTCCGAAATGAGAGCATGTATCAACCATTGAAAGTGAAGGATGAATGCTTCCACAATGGATTGGCGATGTCATTCCAATGATATTCCCATGAATTTCAGAAATTCTTGATTGTACTTGTAGTGGATTTACCACAAAATAGTTGCCGATGGCTCCCAAGCATAGTATTTTCGTAATAGTTAACATATACCCCAAATCAAGGTGAATCCATGCGAAGTTTCATATTTTCCACCATATTTTTTGTACTGAATATCTTCCCGATGCTTCATGCTCAGGAAATTGAATTGCAAGTGAATGTAGATTTGAAAAATATTTCTTTTGATAATCGAATTGATATTCAGAATCTTCGACAAGACATCATCAATTATATCAATACTCAACGATATTCTGAATCAGATTGGGATAAACCAAAAGTGCCTGTCGATATTGGTATCACAATCACTTCGCGGGGTCCGAACAACACATATAGCGGGATACTCACAGTGATGTCATATACAGTTCTTGAGGATGGCTCAAAATCCATACTCATGAGAGCGATGGACAAACAATGGACATTTGAATATGCCCCGGGCAATATGATGTCATTTCAGGCCAATCGATTCAATGCATTGTCATCGCCGATTGATTTCTATATGTTAATGTCCATCGGCATGTTTTTGGACACATTCGCAGAACTTGACGGCACACCATTTTATGAAAAAGCAAAAGTAATTTGTCGGGCAGGTGCCGGAGCAAATGTAACAGGTTATCCCGCTACTCCTGATCCATCGGTTCCATCCAAACTTGGACTTGCCACAGAGGCATCTGATTTATTGTATGAAGAATTCAGGAGACTTATCTTCTCCTATCATTTTGACGGCTTGGAAGCTGTGAATAAAGACAAATCGCAAGGATTGCCACTATTTGCAACTATCATCGAGCAAATGGCACAATTCAAAAAATCCAAAGTGACCATGCGCAGTCAATTCATGGAAGCATTTTTCAATTCCAAATTCCAAGAATTGGCAGATCTATTTAAAGGATACTCAGATACAGGAGTATTCACCAATTTATCTCAATTGGATCCAGCCAATTCCAGTGTTTATCAAGCCGCTCAGGAGAATCGATGAGTTCCATCAAATATGATTTGCGCAGTGACACTGTCACTAAACCAACCATCGAAATGCGCAAAGCGATGGCGGAAGCGGAAGTAGGAGACGATGTTTATTCGGAAGATCCAACGGTTAATAGATTGCAATCAATGATTGCAGAGCTTTTTGGCAAAGAATCCGCATTGTTTGTTCCAACCGGTGTGATGGGTAATCAAATTGCCATTGCCATTCACACTAAAAGAAGCGACGAAATCATTGTCGAATCAGAATCTCATATCTTTCATTATGAGACAGCAGCTCCTGCAATCATTGCCGGTGTACAGATGTATTGTATTCCAACTGAAAGAGGAGAGTTAGTAGGTTCATCAATCAATGAAGCCATTCGACCCGGTGATTACTATTTCCCAAAAACCTCTTTGATCTGCATCGAACAAACGCATAATCGACATGGTGGAACCGTTCTTTCACTTTCATCAATAGAAGAAGTTTCTGGTTTCGCTCAAAGCAAACAAATACCTCTTCATTGTGATGGTGCGCGCATTTGGAATGCATGTGCTGAAACAGGAACTGCTCCTCATGAATATGCTCATTACTTGGATACACTCTCCGTTTGTCTTTCGAAAGGTTTAGGCGCGCCTGCTGGTTCAGTGTTCATAGGAACAAAAGATCAAGTGGAATATGCCAGACATTGGAGAAAATTGCTGGGCGGTGGAATGAGACAATCCGGAATATTGGCTGCGGCCGGTATTCATGCTTTGCAATTTCATAGAGAGCATTTGAGAGATGATCATGAAAAAGCAAGAAAATTTGCCGAGCAGATTTTCTCACAAACCTCATGTACATTGGCCAATTCAGGTGGTACAGTTGATACAAATATTCTCATCATAGATTGTGGATTCGATACCGATCCGCAAGCATTGAAAAATGAATGTTCCAAAAGAGGCTTGGAGATTTCATCCGGCAGAGGACAATGTCTTCGCGCTGTATTTCATAGAGATATTAGCACACAAGAAGTTAAAGAAGCAGCAATGATTTTCATTCAAAGTTTTGATAGCATCATGAAGGAAAATCGATGAAATCTCAAGATAGATATATTGAGAACATAGACTTCACTGCATATCATCATACATTATCAGGAAGAGTGAAGACATTTGAGGTGGACAGACAGAATATCGTCCACAATATCATCTATCTCTATTGGCTCGAAGATGCCAGAGTTGAATATTTTAGAGCTTTGGGATTGGAGATGAATGAGCGTACATTCATTGATTCACATCGTTTTGTGATTGCCAAGACAGAGATAAATTATCTAGCTCCTGCACTCTTTGACAAACAATATGAAGTATTGACAAGAATTTCTCACCTCGGTACATCTTCATTCATGTTTGATCAATTGATCATTTTAATTCCGGAAAGAACAATATTGATAACTGCACAATCCGTATTAGTTCAGTTGAATCCAATTACACATGAGAGCATGCCGATCGACGATGAATATCGAACACTCGTTGGGGTTTTTGAACAAAGAGATTTTACACAAGGTTAATTGAATGCAACTTTTCAGGACATTTTTCATATCAGTCTTTCTTGTGTTTGCAATATCGGCTTCTTCATATTCACAAGATAATAAACCTACTTGGTTTATTGGTCCTTATGGTGCAATCATGCAAAGCATGCATTCCACAGGATTTAAAGATCTTCCGGGATATCCCTCATGCTGTTTTTCTGAAAGATCAGGTACCGGTATTGGATATGACATCGGAATATTACTTCGATTTCCCATTAATGAACAAATGAGTTTTCGATTTTTTGGGGGAATCAATACTCCTGGTGCAACAATTTCAAGTGATGAAAAGATCGGCAATCAATTCATACGCAATCCACAATTCCCATTTGATACAATTGCTCGGGATATCACGGTTCGACACTCTATTGAATCCATGATCACTCAAATATCAGCAAGACCAATGTTATCGTTTACCTTGCCTTTTGGCGGAGATATTTCTGCCGGAATCGGATTGAATTATGTGTTGAGTCAATCATTCAATCAAAAAGAAACATTGATATCACCTGATAATGTAGCATTCTTGGATGGAAGGGGAATTCGCAATGACACTTTGGGAACAATCCCTGATCTTTCCTCTTTTCAAACAGCGGTATCAGTGGCATATTCATATGATTTACCAATATCAAACACTTCACTTCTTGTTCCATTCATAGAATATCATTATCCACTCCAATCTCTTACATCATATGATTGGAATATCAGCAGAATTCAACTTGGTTTGGCATTGCAATTTGGAATTGTCCCAAGCAAAGAACCAAAAGTCATCATAGATACAGTGTATAGAAGAGATACTATCATCAGAGTTTCACCAATTGCAATAAATACATCAACCATTTTGAATGAAAGTCAAAAGGGATTTATCAAAGGTACAGTTAACAATGATATTCGCATTGATACAATCATGATTAGCGAAACATATCTGAAAACTTTGTTCACCCCTCCCGAATATACAGGGAATCTCGTGGTATATGGTCTCGATGAAAAAGGTAAACGAACTTCAAAGCCAACGATTAGAATTGAAGAATGGGAACAAATTGAGACATTCCCATTGCTGCCATATATCTATTTTGAGGAAGGTTCATCTGACCTTGGTGGAACCAAGCAAAGACTTTTGTTACCCTCTCAAGCAGGATTATTCAATGAAGATTCATTGCCATCTTCAACACTTGACATATATCGAGACATATTGAATATCATTGGAAGTAGAGCCAAAGCATCTTCAGCATCATTTGATATATCGGGTTTCACCAATACCTTAATTGAGGATGATGTCCCCGGGATCACACTCCAAAGAGCAAAGAATATACAGTCTTATATGCAAGCCATTTGGGGCATTAGCTCTAATAAGATCTCCATAAATACCGGAAAATTACCCCGCACACCAACAAATCCATCGACACTAGATGGTCAACAAGAAAATGCGAGAGCAGAAATCACATCGAAGGATCCCAATTTATTGAGTCCATTGAAGAAAAGAACAATCACCCGCACCATGAATCCACCAATTTTGGTCATTCAACCAAGGATTCAAGCAGGTGATGCAATCAAATCTTGGGAAATCATCATTGCGGATGGAGAACAAATAGTACAAACGTTTAGAGGAAATGGCAAAATCCCCGATAGTACTTTTACATGGACAATTTCTCCATCGAGTCAAATGTCAAATAAACCTCTTTCAGTCAAATTACTAGCCATAGATACGATTGGGAATAATCATTCTTGGAATACAGATGTTCAAACAGAAAGAGTTACACTTCGCAAAAAGCAGGAATTACGCATCAATGATACATTAATCGAGCGATTTGCCTTGATTCTCTTTGATTTTGACAAATCAAGTCTTAGTTCCTCGAATCAGAATATTGCCAATTCCATAAAGCAGTCCATACAGTCAAATTCCACTGTAACCATCACAGGTTATACGGACAGAACAGGAGATTCCTCTTATAATCAAGTTTTATCCGAAGAGCGCTGTAAACAAGTGAGTCAATATCTTGGTCTTTCAGCTGGAACATACTCCATCATACCAATGGGTGGAAAAGAGATTCCTTTTGAAAATGACTCACCTCAAGGAAGGGCTTATTCAAGAACTGTCATGATCGAAGTTAAAACACCAATGAAAGAAAGGAAATAATACATATTTCTCTACGGGATTTCATGCCAAATCTCTAACTTTGCCGATTAAAATTCTCAATGTTCCCGCTTTGGATCTTACCTCATGTCGTATGAAAAATTAAATACACCTCAACAAGGTGAAAAAATCACTGTTCAACCTGATGGATCTCTTAATGTTCCAAATAATCCAATCATCCCATTCATAGAAGGTGATGGGACTGGTCCGGATATTTGGGCTGCTTCTGTCAAAGTACTTGATGCCGCAGTTGAAAAAGCATATGGCGGTTCAAAAAAAATCGAGTGGTTTGAGGTATTTGCAGGCGAAAAGTCAAATGAGGTCTATGGACCCAATACTTGGCTTCCTGAAGACACATTAAAAGCTCTTCGTGAATATGTTGTTGGAATCAAAGGTCCTCTCACAACTCCGGTTGGCGGTGGCATTCGCTCCATCAATGTTGCTCTCCGTCAATTGATGGATTTATATGTTTGCTTAAGACCAGTCCGATATTTTCAAGGCGTACCTTCTCCTGTGAAGCGTCCGGAACTTGTGGACATGATTATTTTCCGTGAAAATACGGAAGACATCTATGCGGGTATAGAATTCAAAGCAGGTGCCGAGGATACTGCTTCCCTTCTATCATTTCTAGAGACTTCTTTTCCTGCTTTTCATAAAAAGATTCGCTTCGGTGCCGAAGCCCCTGATCTTGTGGGTCTAGGAATTAAACCGGTTTCAGCTCCAGGTTCCAAACGCCTCATTCGTGCCGCTTTGAAATATGCCATCAGTCAGAATCGTAAGAGTTTGACATTGGTTCATAAAGGCAATATCATGAAATTCACGGAAGGAGCATTCAGAGATTGGGGTTATGAACTCGTCAAAGAGGAATTCTCTGATATAGCAATAGGCTGGGATGATTGTGGTGGAAACCCCGGTGACAAATTATTGGTAAAAGATTCAATAGCGGATGCTTTTCTTCAGCAGATTTTGACAAGGCCTGCCGAATATGATGTAATAGCTACTTTGAATCTCAATGGTGATTATATCAGTGATGCTCTTGCTGCTCAAGTAGGTGGAATCGGTATTGCACCGGGTGCAAATATCAATTATGATAATGGATATGCCATCTTCGAAGCAACACATGGTACTGCGCCCAAATATGCAGGTCTCGACAAAGTAAATCCGGGTTCCGTGATTCTTTCCGGTGAGATGATGTTCCGTTATTTGGGTTGGAATGAGGCCGCTGATCTTATCATCAAAGGAATGGATGGCGCTATTTCTGCAAAAACCGTTACATATGATTTTGCTCGTTTGATGGATGGAGCTACCGAAGTATCGTGTTCCGCATTTGGTGATGCCATCATTCAACACATGTAATTATTCGCAATGAAGTCTTTGGGGAGACGCGATACAGCAATGCACTCGCGTCTCCTTTTCTTTTTTATTTGCTCTTTTATTCACAACATAATGCTCTTTGATCATGGCTGCTAAGAAAACGAAATACATTTTCATTTCAGGTGGTGTTCTCTCTTCACTTGGAAAAGGAATTGCTTCCGCCTCCCTTGGTTTACTTTTGAAACAAAGGGGTTTATCGGTTACGATCATGAAATTTGATCCATATATCAATGTGGATCCCGGGACAATGAACCCTCAACAACATGGTGAGGTCTATGTAACAGATGATGGAGCCGAATGCGATCTCGATCTCGGACATTATGAGCGCTATCTTGATGTTGATGGAACGAGATCTAATTCCGTTTCTTCCGGTCAAGTGTATTTTGAAGTGATTCAAAGAGAACGTCAAGGACAATATCTTGGTAAAACCGTACAAGTGATTCCGCATATCACCGATGAAATCAAGAGACGCATGACAATTTATGATAAACTATTTGATATTGTCATTATCGAGATTGGTGGAACTGTCGGAGACATTGAGTCCTTGCCATTCATGGAATCTGTACGTCAGTTATGCATGGAGAAAGGTCCAAAAAGTACACTGAACATTCATTTGACTTATGTTCCTTATATCAAATCTGCCGGGGAGTTAAAAACAAAACCAACGCAACATTCAGTTAAAATGTTGATGGAAATGGGTATCAGACCGGATATTCTCCTCTGCCGAACTGAGCAACCAATCAATAAAGAACTGAAAAGTAAGATTGCGCTCTTCTGTAATGTGGAAGAAGATTCTGTCATCGAGGTGCTCGATGCAGAAACCATATATGAAGTACCTCTTAGTCTTGCGAAACGCAATCTAGATCAAATCGTTCTCAAGAAATTTTCAATGTCACTCGGCAAATTGGACATGGACACATGGTCCAAATTTGTTAATCGCATCAAGCAACCCAAGCATACTGTTCATATCGGATTGATCGGAAAATACAATCAAGTGAAAGATTCATACAAAAGTATTCTAGAAGCTTTCGTTCACGCGGGTGCCATCAATAATGCCAAAGTTGAAATCACTTGGATTGATTCTGAAAATATCAATAAAACGAGTGTGACAAGCACCCTGAAAGGGATGCAGGGAATTCTTGTGGCACCGGGTTTTGGATCAAGAGGTATTGAAGGAAAGATTGAAGCAATTAGATATGCCAGAGAAAACAAAATACCCTTCTTTGGTATCTGTCTTGGAATGCAATGTGCCGTTATTGAATTCGCCCGTAATGTTGCAGGAATAAAAGATGCACATTCGGCCGAATTCAAAAAAGGAAAAGATTTGGTGATACACCTGATGTCAGCACAAAAACAAGTAACAGACAAAGGTGGAACCATGAGACTTGGTTCCTATCCATGTACCATTCGCAAGGGCACCATTGCTCATGCGGCTTATGGGGTGGATTCGATTCAGGAAAGACATAGACATCGCTATGAATTCAATAATGCATATCGCAAGACATTGGAAGATCATGGTATGAAACTAAGCGGTGTATCTCCTGATACAACATTGGTGGAAATCATCGAGTTAAAAAATCACCCATGGTTTGTCGGCGTGCAATTTCATCCTGAATATAAGTCAAGAGCCGTAAAAGGACATCCCCTCTTCATTAGTTTTGTCAAAGCAGCAATGCAAATAAAATAATCATTGGAAAGTTTGACCTTTCCAATGAACATCTTTCTTGAGTAAAAGGAAGGCAACCATAATTTCCATATAAATCATGAATAGCATTCCCGGGACCATCCAAGGGATATGTTTGGTCCTTCTGAGTGCAAATAGCGTAGGCATCACAATCATGCAGTCACCTATCACTCGCATGGCCAATATGCTAGCCATACCCGTCCAATCACTCATATACCCTGAGTATATGAGTGAAGTCCAAAAGACAAATGCAAAGAAGGCAAAAAGATATTTTTTCCATCCCAATGCATCCGAGCCACGGACCCATCTATGTTGTTGACTCACAAAGCTCTTCCAATCCGGGCAAGGTTCAGTACTGACGGCATTGGAATGATGACATGGATATAAAATTCCATACCCCGCCTTTGAGACTCCGGTCAATAATTGCAAATCCTCTGTTACTGAAAATTTGATACCGGCATAACCACCAACTGCATTATAGACAGATTTTCTGATTGATAAATTATTACCAAAACACCCAAGTGGATGTCCGAGCGACATAGCTGCAGATGCCAATGTATGATTCATCATCCACTCCATATCCTGCAAATGATGAAATGGTGTTCTTGTATGCACTGTAGTGAATCCTGCAATCATTCCGATTGTAGGATTTGAATATGCATGCGCAATTGTTCGTACCCAATCCTCAGGGAATGTGCAATCGGCATCAGACATTATGATGATCTCACCTTTTGCAAAAGATATTCCCGCATGCAAGGCACCAGGTTTACCACGCAAATTGCCGAATCGCTCTTGGGTTAACTGAACTGACTTTATTCTGCTGTCTTTCGCAGAAAAAGCATCAATTATTTCTTGAGTGGCATCATTTGATCGATCATTGACAATGATGAATTCAATTGTTGGATCAGTGTTTTTTAGGAGAGATTCCAGACAGAATGGCAATGCTTCTTGTTCATTTCTTGCCGGAATGACAATTGAAACGATTTCATTCAATAAAGAATGTGTAGGAAGAAGAATGCGTCTTGATCGAGCCGCACCATAGACAAAAACAAGAGTTTTTGCCGCAAAAAGCAGGAGAACGAAATCAATCAATGACATAGAATCGTTCAATGAGATGTAAAAAGCAAAATCAGGATTATGCTCAAGATATAATACCGGTTGCCAATCTACCGATACTATGATATTCAAATCCTTCAGAGGCGATTGTTTCAGGATCGAATAAATTTCTACCATCAAAAATCAATGGCTGCTTCAATGATGCCCGCAATACGGAAAAATCAGGCTTACGGAATTCATTCCACTCTGTTGCGATGATCAATACATCAGCATCTTTCAATGTATCATATGCAGAATTTGCATAGTGAAGAGCATCGCCATAAATGGACTTGGTATTGGGCATTGCTTCCGGATCATAGGCAGATATATTCGCACCAACTTCCAATAATCTATCGATGATTGTATAAGCAGGAGCTTCACGAACATCATCCGTATTGGGTTTAAATGACAATCCCCATAATGCAATTTTTGCATTTTTTGCCGAATTCAATCTATTGATGATCTTCTCCACAAATCGATTGATTTGTCTCGCATTTGCTTCTTCGACGGCATGAATGATTCCAAGCGGAGTACCGACTGCATCAGTGGAATGTAATAGTGCTTTCACATCTTTGGGGAAACAACTTCCGCCATAACCAATTCCTGCAAAGAGGAATCGCTTACCTATGCGTGAGTCAGAACCAATTCCTATGCGAATATTTTCGATGTCCGCACCAATTGTTTCACAATACTCAGAAAGTTCATTCATAAATGAAATACGCATTGCCAAAAAACAATTTGCTGCATATTTGGTGATTTCAGCACTCTTCTCATCCATCACATAAATTGGATTTCCACTGCGCAAGAATGGCTCATATAAATCACGCATCTCATCTTCAGCGCGATCATTGGAAGTACCAACAACGACACGATCTGGTTTCATGAAATCTTCAACAGCAAATCCTTCTCTCAAAAATTCAGGATTACTCACAACTTCGATATCATAACCAGGAGCATAATTTCTACAAATCATGCGAACTTTGTCTGCTGTCCCAACGGGTACCGTACTTTTATTGACCAATATTCGAAAATCAGTGATATTTTCTTTCTTAATGATTTCAGCAATATTTTTCGCAGCATCCATCACATAATTCAAATCAGCAGAACCATCTTCTCCCGGAGGAGTGGGCAAGCACAAAAACAAAATTGCGCATTGTTTTACCGCATGCTCCAAATTCGTTGAGAATTTCAAGCGACCATTGCTAATATTCCTTTCGAGCAAATGTTCAAGACCAGGTTCATAAATTGGCATCTTGCCTTGTTGCAATGTTTCAACTTTATGTTGATCCACATCAATGCAGAGAACACTATTCCCACTTTCAGCAAAACAAGTTCCGGTAACTAGTCCTACATATCCTGTGCCGATGATTCCGATCGTTTGTGACATATCAAGGTTGATTGAGAAGTTTCAAAATGACGAGCGCAAGTATGATGAGCGCGAAAAGAGACAGTGCAAATTTAATGAAACTGCGTGCCACTTTCAGCACAATTAAGAGCAGAATTATCCCAAGGATGATTATGAGATAAATAGGCAAACTTTCCACAAATAGGATGATTTTGTCAAATTCCATCTTATTCAGGCCTAATTTGGCTTAAATGTAAAGGTAATGGTACCGGTCATTTGTATATCTGAATCCAATCGATTGAATTTCCATTTTTTTAATGTCTTGAGTGAAACCGATTCCAAACTTGGATCACCCTTCGTCATAGGACGCATATCGCCTACCGTACCATCCGATAAAACAGTAAAACGAATCTTGATTGAGACCAATCTATCGAGATTTCCGGGACTTGGTGGCAATATCTTGTTTAAGACGGTGCGATTTCCCCCTCCACCCCATTCAATATCACCCAAACCCATTCCTTTTCCGGGCCCAGTCCCCTTTTCTCCCAATCCTGTACCATTTCCACTCCCTGCACCAACAGCTCTGCCCTGTCCTTTAGAAGAATCCGTGTCAGATTTGTTCGTGGCTGATACATTACTTTTGGCAATTGGATTCGATGTTGACAAAGGATCTTTTGCCGATGATGATGATTTGACTTTTCCAGCATCTTCAAGCGGGTTTTGAGGCTTTGTTCCTGAAGACTTGGCACCTTCTTTTGCAAGATTACCCTTGCTCCTGCCCGTTCCATCTCCATCACCGAAATTCAACAATATGACTGGACTATAATTGACTTCTTTTTTATATGGCTCAATGACAATACTGGTCTGAGAGAACCAAAAGAGTAGAACAAACATGAGCAACAATGCAATGAAAAATCCCCGTGCTGCATAACGATCCCAGAGCACTCTAATGCTATATGTGAACTGGGTTTCATTATATCGCTCTCTCAATGACATCACTTACTCACTTTACTCTATCTACCCATGAATTGGAATATCCGGCTTTCTTTGCAGCACCTTGTGCTTGTTTTCTATCTTCGAAAGAACCGAAACGAACACGATACCATGTTTTGCCATTTAATGATTTCTTACTAATTGAGGCAGAAGAAATCCCTTTCGATTGTAAATTCTTCAGTGCTTTATCAGCTTCTTGTTTGGAGATGCTAGAGAGTACTTGCACAGAATATTCTTCACCTGAAGTATTCTTTATTTCCTTCTTGATTTCCTGATTCTTTTTGACTGGTTCTTTATCAATAAAGGTTTCACTCAGAACTTGATCTTGTTGACTTTGTTTTTGAGATGTGTTATTTTCTGGCTTCTTTTTCTCTTGATCTTTTTTCACGGGCTTTTGAGCAATTGCCTTCTCTTGTTTTTTCTTTATTTCTGGTAAAGGTTTTTGTACTCTTGCCTTTTGCTGAATAATTTCATCTTTTTGTATGGATTCTGCCTGTTTAGCATTTTCCACTTCACGATATTCCGGAAAAGTCTTTGCAGGAATAGGATCAGGTGGAACAACTTTCTTCTCAGGAGCTTTTGATTCTTCATTGATAATTTCATCGCTCCTTCCATTATTACCGATATTCTGTCCTTGAGACATTTGCATTCTTGCTAAATAATCTTGAACTCTAGCAATTGAATCCTGCTCTATAGTAGTTGCTTGAGCCTGCTTCCGTGATTCTTCTTCCAATTCGGCAACTGTAACTGTGTCAACACTCGCAATCTGTTCGGGATTGTTTTCATTTCCTTCTTTGGATGGAATCATCATCCAAATAATTGCTAATGCAGAAACAGTGGCAATTGCAATCAATGCCACTTTTTTTATACTAGTCTGTTCTTCTTCAGGCGGAACATCAGGTTGTACATAAGAAATAAATCCTGAGCCGGACTCATTGGATTCACCTTTTTCGGGTGTTGATGTTGATTCACTTTCTGAAGACAATTTTGATTTGTCATGCAAAAAGGTTTGGTCATCTGATTCACCAAAACCGCCAAATTCATCATGTGGATTTTGTTGATTACTCATAGTCTCTCTTCCTCTTAGAAAAGATATCTCGCACCAAGTGCGACGAATGTTCCCCTCTCTCTAAACCTATTCCATACATATACGGAAGAATTGAGGAGATTGTCAATCCGAATAAATGCTTCGAGATCTTTTTGAATTGTATAATTGAGTTTGAAATTTGCCATGATATATGATGGTAATTCGATGGAATCATCTTTGGTAACAGTTCTTGAATCTACATATTCAAGTGAAATGATGGAAGTGAATGATGCAAACCAATCACGCTCATAACGCATGCCTATTGTGAGTGGAGCCAACATCGGAATAGCTGTCGATGAATCAGACAGAGAACTAAACAGCATAGATGCATATCCTCCGATTCTGGTATGTTGGAAAGGCTTCCATTGACCTTCCAATTGCAAATCCAAAATCGTACCTGACAGATACTCAATTGTAAATCCTTGGAATTTTCCTGATTCAGTGGAATTTGGTAACATCACTGGCAAATTCGATGAAGTCTGATATTTGGCTTTAAATGATGCCGTCATATCCAGGTCCGGATGCCAAAGAATGATTGGAGTGATTGCTATATCATCTCTTCTGAATGAAATCAACGGCATGTGAATCAAATATGGATTTCTCAAAAGCATCTCACCAAGTGAATTAGTATTCAAACCACTACTCAATTGAAGGGATGAGGTTAACTCAGATGATATTCTATACTCTGCATTACCATTGATTGAAATGGCTCCGTATTGTGTTCCTTCAGAATTTGTGGCAGTTTGCAATCCTGCACCAAATGTCAAAGTTAAATCATCCTCTGTCCATGTTCCTGATGCACCTGCCTGTATGAAATTATACGATGAAGTATCTCCATATGAATGCAAATCAATATTGAGATGAGCTGTCATGGACATTCCAAGCATGGGCGTAGTTACTTGTGCATATCCCTTTATTCTGGAATCAGACAAAGAAAGAGAATCTGTTCCAATCGTCAATGTTTGCCAGTGAGCACCCATAGAATAAGCATAAGAACTGATTGTTCCTTTCACATCAACCTGAGCTCCAAGATTATCAATGCTTCTTTCAACAATATTTGTTTTATCTGCACCAAATAATTGGAAGCGAGTTGATGAATAATTCAATCCTGTTTCAGTTCGACTGCCACCAAAGAACACATATTTCTTTGGAGCATCATAAGCAGCTTGAAGTGATATTCCACTCTTTGAAAAATCGGCATTGTCTATATGACCTTGACTTCCTTCATAATTACCGAATACATCAATGGAATATCCGCCGGATGCAAAAGAATATCCTGCATTGATTTTCGGAGTCATGAATATTCCGAATTCTCCCATTGCATATCCATTGACAGAATATGGATTCATTGGACTTGCAGGCAATGGTATTGTTGGTAATAGTGGTATGGGTATTTTTATATCAGTATTAATTGAATCAAGTTCTGCTTTTGTGAATACTCCAGGCTTAGCCGGCTTCATTTTTAATCCACCTTTGATATCGGCATTGGTCTTGCCGGTAATCACGAATTCTTGCAAATCCAATGGCTGATCTGCTGCGTTCTTGCTATCCTGAGCATAAGCAGAGCACACCAACAATAGTAATATGAAACTTCTGATTATCATGGCTTCGCCTTCTGTATTCTCTTCAATCTTGCTGATGCAGTTTTACCATAATCATCATCGGGTCTTAATGTCACGAGTGTTTGAAACACCTCCTTTGCAGCATCGTAATTTTTGAGTGTTTCATAACAATCACCGAGACCCAAAAGTGATAAAGAGAACCAATCTTCAATGGAACTAAATTGCTCTTTTACTCCTAAAAATGCAGTGATGGCATTTGCATATTCCTTTTGCTTCATCCACAATTCACCGATTCGATATTGCGCTTCTGCTGCTATTGTTGGATTCTCCATTCTTTTGGCAATATGCCTGAAATGAACTATTGCACTATCGAACATGGTACGTGATCGATAATACATTGCAATTCTATATCTGGATTGATCTCCAAATTCGGACTTATCATATGTTTCTGCCGTCAAAGAATACAATCGTAAAGCTTGTAGTGAATCTCCTAGTGTCGATGCAATTTGCGCTCGCTCAAATCCTGCTTGAGCTGATGAAGCATTTTCGGGAAATTCAGTCATCACCATCATAAATGCTGTATCGGCTTCTCGATATCTTTTATCATTTACTTTCATGAGTCCGATTTCAAGCAATGCGAGCGGAGCAAATTCTGTTTTTCCATATTTCTTGAACACATCTTTCCAAGATTGTTCGGCCTTGCCAGATTCACCCAAACTTGAAAAACTCTTACCTAAATAGAAAAGTGCTTCAGCATTCCTTTCTATGTCATTATTGGACTTCAAAAAGGCTTCATATTCTGAGATTGCACCGGCATAATTCTTACCATTGTAAAAACTTAGTCCCCTATTCATCAATAAATCTTTGGCGATTTCAGATTGTGGATTTTTTGAAATGAAATCATCCACAATCACATTGGCTTCATCCACCCTTCCCAAAAATTCCAAACTATATTGAATGCTCTTTACTGCTTCACCAGCCAATGGTGAAGATGGATATTGATTTTTTACAACTGTATAGGATGCAATTGCATCATCATAGCGCTCAAGGTTATAATATGCATCTGCAATGGTATAATGAGTTCTTGCGGCAAGTTGCGTAGATGGATATGCAACCAACAATGCTTTCAATTCTTGAATTGCATCATCATATTTTCTTTGTTGGAATAATGTCCAACCTACTGAATATAAAGCCGATGCAGATAATGGAGATTGTGGATAAGAACGCGCAAATGTTCTGAATGCTTTTACTGCACCGTCGAAATCATCAATTCTATACAATGCCTGACCATATTGATATGCCGAATATTGTCCTTCCTCAGAACGAGGTCCGGCATTCATCGCAGACTTATATGCTGAGGCAGCATCTTTGAATTGTCTTAATGCATAATATCCATCACCCTTTCGCGCCAAGGCATCAGTCGCAAATCGCGTTTGAGGGAATTCTTTGACCAATTTTGAAAATGATTGTGAACTTTTTGCAAACTCTCTTCTACGGAATTGCGCCCAAGCAATCCCATACATACTCTCTTCTTTCCGATTGCTATTAGGATAATCCGAAATCAATTGAGTGTAAAATTCCTCGGCATTTGTCAAGAGGTCAGTTTTATAATACGATTCTGCAAGCCAAAATAATGCTTGGTCTCTTCTACCATCAACTTTATGCTCACCAAGGAAAGTAGAGATTTCAATAATTGCATCTCTGTATTGTTCATTTTGATGTAATGAAATTCCTTGCTTCAATCTTGCTTCCGCAAGAATACTCTCTCTATTTTCTAGTTCTCTTTTGGACATTGAAAGCACCATTCTCTCGGCTGATGCATATTCTCTGGCTGATTTTCCAAATTGCTCTTGATCATGATATACACTTCCAAGCAATAAATGGAGTTTTACAGACAATGACTTTTCTTGCGTTTCACGCAATGCTCTTTCAAATGTCTTTCGAGCCGTTTCCATTTCATTGTCTTCATAAACCAATTGGCCATATTCCAGCAATGCATGTCCCAATAATTGATACCCGGTCTCCATAGTCAAAGCGGCAAACTCTTTCTTCGCTCTATCTCTTTCACCTTTTGCTTTTGCAATCAATCCATGATATAATTTTGCTCCTGCCTTGAGTATTGCATGTTCATCTTTTGAAGAATCAATAACATATTGATACAATACTTCAGCTTCATCATATTTCCCAATATGAAAAGCGGCATATCCTGCAGACATTTTAGCATGCAGCATGATTGGCGATAGGGGATATGCATTCATGAATGAAAGAAATGCATCATATGCTTGTCTGGTTTGTTTTGCCAAGACCAATGCCTGCGCTCGCATGAATGACAAATCTTCGATTGCATGATCAGAAAAAGATTGCACTTCAGGCTTGATGATCGTTGTGTCCTGCGATTGCAATTTATCCACCAATGCTTGGGCTTGATCCATATACGCAATTGCAGCATTCGGTTCTCTCATTCCAAGCTTGATATTGGAAGCACGAATGGAAGAACTTAATGCAGTATTTCTTTGCGGATATGTACGCAATAATTCTCCATATAATGCAATGGCTTCTTGCTCAGCACCGGATCGCTCACGCAATTGTGCTCGCATATACAATGCATCATCTGCCAAACCATGCATGGGATACAAAGATTGTATTTCTTTGAGTGTTGCAAATGCATCATCAGGATTTCCACCTCTTGCTTGTGAAGCACCTTTCCAATACAATGACATCGCGCAATAATGAGCATGCAATGAATCGGTTTTGGCCTTCTCTCGTGATATCTCCACGACTTTACCAAAATACTCTATCGCTTTTGGCATGTCCATTTGATAATAAGCTATGGAACCCCTTTCGATCAATGCAATGGGAAGGAATGGTGAATTCGGTCTTTGTTGAATGAATCTTTCCAGTGCTTTGTCAGCATATTGAAAATCACCGGATTGTCTCATCATAAGTGACTTTAAAATGGAAGCCTCATCTGCATGTGCCCCATGTTCAGCGATAACTAGCGATTGACGGAATTGCTTTCCCGCTTCAGCCAGCATGCCGTCATCTATAAGTATTGACATACCTCGAAGATCCTTTATGCCATAGAGGACTCCCGGTTCTAACAATTGGCCATGCATGATATGAACTGATAACACGCATAAAGCCATGGATAACCAATGCTTCATAATATTTAGGAGGATGGAAAGATGCTGCACTTCAAAAATACGAATATCCTGCAATTAGAATATGTATGAAATGTATTTTTAGTAGTTATCTATTGAAATGATTGTGTCTATTGACCTAATTGACTAATCTAAACCCAAAAAAGCAATATTTCTACCAATATTCCCTTCTCTTCGAAAAGAATGGAATCGGTCATCAGTTATTGTACAATTAGTAGATATCTCAATATGTTGCGCTAATACCCCACACTCTCTCAAAGTTGAAGCGATATATGATCGTAAATCAAAATAATTGGTCATATCAACTTGATCTACAAATCCTGGAAACAAATCCATGAACTCGGGTCCCACTTCATACCTTTCTCTCCCAGCACATGGGGTTAACCAAATCAATACATCTGATGAATCTGTACCAAACTTTTCCTTCATGATTTCTATTCCCTTCACACTAATATCTAGTTTTACTCCTCGCCAGCCGGCATGCAAAGCCATTATGGCCATATTTTTTGGATCATATATCATGATGCCACAACAGTCGGCTATTGCAATTCCTAATACTACATCGGGATTATTGGTATATAATCCATCTCCATCAGGAAGTATGCTCAGTACTGCTTCATGTATTTGATCTCCATGAACTTGATTCAAAGAGACAATCTTCTTTCCTATTCCACTTCCGATGGAATGTTCCATTGATTCTACATGAACTTGGAATTGCTCATCGGTAAGCGATGCTCTTCGGAATGAAAATCCTGAAGGTGGATATTTATTGATTTCACCTTTCATCGACATCCCACAGAGAATTGGATAGTCCTTAAATATATTCGGTTGCAAATACTCCAATCTATTCTTGCTCCTTGTTTTGCAATGCATTTACATTTCTTTGCAAACCGGCTAGTTTTGTTCTTTTCACTGGACTTTTCCTGAATCTATCAGAAAATTCTTCTTGTTTCATTTCCAGTATTGATTGAAAAGTAAAGCCGGTTTCATTTTTCCTTGGTTGGAATTCTTGGATTGTGGTTTCTGAGGAGAATCTATTCCAAGGACATATATCCTGGCAAATATCACATCCATATACCCATTGTTCCATATTGATTGCGATTTCTTTTGGTATCTCAATGTGTGGTTTTGCTTCTATCGTCCAATAAGAAATACATTTGTTTGCATCTACTTGATAAGGCTCGATGATTGCATTTGTGGGACATGCATCCAAACAAGCAGTGCAGGTTCCACAATAATCTTCCATCGGTGAATCATAATCCAATGGAATGGTGGAAATGATAACTCCCAAGAAAAACCATGACCCAATTTCCCGTGAAATGATATTGGAGTTCTTACCTTGCCAACCTATCCCAGCTTTGCGTGCCCATTGTTTTTCAGGAATTGGACCAGTATCGACATACACTTTTGATTGTGAATCAGGATCTATGAATTGTAATGCAGTTACTATTTCCTGCATCTTCATTGGAAGTATCTCATGATAATCGGTGCCCCATGCATAGCGTGAGATTTTTCCTTCTTCCCTGAAATCACGATGTGAATGAGGTGTATAATAAGACAATCCAACAACAATCACGGATTCAGCCCCCGGAAGTATTTCTCTTATATCTTCCCTTTTCTCAAGATTCTTTTCCAAATATTGCATTGTAGCATGATAACCCGAGGCTAGCCATTCTTGATACCGATCGAACTCTTCTGGCAATGCTTCCGTTTTTGCAATGCCAACCAATTCAAATCCTGCTTTTTTTGCAGCTTGCTTAATGAGCTCTGAATGATAGGATGACTGATTTTCCATCTTGATCAAAAATTTCGAAGCCAAAGTGGAGTTAATTTTTCGGGTTTTTCAAGCCAGATGCTTCCTTCCATTTCGAATACATGATAAGTCTTGAGTCGCGCATTACTACCCAATGCCTTACCGGAATCCAAAGAATAAATCCAACCATGAAGCGGACATGTAACAGTACCTTCTTCAATCAGTCCATCACAAATCACAGCGGCATATTGATGAGGACAGATATTCGAAACAGCATAGTATTCACTGCCATCACGAATGATTGCTATTTGAACATCCTCATCAAAATAGATATTCTTGCCTTTTTTCTGAAAGACTTCTTTTGAAGAACAAATGCGAAGATATTCTCTGCCTTCATGTGTCATACATTCATAGGAAGCTATTGCTTTATCAAATGCAGATGATTCCAAATCCGACATCAGATATTCACCATTTCATTGTATGTGAACCCCTTCTCGGTTTTCTTGACTGTGCAAGCAATTGAGAAAGCATCATGTTCAAAACAAAGAATCCAATTCTGCTCCGCGGCTTTTGTCAGTAATTGTTCCTTTTCTTTCATGCTGGTCAATGGAAAATTATCATAACCCATCACATATGGAACAGGGATATGTGCTCTTGTTGGAATAAGGTCAGCAGGAAATACAATATGATTATCATCATCAAAGAGATGAATCATCTGCAAACCTTGAGTGTGACCATATACTCTTTCGACATGAATTCCTGTAAAAAGTTCGCCATCTCCTTCAATGAGATTCAGCATACCATTTGCGATCAGTGGATCCCAATTCTCAGGCATGAATGAAGCTCTATCTTTTTCCGTGGGTGCTTTGGCCCATTGCAATTGTTCCTCTTGAACATGATATGTTGCATTGGGAAAGACAGGTACGATTTCACCTGTCTCCATTCTTTTCGTTGCTCCACCCACATGATCGAAATGAAGATGTGTCAGAATGACATCCGTAATATCTTCGGATGTAATACCATAAGACTGTAAAGAATGCCCAACAGATGCTCTGGAATAATCCACTCGATATATGGACTCCAATTTTTCCGACATTTTATGTCCACATCCTGTATCAATGAGAATATTCTTCCCATTTCCTCGTATGAGCAAACTTCTGGATGTCATGTCTATCCGATTGAGTTCATCTCCCGGATGATATGCTTTTGTCCATAAGGTCTTGGGAACCACGCCGAACATTGCTCCACCATCTAAAGCAAAATCACCGGTATCAAATATGTCGATTGTATATGGGCCTATATTCATGTTTTGTCCGTCACTTTTTCCATTTGATAGAACAACCGATTGCTTTTGTGGTTTCGGGTGCGGGAGTTTTTTGTGCAATCAAGGATTCAATTGCATTTGACAAATATGTTTCCTTCACTGAGTTTGCATCACTGTGATTATCATCGATTGCACCGATATATGCAATCTTGAATGTATTGTCAGAATGTTTTTTGAGAAGATAGACATGCGGGGTGCGCGTTGCTCCATATTGCTTTGCAATAGACTGTGTTTCATCAATCACATAGCGGAATGGAAAGCCCTTTTCTTTGGATCGCTCAATCATTTTGTCGAAAGAATCTTCTGGAACCGTTACAGGATCATTGGGATTGATTGCCAAAACTGGGAAACCTTTACCGGCGTATTTTTTATGCAAATCAATGATGCGATCTTCATATGCCTTTGAGAATGGACAATGATTGCATGTAAAAATGACGACAAGTCCATTATCAGCGGAATAACTTGCCAATGATACCATTGAACCATCAATATTCTTAAGGGAAAAATCCTTTGCATCATCACCGATTTTCAAACCTTCAGCAGAAAATGCATTAACTGCACCAAAAAAAAGCAGCGCTAGAATAAATGATTTCATGTGTTTACTCCATCATGGATTGTATAGTGGTAAATAATTCTTCTTTTTCTAATTGTTTTTCAAGAAACACTCTTTTCTTGATCCGATTTCGCAGAATGATTGTAGCAGGTAGCGAACCTGTCCATTCCGGTTCAATTTTATCTATCCATTCATTTGGATTATGCTCGTCGAGCAAAAGAATCTCTGATTTCAAATCTTTCTTTTTCACAAAAGGAAGAAGTACTCTATCAAGTTCCGCGGGCGAGTCTAAGCTTACAAGAATGACACGAACATTTTTCTTTGAAAAACCTGAAGTAGCTTCTTCAAAATAAGGTAATTCTTCGATGCAAGGCTTGCACCATGTAGCCCAAAAATTGATCACATACACAGTATCAGCATCATTATGTAGAAGTGAAGTCAATGTTTCTAATTTCACAGTTTTTACTTGAGAAAAGGCCGTTAGTGAAGAGAGCATTAGCATCATGAAAAGACTTCTCATCTCATAATTCCCTGGATTTTCTGCAATCGATCAAAATACTGGCGAATCATGATTTCATAATCTTTTGTATATCCTTTTCCTAGAGATCTAAGTACATCCTGCATGGCTCTTTGTCGACTCTCGGGAGTGGAAAGATCAAGTGGTGGTGGACTTTTTCCAACTATGTCTTGTCCGCTTCTTGCCTCTCTTTTCATTTCATAATCTCTTTCATTGATGGATCGCGTTGCATCAAGCAGTCGAGAAAGTATTTTATCTTGTCTTCTTTTTGTTTCAGGTGTGATCATTCCATTCTGCATTGCACTGACAACTTCCTGCATTTCATCGGCAATTTGCTGCAAGTCTCCCAGGGCCTGCTTTTTGCCGGTTGGATCTTGTTGCTGTTTAGCCAATTCTTGCATTGCCTGCTGCGCTTTGCCTTGCTGAGCGGCGAGTCTGGCCAATTGTTGCTGTTGTTGTGGAGACAAACTTCCATCAGACCCGGGCTGTGGCATACCTTGATTGATTTGTTGTTGCATGCCTGCCATATTCTGCAATTGTTGCATGAATCCACCACTTCCGGGTTTAGGCTCGCCATTTCCACCCGGATTATCACAAGATCCTTCTCCTTCACCTTGAAGTTTGTTCAAGGCATCTTGCATCTTTATGGATGCCTTATTGAGTGAATTCATTGCTTGTGCTTGAGATTGAGATGCCATTTGAGGATTTCTCTGCGACAATTGCTCAGATGCTTTTTGCATGCCTTGCATTGCATTGGACATTTCTTTTACCATTTCCGGCGTGACAGATTGTGACTTTTGTGCCAATTGCATGAGTTCTGACGCCATTTTTGACATCTGTTCTTGTAGTTTGGCTTGCTCTTGCGCGGATTGAGGCATTTGTGTGGAATTGAAATCCAATGTTTGATTGCGAGATTTTTGTGCTTCTTGTTGCTTGGAAAGAGACAATGTTTCTTGAACTGATTTCTGCAATTGCTTGATTGCTTCTTTATTCATGTTCTTTTTCATCTCTTGCTTCATTTGCTTCATTTGCTTTGCAAACTTTTTCATTGATTGCGAAGCCTTTTTCTGTTTTTGAGCAGAAGAATTCATCTGACCTTGTTCCATGTCACTTTGAGCTTCTTGCATGTCATTGGATGTTTCTTGTTCTGACAACTCCTGCTTTGCTTTTTCAAGCTCTTCCATTGGCATGTTTTGCTTGAGTTCTTTCATCAAATCTTCTAGTTCTTTGAGTTCAGAAGCCATGTCTTTCATGTCTTTTTGCAAGGACTCCTGATTCTTACTCAAATCATTTCTTTCTTTTGTATCCTTAGGATTTGTGTTCTCGGTTCTTTGCGTAAGTTCATCTTGCTTTTGGGCCAGTTCTTCCGCACGACGAATCAATGCATCTGTTTTTTGCTCTGCTTGCATTCTTTTGAGGAGATTCATGGTTCTTTCAATTCCCTTTTTGAATTCTTCCTCATTAAATTTCATATTTTTCATGGCTTGGCGCATTTGCTCGGGATCCACTTGCTGCATGGCCTTTTGCATTGCATCCATTGCTTTGCGAAGTTCAGGTGAATTGATCTCTTTCATCAATTGCTGCAGTTTTTGATATTCTTGTATGGTCTCAGGAGACAATGCATTCTTCTCTTGAAGATCATTGGTCATTTCTTGCAATTGATCTCCTATTTCAGATAATTGCTTTTGGAGATCTGCTTGCTTCTTGAGAATATTCTCGATATTCTTCACATCTTTCCATTCCATGGATTGATCTTGCTTAAGCAATTCTCTTTGCAATTCCTCTAATTCCTTTCCAATCTTTTCTGCTTCTTTGGCAGTCTTTTCGAGTGTTTCCAATGCTTTATCTTGCACTGAATCCGCCTGAGACAAGACCTCATCAAGTGATGGAAGTCTTACCGAAATGATTCCGGTGCGAGCTTTCCCTGGACCTGTTACGGTATTATTATCAGCAATCTCGATATAAAATTCATATTTGTCGCTTGGCGCAATTCCAATAAGATTCAAATCCCAAGTATAGCCAATATCTGCACTGAGTCCGGATCCCGAGGGAATCGGCATTGACAATGAAGCATATTTCTCCATTGGTGGAGCATATTTGGAATCAATTAATCGATAATACAATTTGAGCGAAGAAAACCCATAATCATCGCTTATATGAACTGCAATTGGAAGTCTTGCCGATTCGGATAATACACCATCCCCTTGGGGTTCAATGAGTGAAATCGTTGGACTATTATCAGAAATTGCGGTTACTGAATAATGAATGGGGTCAGCATTCGAACGACCATCCTTATCAATGATGCTGATGCAATATTCACCATCACGAGTGAGAGTAAAAGAACCGCTTGCCTTCATTGCATTTACATTCATTGAAATCTTGACGGTGTCATATGACTTTACATCAGAAACCTTTTCATCTGCCGATATCTTGGGATTCAACAAGAGGATGAATGCTTTTGATAATTCTTTATTTGCATCCACTTCAAGTTTCACAGAAGTTCCTTGCAATGCAAGTAGATCAGCTGATTGCTCATCAATTGTTCTACCCGATTGCTTGCTATATCCCGGAGGTGATACGGTTCCGGACAATGAACGAATCTCGGGTCTATCAATGACTTGAATATTTCCCTTTGGTGATAATACCTGCTCTGCGAGCCATTCAGCATGCGCATAGAATGAAAGTGATGCTTTTGCAGATGGAATCTCATATCGGTATATATGCGCAGTGTCTGTTATGATTGCAACAGTGTCATACGTATCCTGCATGTCTTCTTTGATATGCAAAATGATCTTTGGAGGGAGAGTCCCTTTAACACTGATGAGAATTTCTTCCTTGCTACCACGAAGTACCGTTTTGTGTATGGGAGAAATATCCAAACTATACGGTGCAGGCGGTATAAAGGACTGTTGATATTGAATCAATCTATTCAGAGATTCTCTGAGAGGACTGAATCCTATAAACATGATGAGCGATATACCGAGGGCTGACATGAAGAAAATCAAAGCACGCTTTCTTTCTTGTTCATCGATAACTTCATAAAAATCCTTTTCCCTACTTTTTTTCTCAACTTCATCGAATGCAGCATTAATGAAAGGTAATGCTGAGAGTGGATATTGCTCTTTTTTTGACATCATTTGCAATGCATTATGCAATGTATCACGTATATCTTCAAAGATGGAACCAACACGATTTGCAATTGCGAAGTGTGTTTCTTCTTTTGAAGATCTCATCAATTGTCTGATTGGAAAGATGCTCAATATGCCAAGTGATCCAATTGATATGCATAACCAAGCAAAGAACAAGAATGTTCTGAAGGCTATATTTCCATTTGCAAAAACTTCTAACCCTGAAAAAATGAGCGCTGTCATGATTGATATCAACAAAGCATGAAAAAGAGCAGTATTCAATTTGATGAATTGCTCTTTTTTATGAACCGAACGTAGTCTATCAATGACTTGTTCAGAGGAATTGCTCTGTGTGATTTCCTGCATATTATCTGCTCAATGCATAGACAATGATATTTGTTCCGATCTTTAAAGATGCTTCTCTTTTTTCGGGTGGGTCATGATGAACATCAGGATCTGCCCAGCCATCGCTTGGATTTGTCTCATATGTATAATACACACATAATTTACCTTCATGAAATAGTCCCAATCCTTCAGGTGATTTTGCATCGTGTTCATGAATTTTGGGAAGTCCATTTGGAAATGTATAATGGGCAGAATACAAAGGATGATCGAATGGTAACTCGACGAATTTCTGATTTGGAAATACTTTACTCATCTCTTTTCTAATAGATGCATCCATTCCATAATCATCGTCTATGTATAGGAATCCACCATTCTCCAAATATGCTCTTAGCCGTCTTGCTTCAGCATCTGTAAGATTCATGGTTCCATGTCCTGTAAGAAACAACAAAGGATACAAAAAGATATTATCAGTTGCTAAATCCACAAATTCATAAGTTGGTTCTGTCTGTATGGTTGTATGCTCATTCACATATTTCAATAAATTCACTTCTGAAGATTGATCATTATACCAATCTCCTCCTCCTGAATATTTCACCCTTGCAAGTTTAATTTTACTTGTTGTTTGTAATTGTGCCTCAAGCGTTAAGCACATAAGAAACATACATAGGAAATATGTAAGAATTGTTTTCATCAATCTTGAAACTGCATCAGGAGTGATTGTACATAGTGTTGAACTCTTTTCTCATCCAAACATTCAATGATATATCGTAAAATCGGCTCGGTATTTGACATTCGAACATGCATCCATCCATCTGAGAATTGCATCCATATGCCATCATCTTTACGAATCTCAATGATAGTACTTGCGAATTGTCGTTCTATTCTCTGAAATATTTCATCAGCCGAACCGGACCAAGGCATTTTTCCTTTGATCATATATGTTTTTGGAAGCATTTCAGCCAATGTGCTGAGAGATTTGCCTGTTTTCTTCATCAATGCAATGATGAGTGATATGCCAATAAGGGAATCGCGTCCAAAATGACATGCTGGAAGAATGACTCCACCGCTTCCTTCCCCACCTATGATGCATTCATGTTCTTTCAGTGCTTGAACAACATTAATCTCACCTACCGGAGTTCTATGAACCTTCCAACCATTATTCTTAGCCAAAATTTCACTCATGCTTGAAGTAGACATATTGATGGCTATTGAATATGAATCTTGTTTCAAGTCAGCGCATTCAAGAATTGCCAAGATGCATAAGGCGATAGTTTTTTCCTCACCAATTGCATTTCCTTGTTCATCGATCAATACCAATCGATCAGCATCGGGATCCACGGCAATTCCGAGCTGAGCTGAATGTTTGCATACGGCTGACATCAGATCTGTCAAATGCTCGGTCAATGGTTCAGGAGTATGAGGAAATTCGCCGGTATTGTCACAATACAGAGGAATACACTCGCAGTCTAGCGATTCAAGCAAAGCTGGTACGAATGTGCTTCCCGAAGCATTCACTGCATCGACAACTGCAAATATGGGAATCTTTACATGTGGTAAGTCAATTCCTAATAATTGAAGAGATGCATGAATTTTTGCAATATGCTGTTCTGAAGGATTTTCAACTACAATACAATTTCCCGGATTGATATTTTCTTCAATAGCATTATCATCCAGATAATTCCAGAAATCACGATTTTCTTCTGCATTGAGAAATACACCTCCTGCATTGAGGAATTTCATTCCATTCCACTCACTAGGATTATGAGACGCAGTGATGGAAATCCCTCCAATTGCATTGGAATGTTCGGTTTCAAGTTGTACTGAAGGCGTTGGAGCAATCCCCAATGAAATAACTTCTCTGCCATATGCATTGAGCGTAGCAATGATCACTTCTTCCATCCAGACTCCTGAAGGACGGCCATCTCTTCCGATGACTATGGGTCCGGGTGGTAGATAAGCGGCAAAAGCCCTTGAATATGAAGCAATCAACTCTTGAGTCAATTCATCATTTGTAACTCTAAGCCCTGATATCGAGCGTATACATGCCATGATAATCTAAAATAAAATGCTGCAGAATGGTCCTGCAAATATACCGTGTTCCACGATTATGGTGTCATAAAAAAAGGCCATCCGAAATTCGAATGGCCTTATATCCTTTTCTGTAAAGATTATTCTTCTTCTATCGGAGTCTGAATATAGATCTTAACAGTTCTATTATACAATCTGCCTTCTGGCAATTCATTGATAAAGAATGGTAAATCTTCACCAACACCTTTTGATTCCAAAACTTGGAATTGACCTCTCGTTGCATTACGAATTGCAGTTTCTACTGTCTTTGCGCGATTGGTAGACAATTTCGCATTTGATTCAAACATACCAATTACGTCAGTATGTCCTTCTACGGAGATCTCAGACTTGGGCATTGTGCGAGTAAATACAAATTCCTTCATGATACGCTCATTAAATGGACCTGCATCATAACGATTGAATGGGAAGAGTACGAGCTTATAACTTTCGCGAGTTTTTGCACCTGCTTTCTCAACTTTTACGCCAGGCTTATTCTTCACTATCATCACTTTAATCATGATCGGTTCTGAAGCACATTCAGTACCATTGATGCTCTTTACGATAAGTCTTGCTGAAAATGCACCTTCATCATTGATTGATTCTTCCAATTTGGCTCCGGCAGCATTTTTCCAGTCCCAAGTATATGTTTTTTCTGACTTTCCGACTTTAGTGAGAGTAATCCACTCACCATCACCGCGCTTGACTTCGATTCTGCGTGATTCAACCAATCCTTCATCAATACCATTATCCAATTGGAAATCCATCGTCAAAGGTGTTGGGAAGATTGTAGGCTCACGGTCGATCAGAGGCTTACGAACTTGCCAAAGATCTTCTTCGGAACTACTTGCGAATGTAAGTTCAGTTCTACGATTTTCGACATTACTATACAATTTACTCTGAGGATCTTTATCGCTTGTTTTAGAAGCAACCAATGCATCAGGAAGATTGCGTTTTTCAAGCTTCATTCTGCTTTCTTCAATACCCCAAACATTCTTGAGATAATCATAGACGATTTGAGCTCTTCTTTGAGAGAGATCCAAATCTTTTTCTCCTGGTGAAGTTTCATCATTACAACCTGTTACGGTTACGGAAACACTTGGATACTTCTTCAGGCGATAGCCATAAATATTCAATATGTCATAATACTTTTCAGGAGTATTTGCATCCTTATCACCTTTCACTCTTTCATCTGAGAAACCTGCTGTTTGCGCTGATGATGAGAATAAGCGATAGCGTGATGGGATTGTTGAAGAAGTAGAATCAAAGAATACATAAGGTAACAATGGGAACAAATCGATAGTTGCAACTTCTTCCAATACCAAGCCCTTCCATGATGCAAGATTTGGATTTTTCTTGCTAATACGCTTTATATAATCTGCATATTCCATCTCAGCAGAAATTTGTGGTTTTCTTCCGAGAGTAATTCGAACAGGTGGCTCTTCCTTTGATTGCTTTGCCTTTTCTTCATCATAAGTTGTTTCAGGCTTGATAATGGTCACAGTTTGAGATTTTGTACCATACTTGTCATTTTGAGCCACTATTTCAAATTCAATTTTCTCTGATACATTGTCACCTGTGCCATAATCGGCATTTTGAACGATATATTGAAGCTCAGGTTTGCCTTGCTTTAATGAATCACGCTTAGATGTTCCAATATGCTTGTTCTTGATTGTCACTAGGGCAGGAATTCCTTCACCTGTACATTCATCAATCACAATAACTCTGAGAATAACTGCTCTTGAGAATGGCGGAACAAATGCCATGAATACATCTTGGCCACCTTGAGAACGCTCAAAAGATCTATCTGAAGAGAAATAAATAACATCGCCAGAAGCAGGGAATGATATAAATTCTTCATCGTCCTTTGAATTGATTCCAGGATATGGAATTGGTTCGGGTTTGGACCAGATATTCTTTTCAGCATCTTTCAATGTTGTGAAATAGAAATCTTTTGCACCAAGATTTGGGATATGACCAGTTGAAGCAAAATACAGAGTCACTCCGTCTTTTGCGATGAAAGGTCCTAGTTCTTCTCCTGAAGTATTTACCGGAGCACCAAGATTTTTTGCCGGTTTCCAATTACCTGATTCTTCATCAAAATCTGCATACCAAATATCATAATTGGTATTACCAGGGTCTGAGTCCGTATTATTTGGTCCCAAACGGTTTGAAGAAAAGTAAATACGATTTCCATCAGGAGAAAGAGATGGTTGTGAATCCCAGAAATTTGAATTTACTTCTTTCCCAAGATTGGACGGTCTGCCCCATTTAACACCGTCGATTTCTGTCAAATACAAATCACATGAACCAAATCCATCCGGACGATCGCATGCAGTAAAAATAAGTCTTTGACCATCGGATGAAATCGATGCAGCACCTTCATTATAGATGGTGTTAACTGTGTTCTTGCTATTTTTTGGCTCTGGCTCAATATTGAACAGTGAGTCAGCTTGGAATTCATCCAATCTACCTTCTTTTTTTGATGCCCAAAAGTCATCCGATGCCGGACCACGATATTCTACATCATCACTTGACTTACTTCCCTTTCTATTCGATACGAAAAACAATGTTTTCCCATCAGCGGTAACCGTGGGTGCATACTCATCAGCACCTGTATTGATTGCAGGACCAAGATTGATGATTTTGATATTCTTGGTTTTCAATGCATTTGCAGCATTGTCATCATCATCTGCTTCAATTGTTGCAGAATAGAGATACAAAGGTTCATTGGGAGCGGATTCTCCGGCCTTTGTAATAGCATTGAGCAATTTACCTTCTAATCTACCAGCTATTGCTGACTGCGTAACAGTACTTGCAATAAGCATGAAGCTGAAGAGAAAGAGTAGTCGTTTTTTCATGGCATAACCTTGAAGTGAAAAACGTAATGTATCTAATTGTTATTTTTTATTCTATCGGACCGATTGTACAAAGGACAAAACCTTTCTCAATCGCAGAACCTTCATTTACATGAATTTCTTTGATGATACCATTTATCGGAGATTTCAAAGCATTCTCCATTTTCATGGCTTCGAGTACAAAGATGACTTCACCCTTCTTTACAGTTTGGCCAATTGTAACATTGATTACCTTCAGTAATCCCGGCATGGGAGCATTCACCTTCACAATGGAAAGTAAGGAAGCAGCTCCTGACTTGATGATTGTGCCATACTCGTACTGCCTATTATCACTCACTTTTGAAGAATATGTATATCCATTCAGTGAAATGTCAATACCTTGATGCGTTTTAGTGGCTATCACAATATGTCTCTCACTTGATGATTGATTGATCATTTCATAACACGATGGATATTCAAGTAGTGAATGAACAATGAAGGCATCTTTACCAACAATGATTGACGAACCTTCCACAAAGATTGGATTATCTTTGTTTTCAGCGGAAAATTCTGCTTCGGCATGATAAGAAATTGCCATGACAGGATAAAGTAAGTGCGAACAGGAACTATTTCAACGCGGAAATTTAGACAAATTTTTCATTTTAGGCACCCATATTGCATGTAAAGTTGTCCACATCATGAAATTTCCACAGTTAATCAATGAATCATCTATGAATCAGAATAATGATTTTTACAATAGAGTGTATGACATAGTTCGCAATATACCTCGTGGAAAAGTAACGACTTATGGCATCATTGCTGGTTTTTTGGGTGCAAAAAGCTCCTCAAGACTTGTTGGTTGGGCTTTGAATGCGGTCATAGACAGAGTGGACATTCCATGTCACAGAGTGGTTAATCGATTAGGTGAATTATCAGGTAAAATGCATTTTGATCATCCAACTCAAATGAAAGACAGACTTCTTGCAGAGAATGTTTCATTTATCGGAGAAGCCGTAGATTTGACTAAACATCTTTGGAAGCCAGAAGATGCACTCGATGATTTACAGTAATTTCCATAGGAATGAATTATCATGAAAACAAATCGCAGAAACTTTATTGGGTCCGGAATTGCACTCGCAGGGATGGCTGCAACAACGGGATTGACAAATGCCCAAGATATCGATGCCACATCAGGTAATCTAACCAAACATGTATTACCAAGTTTACCTTATGAGTATTCTGAATTAGAACCATTCATAGATGCAATGACAATGGAATTACATCACTCCAAACATCATAAAGCATATGTTGATGGGCTAAATAAGGCAGAAGCAGAGCTTGCAAAAGCCAGAACCTCAGGAGATTTCACACTCATTCAACATTGGTCAAAGCAATGTGCTTTTCATGGTGGAGGACATGCCCTTCATACTTTGTTTTGGCAATGCATGATACCACAATCGAAAGGTGGTGGCACCATCATAGATGCTTCCCCAATCATGAATGCCATCAATGCATCATTCGGTTCTTTTGAACAATTCAAGAAACAATTCACGGCAGCGGCAATTGCCGTCGAAGGAAGTGGTTGGGCATTATTGCACTATCGCAAAGATGATGGAGCACTCATAATCTTGCAAGCAGAGAATCAGCATAAGTTATCAAGCTGGAATACAGTGCCCATTCTTGGAATCGATGTATGGGAGCATGCTTATTATCTGAAATATCAGAATAAAAGAGCTGACTATGTGAATGCTTGGTGGAATATCGTCAATTGGAAAGCAGTAAATGCATTTTATGAACAAGCGAAATTATAATTACACTAATTTCTTATCTATTATTCTCCAATAAACCATTACGGCCATGCAAATGCCCAAACAATCGGCGATGATATCACCAATTTCACTCGTCCTTCCAGGCACAAATGACTGATGAAATTCATCTGACAAAGCATACAAGCATCCTATGATCAAAATCCATAGGATGTTTTTTTTTGCATTCTTTCGCACATGGTCATGAACTGCCAAAGCCAATGTTGCCCCATAGAAGAAATAGGCGAAGAAGTGAAATATTTTGTCCTGCCACTGAAATGTGGTCATGACAAACGGTGTTTGTGGTAAAGAAGAAAAGTAATATATCCCCATCGAACAGAACAATGCTGGAATCTTGGCAAGATGCTTTAGTGTGGATTGCAACATCAACGAATGATGCCTTTTCGGGATGATCGTATAAAATCCATACAGGATGAAACTTCGGGAAGCATATTTGGATGTAATCGTTGATATTCTTCAAGTCCATCTGTAGTATTCATTCCGGAAAAGAACACTGCCGAATACAATTCTTGAATTGCATCAATAGCTTCATTGGAGAATCCTCGTCTTCTCAATCCAATTTTATTAACTCCTTCTACCTTTGCAGGCTCTCTCCCAATGAGTGCATATGGTGCAACATCTTTGGTGACTTTACAATCGGCGCCAATCATTGCATGATCACCGACACTACAGAATTGAATAACCTTCGCCAATCCACCAAGAATTACCCAATTACCAATTGAAACATGACCAGCCAATTGAGAAACATTACTCATGATCACATGATCACCTACAGTGCAATCATGCGCAACATGACAATAAGCCATGATCAAACAGTCTGTTCCGATAATCGCTCTCCCTGTTGCCTCTGTTCCTCGATTCACCGTGGCACATTCACGAATGACGGTTCTATCACCAATAATGGCAAGGGTTTTTTCACCTTTGAACTTTAAATCTTGCGGAACAGCTCCTATGACCGCTCCTGGAAATATCGAACATTCAGATCCAATGCGAGACCCATTCATTAGAGTTGCATGCGCTGAAATGATTGCTCCATCACCTATTTCAACATCTGATTCAATCACGGAAAATGGTCCGATTGAGACATTGTGTCCAATTCGTGCTTCAGGTGCTACGCTAGCCAAAGGATGTATGAGTACAGACATATATTCAAGATCGTGAATTAAGCAGGTAATGTATCTACAATTGCGGCTGAAAGTTCGGCTTCGGCAACAAGGGTATCGCCGACATAACCCTTAGCACTCATTGCAAATGTATTGAATCTTTTTCCGGTCATGGTAACTTCCATAACCAATTGGTCACCCGGAATGACCGGTTTTCTGAATTTTGCATTATTAATTGCCATGAAAAATACCAATTTTCCTTCTTGATATGTATCAGAATTCAAAAGATATAATCCACCAACTTGTGCCATAGCTTCAATAATCAATACTCCAGGCATTATTGGTCTTTCAGGGAAATGTCCAGGAAAAAAAGGCTCATTGATCGTGACATTTTTATAGCCGATAATTTTCTTGTTTTCAGTATCAACTTCTGTGATTCTATCAACCAACAGAAATGGATATCGATGAGGCATCACTTTCAAAATCTGATTGATATCTAAAACAGGAATAGGATTCTTGTTCACGGACTTTTTCTTACTCTTTTGCTCTTTATGTAATGCTCTGATCTTCTTAGCAAATTCTATATTAACGGCATGACCGGGTCTGGCAGCTAGAATTTGACCTTTGATTGGCGCTCCAATCAATGCTAAATCTCCAAGCATGTCCAAGAGCTTATGTCTTGCAGGTTCATTTTTGAATCGTAAAAGGCGATTGTTGAGTATACCATTATGACCCAATACGGCATTTTGTTCCATATCAAATTTTGTGAGCATTGAGCGCAATTCTTCATCCGGCATTTCTTTGTCCACAATCACAATCGCATTGTCCAATGAGCCACCTCGAATCAATCCCTGCTCATGCAGTATTTCTACCTCCGTGAGAAAGCAGAATGTTCTAGCAGGGGCAAAATCTCGCAAAAACTCAGATTGTAAGTCAAAAAGTCCTGAATGTTGACTCGCTAATGCTGAATTCTGATAATCAATCATGACAGTAATCCGGAAATCATCATTGGGTAAAGCAACAATTTCCGTTTGCTTTGATTCATTGACATAACGAAGCATTTGATCGATTTCCACAAATTCCCGTGGAGCTTTCTGATCCTCAAAGCCTGCTTGTAGTAAAACCTCCGCATAAGGTAGCGCACTTCCATCACCAATCGGCGGTTCATTCGCAGTTAGTTCCATTCGACAATTGTCAATTTCAAGTCCCACTAGCGCTGCAAGAACATGCTCAACAGTATGTACACTTGCTCCATTGCAAGTAATTGTAGTACCACGAGCGATATCTGTCACATAATCCACAAGTGCAGGAATTTCAGGATTTCCTTCAAGATCTGTTCGAATAAATCGAAAACCGTAATTCTCTGGTGCAGGATGAAATGTGATGGTAGAGGGATTACCTGTATGAAGACCAATGCCACTTAGTGACACGGGTTTCTTAATAGTTCTTTGATGGGCATTCATGCATTGGCTCAATGTAATTTAGGGCAAATTACGAGGTTTTTTGATTATCTAAAGCTTGTTCTAATTCTTTGATGCGCTGTTCCAAAGATGAAACCATGCGCAATATTTCAGGCAATTGCTGAGATGCAAATATTCTTCTCATCTCTTTACTACGCTCAATAGCAGGACTACCGAAGTAAATTCCTGATTGTTCTATACTTTGGGCAATTCCTGATTGGCCAAAAACTATAACTCCGTCTGCTGTTGACAAATGTCCAACAGTCCCTACTTGACCAGCAAATCGATTTCTAGCTCCAATCTTTGCACTGCCAGCTATTCCAACTTGAGCGGCAAATGCGGTGTGTTCACCAATGCTAACATTATGTGCTATGTGAACCAAGTTGTCTATTTTAACGCCTCGAGAAATCAAAGTGGAATTCACCACCGAGCGATCAATCGTGGTATTGGCTCCTATTTCAACATCATCTTCAAGTATCACATTCCCAACATGCTTGATCTTTTCATATGATCCATCCGCATGTTCGATATATCCGAATCCATCAGAACCAATAACTGCACCAGAATGAATGATCACTCTATTGCCAATCTTTGTGTTAGAATAGCAAACCACATTGGGATAGACTATACAATCTTCACCAATAACTACATTCTCACCCAAAACAACATGAGGATGTATCATACTACCCTTTCCAACGATGCAATGTTCACCAATGATAACACCGTCCAAGATTGTCGCTTCTGTTGCTATATGAGCACTTGGATGAATCCTGGCATTAGAGGAGATGAATGGGGTATTTTTTAGATCAGGAAAGAAATATGAAATGAGCGAAGCAAATGCAGAATGAGGATCTTTTACTCGGATAAAAGCTTGATGTGCTTTTGGTTGCAGTGGAGCAGATTGAGACACAAGGATGCAATTGTGTGTGCAATATTCCACTAATGGAAAGAATTGTTTTCCAGAAACAAAGAGTATTTCACCCGGATTTGGTTCTTCGATTCTTCCAATTCCATTCAAAACTATAGCCGAATCACCTTCAAGTTCAGCTTGAAGGAATTCGGCTATGTCTTGAACAGTATACTTTTTGGATAGCATCATATTTTACGGCCTTTTGCCACCGGTAGTGTCAGCAGGTATTGGTTGAACCGGTTGCTCAGCCGGAGCTGTAGGTGGCTGATTCGGACTATTTCCATTACTTGTAGAATCCAAAGTTGGAAGCTTAATCATATCCTGCAGACCATCCATGACCGAATCTTTCAATTTATCAAAAAGTCCTTTTTCTTCTTTCTTTTCTTCAGGAACCTCTGCAGGCTTGCGAGATCGAGTTCTTTTTGTTGATGAATTAGAGCTAGCAGCTGTTGATTTTTTGCTATTTCTTGGGTCTTTGTCGATAGCTTCCTGCTGTTGTTTTTCCATATCATCGACATTAATACCAAGTTTTTTCAGGACTTTGACAGTCAAATCATACTTTGGGTTTATAAATGCCAAGGGCTGAGTGGATTTATCCCATACGATATCATAATTATCTTCAAAGGATATTTCCTGAATTGCAGCATATATTTTCTCTTCAACACCTCGAAAAACTAGTGCAATTGCGGCATCATATTCACCATTCGGACCTAATTTTCTGGTGGCATATTCCTCACGCTCTTTTTTCTTCTTTTCAAGGTTTGCAATCTTCTCTGTTTTTTCTGTTTCAGTCCAAACAAGTCGATTTTTCTTTATCTCCAATTCAAGTTCATTGATCACTTTTTGTTGATCTTCAAGCTCTCTTTTCCAATTGTCAACCATTGTCTGGAGGCGCTGTTCTGCTTGTTTTGCCTCCGGAAATTTCTCACGAATTGTTTGTGAAGACACATAACCTACTTTCTGTGCATGAATAGCACTGATGCTAAAAAGCATTGCAATGAATGCTAGAGAAAAATTCCGAATGGTCAACATGATTTGCCCCCTGGACTTTGATTATTTACTGTTTCTACGAATCTTGTCTAAGACTTTGAATGTTAAATCGAATTTATCATCCGCATAAAGCAAAGCTGGATTTACTTTATCCAAAATGAAATTGAATTTCTCATCTTTAGACACTTCTTTGATTGTCAAGAGAATACGATCACGAATCGGAGTGAGAAAATTTTCTTGCAATCGGCGAATTTCACCTGTATTGCCGAATTTCTCTTCCTGATATTGCATCATGCTCTGTTGAATTGCTTTCAATTGATCTTCTTCCTTCTTTTTTGCATCAGGAGTCATCATTGATTCTTGCTTTTTGTATTGCTCAAGCTTTCCTGTGAGATCCTTTTGCATAGCCACCAATGTGTCTTGGAATTTTGTAGCAATGTCTTTCAATTTTTTGTCGGCTTCTTGCGCTTCAGGTAATTGCTTTAAAATAACTTCGGTATCGACATATCCGATTTTTTGAGTTTGTGCATTCATTGAATTATTTGTGGCAATAAATGCGGAAATGAAACATGTGAGAATAACAAATGAGTATTTCATAAATACATCCTATGTTGAAATTGAATAAAGTTTATCTTCCAAATTGAAAATGAAATTGCCAACCAGATCTTGGTCCTGTTGTTCCTTGAGGATCAAATCCATAACCATAATCAAAACCTAATAGTCCTATAGGATTGAGCAAAACCCGAACGCCAAGTCCTGCTGATCTCTTTAAATCGAATGGATCAGCGCTACGCAAATTCTCCCATACATTCCCTGCTTCAGCGAATGCAAGTAAATAAATTGGCATTGGATTAAGTGAAAGTGCAAAACGAGTTTCTATAACATGTCTTGTCATCACGCGACCTCCACCACTTGGTCCAATTGATCTATCAACATATCCTCTAAGTGGGGTGATGGCAAAACCACCAAGACCATTCCCACCCATGAAGAATAATTCATTGCCCAGAATATTTGTATCGCTCCTTATGCCGGCAACATACCCCATATCAGTACTCATATAAAGCACCAATCTTGGATTACCATCAACACTTGCAAGAGGATGAAACATCTCTAGATTAAATGTATTTTTTAAATAATCAACCTTACCGATCCCAATCCCACCTGCAGCAAATGTTGAAGAATATGTAAATCTCGAACCGGAAGTCGGAAATATTGCATTATCTAAACTAATTCTTGATACAGATCCTGTCAAGCTAAGCTCACCACCATTGAATGCACGAAACACACCCTGAGATGCAGTTTGTTCATTGTATTGAGCGCGAACGATTCCATCTACTCTAAAATAATCATCAGGCCAGCGCAATCTGCGACCAATATTGACGGATGCACCATAGCGCGTTAGATTGAACACGAAATTTTGTCTTATCGAATAGAGATTTACTCCCAATGTTGTGGGAGTATTATTGAGCCAAGGTTCTGTAAACCCAAGTTGAATGGTTTGATATCTGCTTTGTTGACCAAATTCTGCATTTATATTGAGAATTTGTCCACCACCACCACGCAATGGCTCAGAAAATGAGAAATTATTCAATGTTATGCCAATAGAACCGGTCAAGCCGAATGTTCCCGCATATCCCATTGAAGCATTGAATGTATCTGTTGAGCGTTCTTCTACTCTGTAAAGCACATCAACTTTAGTATTATCAACAGGTTTGATATCAGGTTTTAAAGCTTCAGGATTGAAATAGTTCAATACGCCAAGACCACGAACGCTTCGAATGATTGCTGAACGATTGAAATATTCTCCAGGCCTTGTGAATAGTTCTCTTCGAATGACTTTATCTTTAGTTTTTGTGTTGCCAACAATCTCAACTTTTCGAATAATATAGCGGTCTCTTTCAAAAACTTTGACAACTATGTCAAGTGAATCCCCTTCGCCTTTTCTCTCTTCTTTGATTAAATTCGCTCCCAAGTATCCATTGTCCAGATACATCGATGCAACATCAGATTGATCTTCATTTCCAGAAAGATTTTTGTCAAATCTTTCTGCATCATAAGGTTCATTGAGAGTTATATTCAAACGACGGAACAAAATCTCTTGTGGATATACTGTATTCCCTTCAAATGTTACAGATCGTAAATGATATCTCTTCCCTTCAAAAATATCCACATGAACACTTACTTTTTGAATTTCGGGATAATAGATTATTGTATCCCTGACGATATCTGCATCTATGAAACCTTTGGATCTAAAAAATTGAAGTAATTTCTTTTTATCATCTTCATATTTCAACTTATCAAACTTGGAAGATGACCAAAATTTCCACCAAGTCTTTGTTTTAGTATCTTCGAATGCACCAACCAAATCGGATGAAGTGAGTAATTTATTTCCCGAAAAAATGATGCTATCCACATAAAAATCTGCACCTTCTTCTATAGTCATTTCCAATCGAGCATATAATCCTGTATCAGTTGGAATAAGATTTGGAGTGATTTTGGCATACATCAAGCCTTCTTTCTCATAAAGAGCCTTTACAGCATCTTTGGCCAAATCAACTTCATATGCTGAAAGGATATCGCCTTTCACTTTCGCTATGGCTTTTTCTATATCTTTTGAACTGACTTTATCATTGCCCTTGATTTCAAGCCAACTAAAGCGTTTAAATTCACTGACTTTTATAGTGAGGAAAACACCGCTTGCAGTTATTTTATCAATCACGATATCTATCGATTCGAACTGATTTCTCTGCCATAAATTCCTAATTGCCTCTTGTTGCTTCGGCCCGGGAATTTTCATTTCTTCGCCAACTTTCAAACCGGAAATAGTAATGATAGTCTGCGCATCTGCATAGGTATTTCCTTCAACTGAAACACCTGCAATGAGATAAGACTTTGCTTGACCTTGTGCATAAATGGAAGTTTGTACAGGTATGATACATGCCGAAAGCATGAATATCAATAGAAAACACCATCTATTTCGTAAAATGTGCATGCCCCTGATCACCTGGAAGAAAATGATGAGATGATTCTTTGAAGGGGACCTTGTTGATTCTCCTTCTCATCCGATTCACGCAATTGCTGACCGGTTTTTCCAAAACGACGCTCTCTATTGAGAAAATCTTTCAAAGCACAGTATAAATCATCTCTTCTGAAGTCAGGCCAAAGCTGTTTGGTGATGTACATTTCAGAGTACGCAGATTCCCACAATAAGAAATTACTCAATCGCATTTCACCGGAAGTTCTGATCATCAGATCCGGGTCAGGCATTGAATCTGTCAATAAATATTTTGAAAATTGCTCATCGGTGATGTCTTCGGGAGACAAATTCCCTCTACGAATATCAAGTGCAATCATTTGTACGGCACGAACAATATCCCATCTTCCGGAATAACTTAAGGCCAAAGTAAGTGTCAATCCAGTATTCTTGGAAGTGCGCTCAATTGCTTGATTGAGTATTGTTTGTACATTCTTGGGCAGGGCATTTATCTTTCCGATTGCATGAAGCCGAACATTATTGGCATCAAGCTCATCAATCTCTTGCAAAAGATAAGTTTTGAGGAGTGACATCAATATTTGGACTTCCATTCTTGGTCTTTTCCAATTTTCCATGGAAAAAGCATACACAGTGAGGAAACCGATATTCAATTGCGAACATGCTTTCACAATATCACGAACACTCTCTATCCCCTGTTGATGTCCGGCAGCTCTTGGGAGATTTCTGTCCATTGCCCAACGTCCATTTCCATCCATGATGATGGCAATATGGCGTGGCAAAGCACCGGCCTCAATTAAAGAGGCTTGAAATTGTTTGTCCTCGGGGGATTGACTATCTATCCATTGATTGATCATGCTATGCTCAATGTCATTCTTCGACAAAAACAAATGATTGACACCCACTCGGTGTGCAAATTGAATACCAACATTTGGGATCAAAGAAACATAGGCAGTGATCTGATAGTCGCTTAGTGCGGTAAAAATCTTGGCAAAAATACTGTTATATGCTGAAAAAACAATAGTACTAGACGAAATTTAATTAATATCGCCATATTTTTTTCTCAAATGACACGAAAAAGGAGTAATGTCTTATCATCAACCACATTTTTAGACTGTTCAACAGATTCTACGATTCCAACTTTACTCAATAATTCATGTGCGGAGAGTTCATCACTCCCAGAAATTTGAGACAACTTCTCTTTCAAGAGTTCATTGTCATGCAGAGAAGAGTCCTGAACTCCATCTGTGTAAAGACATAGCATATCCCCACAATCAATTGGAAATAGCTCCGATTCTATATTGTGTAATTCTTTCAATACACCAAGCACCATGCATCCTCTTTCCAAACCGATGATTGAGCCATTCGACCTTTTCAGCAATGGTGTTTCATGCCCTGCATTGATTGATATGAAAGAAGATCTATCAGCATTCATCTTTATGAAAATGCATGTCACGAAAATATCGGATGCGGTATGTTCATATATTAAATCATTCATTTCTCGAATGATATCTTCGGGGAGCTTTTCTTGTTTGACTAGCAAAGTACATGCTGACTTTACCATAGACATTATCATTGCTGAACCTATACCCTTTCCGGAAACATCTGCCATGATCAAAGCAAGCGATCCATCAGGATATGGAATCACATCCATGTAATCGCCACCTATTTCCAAGCTTGGAATATGTATTCCCGATAGTTCGCAATGTGAATATTGTTTATCGAATGAAGGGAAAAGATTACTTTGAACAATAGCAGCAATTTCCATCTCTTTTTGCAATTTGGTCAGTTTCTGTTCCTCTGCATGCAATCTGGCTCTTTCAAGTGATACCGCAATGACCATACCCAGTATTGACACAAAGTATATATCATCATCTGAGTATGAACGCAAATTGGACTGAGGACCCAATATGAGGGCACCATGAGAATGCCCTCCATGAATCATTCCAATACAGGTGAATTCATCAATTATGGAATATTCAAGGTCCGTGTCTATTTGAGAAAGGATAGATAGTTTCTTTTCATGAGATATTCCATTTGAAGAAATGAAATCTTTGGTTCCGTCTTTCCTATTCACCAAAACTCCATAGGTACCTACCATAAGTTGTCCCATGAGAAATTGCCCACCAATATCTGCTATACCCTTTGGAGTTGATTGCAAAATGATATCCGAAAGCATCTCCATTATTGTTGTCATTAATAACGAAGTACGACCTAAATTTCGCGAACTATTGGATGCCATATTTCTATTTTTCATTGTACTCAACATGAGCGACGTTATAGCGTTCATGATTGATAACAATTGAATTTGTTCCGGATTCAAACCAAATGTAGAATAATGAATCTCCCCATGCAGATTGCCTCCATGATTCAGAAACATGACATCATATTCTCCACCGATTGAATGTCCTTTTTGAATAATGGAATGTAATCCGAAGTCCGAATCTCTCAATAGAACTTCAAATGCAAGTGTGGGATCAGCAGAACAAATTGTATCTGCAAAGATGACACATGCTTCATATTCATCATTGGCTTTTGACAATTCATGTAGAAAATCAGGAAGAATAGACCGAAGGGAATTCATGTTCTTGATTGATTGAATGCACAGAAACTTTATCAAATGTACAGTTTTCAGAGGAGATTGGAGACTGTGGCCTGAGATGCTGACTGAAGATCTTTGGGATGAATGAGTATCTGCACACCCCTTTGTCCCGGACTGATACTAATCTTGTCAAATAGGAATGCGGTTTCTTCCAAAAATGTGGGAAAGTGTTTTTTCATTCCTATTGGGGAGCAACCACCGCGAATATACCCTGTGAGTGGATACAATTCATTGATTGGTAAAAGAGAGCATGCAGTGTTTCCAGTGGACTTTGCTACTTTTTTCAAAGAAACTTCAGCATTACCAGGTACAATAATTACAAAAACGGCCAACACATCGCCCTTCAAAACCAAGGTTTTGAATACTTGTTCATGAGGCATATGTATTTTATCCGCTACACTTATTGCATCAAGTGCATCTTCTGACCAATCATATGTAAGCAATTCATATGATATATTCAATGAATCGAGTATTCTACAGCAATTGGTCTTTTTGGGTACACTCATGATTCAATGGCAGTCAAAAAACCATCTATTGTTTCCGAGGCTTGAAGTCCGGCTTTTCTTCGGATGTTCAAACGATGTGTTTCAACGGTTCTTGTGGAAATATCCAAAAATGTTGCAATCTGATATGTAGAAAATCCACAACGAATAAGCATGCTCACTTCGGATTCTTTCATTGTGATTTCGGGAATCAATATTTCCAATTTCGTTTGAAATCCGGAATATGTTTGATGGAATTCACTAAAAAACAGTTCTCTTTCTATGTCTGTACCAGATAAAGGCATGAGCAAGGTACTAATTTCTTTTAGAACTTTAGTTTTGGTACCATTCTGTTCCAAAATCTCCATTACTTTCGAACGCACCTCGCCATAGCGATTTAGTTCTTTCATGATGGAAGAGGTTCTTTCCAATAATTTATTTCGTAAGTCCTTGGTTTCTCTACCCAATTCATGATTTTGTTTCTTTAATAGTTCATTTTCTTTTTGATGCAAAGAAGAAACATATTGTATTTCAAGATCTTTGATATTTCTTTGCGCCTCTTTTCCAAGTATTGCATGCTGCACTTGATATGATTCATGCAACATGGAAAAAGCTCTTTCCCATTGTTTTCTTTGCCTGAGCCAAAATCCCCAGTGTCTCAAAACCCAAACCCGTAACTGAAGAAAATCATACTTTTGAGTCATCAAATGTGCTTGTTGAAAATGATGTTCTATTTTACCATTCTTAGAAGATGCAGGCTGCATCTCCATATAGAGCCTGGCCAATTTATAATGTAAGGTTGCTTCATGAAGTGGAAATGGATACTTCTTATATAGTTTTCCTGCCTCATTAAATGACTCCAATGCTTGTTTATGCGATCCAATTTTCGAGAATGCCGATCCTGTAATGACATGCATTCTCGATAAGTCATGATATGCTTTTCTTTTCTTTGCGATTCCAATGCAATCTTTTAAGATTTCTAATGCTTTCTCAGGACTTTTCTTTGTTTTCATCAATGAAATGGATGCGATATTTGACAAAGCTATGAGCTCTGTTCGCCAATTCTTCTCCATCCGTGAATTATTGATTGCTTCTAAAAGATATTGCTCGGCTTTTTCAAAATCCTGCACAGCAATATTAAAATTACCCATACCTAACTGTATCTGAGAATCAAGGAATGGTTCACCCGGCAATTCCAATTGAATATCTTTTGCTTTTTGAAGGTAATTCAAGCAATGATCATATTTATCGATTTTCTGAGCATGCTGTGCCAATGTCATCGCACACTTAAATGCATGAAGCAATTCTCCATGAATCATAAATGTTTCTAGAGATTCACGCAAAATCCTTTCATCATCAGGTAAAATCTCAATATCAGATCGAAGTCTATAATGCTCTCTAGCCAAATGGGCATGCTGTATGGAATGATCTGTTTTGGCAACAATCCCCGCCATTTTCTCAAGCAAATCAAAAGCCTTTTCTCTTTGCATCATTCCATGAAGGATATTGCACCTAATTCTCAATAAATCAAAGATGTATTGTGAAAATCTGTTCTCGCTGATCAATTCGCGAGAATGCATATCCTCATATTTGTGCTCAAGAGCAGTGAGGGATTTAATCACGGATGACATAGAATCCGTATATAATCGCCGCTCAACCCTGAGTATCTCTTCCCTTCCGGACAGTACTCTGTTCATATACAACCAATTTATTACATCCCGAAACGATAGCTGGAAGCCTTATGGCAATTGCACTTCCCTTTTGAGACAATTTACTTTTTTTTTTGAGATCATCATCTTAATAAGATTGGGGAATTTATGGAATCTCATGTATGTTTGCCAACCACATATCCATCATTTTCCGGAGTTTACACATGGATTTCCTTATAACATTGCATGGTCACAATCGCTGGCTCATGATCATATTCGCCTTATTTTCCATTTTTTCCATCATCAACAATATGCGAGATTCCGGGGAATACAAGAAATTCACCAAACTTGCCGGCTCCATTTATGCTTATGCACTTGCAATCCAATTTGTGATCGGACTGATTCTCTTCTTCCCAAAAGGTAATGCTCTGGATTGGGACATGTCAGCCCTCAGAATACAGTTCGAACATGCGACAACTATGATTCTTGCTATTGCAATTGCACATTCCCCTGCTGCCTGGAAAAAGTTGGAAACGAGTAAAAGACTCCGTAATACATTAATTGCCTATGTAGTTTCCATTCTTTTGATTTTTCTTGGCGTCATTCGCATCGGTGGTATGTCACTCTGGCTTGGATCCTGAATGATCGGCCAAACCTGAAATATAGGTGGCAATCATTAAACTTGCCAATCTCGATGTTCTATCATCGATGTCATATGTTGGATTGACCTCTACAATATCTATCATTTGGCAACCATCAGCACCTGCCCAATAGGCCATTTCGATGATTTCATCAGACGTAAAACCAATTGAGGCAGGAGCGCTCACACCTGGAGCAAATGCTGAACAAACAGAATCCATGTCAAAACTGACATAAGAACTCAAGCCTGTATCATGCATGGACCTGATCATTTCACGCAATTGCTGACCCGGATTGCCGATTGCTCGAATATGATCGTATGATATAATTCTTCCACCATGAAACTCTACAAATTCACGATGATGTAAAGAAGCAGAGAATTTTTGCGTACCAAATTCCACGAATTCAGATGGTTTTCCATACTCCAACATTTCTCGAAATGGCGTTCCCGAATGCGATAATCCATCTATCTTCACTCTGACATCCAGATGAGGATCAATATTGATAATACCTGTTTTTTCTGTCATGTCCAGAAATGCTTTGCAATTCGGATAGGCAATATCATGTCCACCACCGAGTATAATTGCCCTAGCACCCTTTTGTAGAATACGATGAAGAATTTCATAATGATCATTTCTGATATCTTCTAAATCTCTACCCTCGCAATCTATATTTCCTGCATCATAGATTGAACCAGGAAAATGTTGAATCCCAAAAACGGACAATTTTCCCAAAAATTCACGAATCTTGAATGGCGCTGTTGAAGCTCCTGGCCTGCCACCATTTCTAGAAATTCCTATGTCCTGAGGAATACCCATCAATACAATATCATGTTCTTTCAAAATCTCAAATGATTTCAAAACCTGAATTTTGGAAGCGAATCTCTTGTCCTCCGGCTCGATGGGTGCTTTCATGGTTGACCATTCATCATAGGGTATGATTTTTTCTATCATAGGTTCCTCTCTAGGGGTTCATCGCCAAGCGATTTTTTGTATTTTTGTCATCACCAAACATATAAAGCGGAGCTTATACAATGATCTTGACTGACAAAGAAATTCTTGCAAATATAGCGAGCGAAAGAATCGTTATCACCCCTTTTCGAAGAGAATGCCTCGGATCCAA
>JBEEPK010000002.1:0-74432 GCA_041191145.1 Bacteroidota bacterium
CCCATGATTTCTTTATTATTTGCAATATGTAAAATCACGCCAATCAAGATGGGGGCAGTTATTCCATAGAGAATAGCAGTGGCGATGAGCGCATCAATCGGACTAATGCCAAAGAGATGCAGTGATAATCCCAATATGAGGGAAAATGCCATAATGCTATAAAAACCTTTGGCTTGCTTGAATGTTCTATCTAATCCTTTTGGGAGATGTAAGATTTCAGTGAACATATAACTCAGTGAACCACTGAGTACAGGTATTGCGATGAGTCCGGTTCCTATAACCCCAAGACTGAATAATATGCTGGCAGCATTACCAAGCAAAGGATATAAAGCAAGAGCGGCTTCTTCTACAGTATTGATTTCCCTGATCCCATTAGGAAAGAGAACAAGTCCTGCTGTTAAGATGATACAATACATGATGATCCCTGAGAATATCATTCCTGAATCTATATCTGATTCCATGGATTTTATATCTGTTTTGTTCACCAAGATAATGTGATTATGTTCCTTTTCTTCCACTTCCATTGATGCCTGCCAAAAAAAGAGATATGGCGAAATAGTAGTGCCCAGTATACCAACTAGAATAAGGAAATACTCTTTGGTGAAATGTATTTGTGGAATGAATGATGATGAGATGATATGAGAAAACGACATTCCATCATAATAGAATGGAACGATGCAATACACAAGTAATGAGAGACACAGATACTTGAGAATGCTCGTAATCTTTTTATATGGCAAATACATCATAAATACAAAAAGGAGCATAGTAAAGAATACACTGAAATATGCAGGTTCTATCTTGGGAAAAAGCATAGTTCCAACAGCCCCCATTCCAGCAATATTCGCTCCGATATTGAGTACAATTGCAGGAGCACCTAAACCAATAGTCAAGTATAACACCCATTTCGGATAATGGAGTCGCAAAGTGCCTGCAAGACCTTGCCCAGTGACCAATCCAATTCTTGCACACATTCTTTGTATGACCGCCATGAGAGGAAAGGCAAGAAATGCAGTCCACAAAGTGGCAAGACCAAACATGGCACCCGCTTGTGTATAGGTAGCAATGCCTGAGGGATCATCATCACTTGCGCCTGTAATGATGCCGGGACCGAAATATTTAGTAATGAATTTCATGGAATGAAAAAGCCCAAGAATATACTTGGGCTTTAAGTTACTAGAGAAATGTTTTGATTAGGTTGTAGAAATTAATATCCATCTATTCTTAGTTGTACTGTATATAAACACAGCAACTTGATCAGGATTAATTGTTTTATTTGCTACACCTAATATCATTCTATTTATCGCTAGACTTGCTGGATCTTCTTCAACAAACACTATATTTTTAGTTGTACTGTTGAAAAGATAAATTATTCTACCATTTTCTCCATTTGCAAAGCCATTTATATCTGTATTTATACCCGCATTTACCATCTTGAAAAATGCATGTGCTGTAATATTAATATTATTGATTTCAGAAGCACCTGATCTTAAAACATCAATATCAAGTTCTGTACCTTCAGATAAAACCAATTTTTGTACACTAGCAGTAGCATTGCCTGGAGTCCAAGCAGTTCCATTCCAAATTAGCGAATTTCCTGTTGCAGGGGCTGATGCTGAGATAGCATATGACTGTAATTGTGAAGCATTCGCTCCAGAACTACTTGCATCCCAACTTAAATTTCCTGCACCATCTGTTTTAAGTACTTGGCCAGCTGTACCATCAGAGGCAGGTAGTGTATATGTTACATTACTGCCCATTAGATCTGCTGCCTTGAAAGCTGTATAATTACTTCCATTTGCAGCGAGTTCATACCATCTAATTTCGCCGGTATTTCCTGCACTTGCTCCTGTAGGGGTAACATTAAAATTATTACTTGCTGATAGAGTAGTGAATGCACCAGTATTTGGTGTTGTTGAACCTATAGTACCAGGAGAAGCCCAGTTTGCAGAGGTTGTAGACCAAGAAAGAACACCAGAACCATTTGTTGTAAGTGATTGTCCACTTGTTCCATCAGCTGCGGGTAAGGTATAGGTTACATTTGCTGTTTGTGACTGAGCAATAAAAGCAGTATAGTGATCACCGCTTGCTGATGCATTAGGTTCATAATAACGCAATTGATTATAAATACTAGTATTACCAGTATTTGAGATACTTATACCTTTTTCCTGGTCAGTACCATAAAATATTCTGAAACGGGAATCGCCTGAAGTACTAAACTGGTCAATATGCCAATCACCAGCTTCTGCAGCACCAGCATTATCAACAGCTTTTAAATTGATTTGGCCACCTTCTCCATTTCCTTGCTTGGCTACAGTCATCTCACCCGTTGATAATAATGTACCATTAACTGTTAGGGCATTGGTAGTAAAATTTCCATAAATCAGCGGTGTATCTGTTTCTGAATTATCTATAAATAATAAGTTATTACTAGCTGATAGGCCACCACCTGAAGTAGGTCCTGCATTCGCACCAAGAGTAACATTACCACTACCAGTAATTCTATACCCTGATTGATAACCAATCACTGTATTTACATGACCATCTTTATTGCTGTATAAACTTTGATAACCGACAGCGACATTATTATCACCATTATAAGAATTTCTAAATGCACCGGCACCAATAATCGTATTTGCACTTACAGTTCCAGGTACTGCACCTGAACCAGCCTGATCATGACTTCCATTATACATGGCATCTTTACCAATTACAACATTATAGTTTCCACTTTGATAACTTCTGAAAATTCTATTTCCAAGAAGTGTATTTTCATTTCCAGTTGAAGAATAACCTGATTCATAGCCAATAGCTATATTTTGATCACCAGTTGCTTGATACATTGAAGTATGTCCAATAGCAATTGACATTAGTTGATTGGTCAAAGAAGCACCAGCATAAGATCCTATACCAACATTTCCTGTACCAGAAGTAATTTGATTTAAACTATTGAAGCCTATACTTGTATTAAAAATACCAGAACTTATATTATACAATGTTCCTGACCCAACACCTGTATTACCTTGAGCATTATTTAAAGTGCCTGTATGTTCATGTCCAATGATCAAAGAATTAGAGAAATTTGCTCCTCCAGATTTAGCATCTGTTAATGCATCTAGAGTGCCAGCAGCCGTTGCCCATGCTAAATTTCCACTTCCATCTGTTGAAAGAACTTGTCCACTTGTTCCAGAATTGGTTGGCAAGGTAAATAATAGATTCGTTGTTTGGCTTGTTCCGTTTGGACCAACAATATCTGTATAATTTGATGCATCTGTATCATAAACTCTCAAAGTTCCTTTTAGAGAAGTTACATCTGTGTTTGCATCGCCAAGTGCTGTATTTCCATTAACAGTAAGATCGCCTGAAGCTGTTACATTTGTTCCGCTTACTGAAGATGACCAACTTAAATTGCCGGAACCATCTGTGATGAGCATATTATTTGCTGCACCGGCATTTGTAGGAAGAATAAAGTTCAAATTGCCAGCCTGTGCTGTGCCATCAGGACCCTTAATCTCAGTATAATGTGTAGCATCGGTATCAAAAACTCTAAGTGAACCCTTGAGTGAAGTGACATCGGTATTTGCATCACCGAGAGCAGTATTACCATTGACAGCAAGATTTCCGGATGCAGTTACATTGGTAGTATTTACAGATGAAGACCAAGAAAGTACACCTGATCCATTTGTTGTTAGCATATTGCCACTTGACCCGTCTGCTGAAGGCAATGTATATGTAACATTTACTGCCATTGCATCAGCAGCTTTAAATGCTGAATAATTTGATCCATTTGCTGCAAGTTCATACCATCTAATCTCACCGGTATTACCCGCACCTGTTCCCGTTGGCTGCAAGCTCAATGCACCATTGGCAGACAGGGTTGTAAATGCACCGGTATTAGGAGTTGTTGAGCCAATTGTACCGGGAGCTGACCAATCGGGTGTTGGAGTAGACCATGAAAGTGTTCCAGATCCATTGGTAGTGAGTACTTTTCCATTTGAACCGGCATCAGTTGGAAGAATAAAGTTCAAATCTGCAATTTGTGCTGTGCCATCCCCACCTTTAATATCTGTATAATTTGAAGCATCAGAATCATATACTCTGAGAGTACCATTAAGTGAAGTGATATCGCTACTCGAATTACCAAGTATAGTATTCCCACCAACGGTTAAATCTCCAGTTGCTGAAACATTGCTACCACTTACTGAAGGTGACCAAACCAATTGGCCTGAACCATTTGTTGTTAGCATATTACCATTTGAACCATCCGCACTAGGCAATGTATACACTACATTAGCTGCCATTGCATCAGCAGCCTTAAATGCTGAATAATTTGTTCCATTCGCTGCAAGTTCAAACCATCTTACTTCGCCTGTATTTCCTGCATTTGTACCGGTTGGAAGTACATTGAAATTGCCATTTGCAGATAATGTTGTAAAAGCACCAGTGCTTGGAGAACTAGATCCAATATCACTAGATACATTCCGCCAAACCAATTCCCCGGAATTATCATAAACAAGTGCTTCACCGGCAAGTGGTGGATTTCTTGGTAAAATATAGTGTATGCTGGACGATTGATTTAAAGGTGCACGGAAGGTTGTAAGATGACCTGAATTGGATTGAAAATAAATTCTACCATTGTTAGTCCCAGCCCAATTCTGTGCCTTCTGTGAATGCAGAAAGTTCACCACCCCCAAAAAGCCTAAACAAAATATGAGAAAAAATCTCATTATACCAACCTCGTGTAATGTAATAAATTTTATGCGTTTACATGAAATTACTGAAAAGCCACTTGTTAACCAAGTTGTTAAAGATAGTGTTACTATTACACTGTGAAAAACAAATGTACATGGTGAAAACAAATGATGTCATTTATGTACATATCTCAAATATCCTATATTTGAGCATTGCCGGGGCATTGATGATTGAGCATCAAGGGAATTATGCTGATATTATCTTCGCCGGATATGAGTCAAAGAAAGAGAGATAATTACATGAAACAATCGCATTTCGGGCCTATTGCCGCAATGTCCATAGTCATTGCAAATATGATAGGCACAGGAGTATTTACAAGTCTGGGCTATCAATTACTGACCATTCAAGATTTTGCTGCAATTATTGCATTATGGGTGATTGGTGGCTTACTTTCTCTTTGTGGTGCTTTTGTCTATGCCGAGCTTGGTGCTTTATTCCCTCATTCAGGTGGTGAATATCGGTATTTATCAGATGTTTTTCATCCAAGCATAGGATTTCTCTCAGGTTGGACAAGTTCCACGATTGGCTTCACTGCGCCTCTTGCCATGAGTGCTATTGCTGTGGGGAATTATGTTGTGGCTTCCATTGGTATGGGACATCCCATGATAATCGGACTCATCACGCTTCTCACTTTGACTGCCATCCATACCATGAGTCATAAGGCCAGCGGTGCTTTTCAGTCATTCTCAACTGGTGCCAAAGTATTATTTGTTACTTTACTCATCATCCTTGGTTTTTCTCATGCAGACTGGAATTTCGAGCATTTTACGCCAACCATTTCCACTGCTCAACAAATGACTTCACCTTCATTCGCTGTTTCTCTCATCTATGTGATCTTTGCCTATTCCGGCTGGAATGCATCTGCATATGTTGCTTCAGAGTTGAAAAATCCGGAAAGAGATGTTCCTCTTTCAATTATACTCGGAACGGTATTCGTGACCATTGTTTATGTACTCATCAATATGATGTTTCTCATGGTTGCTCCGATTAATGAGCTAATGGTGAATCCTGAAACCATGATGCCAAAAGAATTGGTTGTTATTGCCGGCTCACATTTTCTGCCTCCAATATTTGCAACCATTTCCGGACTCATCATTGCTTTTATGTTGATTTCTTCCATGAGTGCGATGGTTGTTGCAGGACCAAGAGTTCTACGCTCGATGGTGAGCGAATATCTGCCAAGTCAACAAGGGAAAGATATATCAACCATTCCAGTGAAAAGCATTTGGATACAAACTGGCATTGCGGTTCTGATGATCTTGACTAGCACTTATGACACTTTGATTACATTCACGACTTTTCTGATCACGCTTTTTTCTTCGCTTACTGCACTCGCAGCTATCTATGCAAGATTCAGCATGAGAAAAGCATATAGACCCTATCGCATGTTTGCTTATCCGGCAACTCCTGTCCTTTTCTTACTCATAAATCTGTGGATCATGCAAAAGACCATTCAGGATAAACCCACTGACATATATTATGTTGCCGGAATACTCATTACCGGTATTATTGCTTATATCATGTTTTCCACGAAAAAATCTCAGGTGAATGCATGAAGTTCATAGTGATGATTCTATTATTGATCATGGGATGTACTGAAGAAAAAAAGGTAATTACGAAGGTATCAAAGAAGAGAGTCGAAAAAGAGACAAGTGGATTCTTGACATTGCAAAGACAGCCATCAGCAGACATGGTTGAGTTTAAAGTGTATCTATTAGATTCTATTCATCCTCCATTCAATGTTGATACAATATCATCGTATGATAGATTTCCCGGAATCGCTACCTTTCGTGGTGGACCATTTCGTGATATGCCATTGACCGGACTCTTGGATTCCATGCCAACCTCATTACACATCGATTGGGTGTTCAAAACAAATGGCGGTAAATTCGGCGAAGGTGTAAATGGCAAGGGTCGCGGTTGGGGTGGTGGTGCCGGATGGACGGGGCAGCCATGTCTTAAAGTCGATACAATCAAAAAGGCAATTACACTGTATCAAGGATCACTTGCGGGTAAAGTTTTTCGTTTGGATTATGCCACAGGAATGGAAACAGATAGTGCCCTTGACATACATAATCCGATCAAAGGTTCTGTGGCATTAGACCCTGAATTGTCAGATATGCTCTATATAGGACAGGGCATACGATATCAATCGGAATCCGGAGCAAGAGCATTCAATCTCATGAGTGGAAAACAAGTCGCATTTCAAACTGCATATGATAGACATGCCAAAAGAAGCTGGGGATTTTTTGATAGTTCTCCCATAGCTTGGGGACCCTATCTGATATGGCCTGCTGAAAATGGCATCCTCTATAAATTTCTCAGAACAGCAGATGGGTTTAAGCCACATTCGAAATTTGTGTATTCCGTGAAAGGGAATTCGCATCTTGGCTTGGAGGCAAGCATCGCAATCTATGGTAGATATGGAATCTTTGCAGATAATGGTGGAAGCATCATTTGCATTGATCTTGAAACACTCACACCAATGTGGTATAGTGCGAATGGTGATGACACCGATGCCACTCCTGTGATTGCAATTGAAAATGGAAAGCCATTTGTATATACAGGATCAGAGGTTGATAAGCAAGGGAAGCAGGGGATGTCTGTTTTTCGTAAACTTTCAGTCTTGACTGGAGAAGAAATATGGCGATATGAACAAGCTTGTCATTCAATCAGCATTGGCAAACATATCCTGAATGGTGGGATGCTTGGTACGCCATTATTGGGTAGAGACAATTGTTCATCAATGATTTTTACATCTTTTGTTCAACATAGACCAGGGAATTCAGGTGTACTCACTGCTTTCGACAGAGTATCAGGTGCAGTGAAATGGCAAACTGAATTGTCAGCATATTCTTGGTCTTCACCAATTGGCTATATGGTGAAAGGTGGAGGATTCATTATTCTCATGGGTGATGTCATTGGAAATATCTATGTGATACATGGAACAACGGGTGAAATACTTATCAAACAAAGAGTGGGTTCAAATTTTGAAGCATCTCCAATACCTTGGAGAAATACGGCTGTGATTACTTCGAGAGGAACAAATATGTATAGGATTTCATTGCGATGAAAAGTGTTATTACTGTAATATCAATAGTATTCTTCTTCCATCTTAGTGTTGAAGGTGGAATCAGTTATCATAAAAAGGGAAGTGGTTATCCATTTATTTTAAGCAAACCAAAAGGCTATGTGAAAGGACAACCCATGCCATTGATTGTGTTTTTACATGGGAAAAGTCTGAGTGGTGATTCACTTGAAAAATTAAAAGCCTATGGCACCATCTCCGCAATCACAAAAGGGAAGCATATTCCCGCGCTTGTTGTTGCACCACAAACTCCGGAAGGCGAGGGTTGGGTGCCTGCAAAAATCATGAGACTTATCAATCATATCAAGAGAATTGCATCGGTTGATACCAATAGGATTTATGTCACGGGTATGAGCATGGGAGGATATGGAACATTTCGATTCGTTGCCGCCTATCCGCATATCGTGGCTGCTGCCGCACCAATGGCGGGTGGTGGAGATCTTCATGGAGCGAAGAATCTGAGTACTGTTCCGCTATGGGTTTTACATGGGAAGAAAGATGTGGATGTGCCATTTGTTCAATCATCAAAAATGGTTGCCGCCATCGCAAAATGTGATAGTACGAAATGTATCTTCACGCCTTTCCCAAAACTTGGACATGCAGAGTTCACCCAAATGTTTGAAAAAGATGAACTCTATGAATGGTTATTGGCACACAAAAGAGAACAAGGAATATCTTCTTTGAAAATGCCAGTTCCTCGCATTCCGACATTGCGATATAGTCCTGTGAAGAAAAAGAAGGACACTGTCAATAGTGCTTTACCTCGATGATTTCCTCACAGCTTTATAGATATTCTGTGCATCTCCTCTGCGCAAGAGATAACCGGACATAAAGGGAAGTGGTCTTTTCTTGAATTCAGGATTTGCATATGCACTGTCCAATGCAGGACTATATCGTTTGGCAAATAGATTGATAGGTCTTGCATATCTGCCATAGAGTACGAAATCCCAAGAATTCTGATCATACATTTCAAATGGAATTCCCGTATCATCTTGGAATACTGTTTGAGCATTATTATGGATGAAATTGCGAATCTCTGAAAATCCTGCATTATGCATTAGATAACTCGCACTTTTGACATATGTATTAAAACCTTTCATTGATGTAAGGTAATTTCGAAGGGGAGTATTATTCATAAATCCAATTTTGCCTGCATAAGCACCATTCCCAAGATTGGCATAAATATATGTCAGTCTCTGAATATATGTCGAACCATTCTTTGTGAAGTAAATATCATTCACTTCTTGAACGGGTATCTTGGAAGTATCACGCGGATTTGAGTCAATCGATCCATTTGCATGCAAATATCTTTTTCCATGCCCAATGAGCGTATGATCGGTATGCACAAGAAATAATCCAATGAGTGGCAAAGCACCATCCACTTTTTCGGCAGTGATATATTTGCGCATTTTATCTGTTATGAAATAACTGTAATTGGTCACTTCATTGATGGTAATCTGCACTGATTGCAAATAGTCAGGAATGCCTGTTGTATCGCGTGATGAGAATTTCTTGAATGATCCCGGTGGCTCAAAAGCAATGAAAACATATTGCTTGTAATTTGGGAAAAGCGTCACTGCATGCAATGCATCGGGTCCACTGAAAGGATAGAACAATGTGCCATCACCAATTTTATCTGAAGCAAGCTCTGCCTGTGAAAATCCCGACATTGCATTGAGTCTCTTTGACTTCACCCGCTTGAACAATTCAATCAATCTTTTGGAATGTGATTGATAAAACGGATTCTGAGACATTCCACGCAGTCTATTGCTTGACAATGGAAGACCTGCAATGAATCGGGAAGATTCATCAATGGTAGTATCCAAACCCCGTGGTAACTCAGATATAGGTTGTTGATATTTTTCTTTTTTGATCGAATCTGATTTCTGTACTGTCTCTGCATGTAATTCTGATTGCTGTTCCTGTGATCTTTGATTCGTCTCACAACCCCAGAATGAAATACTCGCAATTATTAGTAATAAAACAGTCATAATCCTACCGAAAAAGTGAATGACAAATTGGCCCTTTGGGCAATAACTATTTCTATCAAGAATCAGACCAAACAATCGAGATGAAATTGTTGAATATGATGATGAAAAATCTACTGCTTAACCCTATTTATGGCATTTTACGATAAAAAACAGATCTTCTCTGTGTAGTATTCATGAGGAGTCTTGTTGTATCGGAAATATTTTTACAAATGACTGTAAAGGTTTCGGCTGTACCAAAAATGGTTCTTTGATAATTCATTGATTCAATGGATTTCAATGCTTTTGACCTACCAATCTTTCTAAGCTCTTTGGGTTCATAGAGGAAAGGCAGCATTTCTTCATATCGAGAATTTTTATGGAGAATCTGCAAATAGCCAAGAATATCCGTTGCATAAAAACATAATGGACTCTTGAAGAGACATGAAGCATCCTTCGCAGTGAAGCGTACTGGATTCATCGTGCAGATTATGCCGGCTAATAGCATGGTAGATAATTTCTGAAATCGCTTCATTGTATCAATGATGTATATATGTGAGAATTGAATCACTTCCTCGGAATGCGTTTTGGCATATCTGCGGCAACATATGTTAAAATAGCCATTGATGCAGTACATAAAGCCAATTCTCTTGGATCAATTTTGTCGACCATATCTGCTTGGGTATGATGATAGTTAAAATATTTTGAATCATCAACGATGAGTCCCATGCCGGGAACTCCTTGCTCCATGATTGGTCCAATATCTGCACCACCGCCACCTTCTTCGCATGAAGATGCATCTATTTTTCCGAGAAGTGAGCATAATTCTCTGGCCATTTCTAGACCTTTAGCGCTTCCTCCAAAATCATAACCTCTGGGTTTGAATGTTCCGGCATCACTTTCAACTGCAAGTACATGATTGGGAATTTCTTTTGCATGAAGTTTCGCATAGGTCTTTCCACCCATCAAGCCATTTTCTTCATTTGTCCAAAGACATACACGCATAGTGCGTTTTGGACGCAATCCCAATTGCTTTATCACTCGAAGGGCCTCCCAAGCTACGATACATCCGCCGCCATCATCCATTGCACCTTGTCCAACATCCCAGGAATCAATATGTCCGCCAAACACAACAATCTCTTCTGGTTTTTCTGAACCACGAATCTCTGCAATGACATTGCGTGAATTGGCATCCGGCAAGAATTTTCCTTCAAGTTTCAAAGTTATGGTTGGTTTTAAACCTAGGCCGCATTGTCTTGACAACATTTCAGCATCTTCAAGGGAAATTGCTGCATGCGGTATCTTTTTGACATCATCAGCATATTTCATTCCACCTGTATGTGGTGTATACATGGAGGCAGGTCCGACAGAGCGTACCAAACTCGCGATTGCTCCATGTTTTGCAGCTTCAGATGCTCCATTAACGCGATAGCGAACTGTTTCGCCATATTTCGTGAAGGGCACATTGAATAAAACAATCTTACCTTTTACCTGTTTGGCGCGTTTTGTTAATTCATCAAAACTCTTAACTGTGATCACTTCCCCGGTAACTCCTGAAGCTTCGGTTGCAATGGTTCCACCCAAACCAAGTACTGACATGTTTTTTTGATATGGAGAATTGAGTGTAAGTGATTCATTACCTCGAACCCAATGGGGTACTTTCACAGGTTCAGTATAGACAGTATCAAATCCATCTTTTTTCATGGTTGCAACAATCCAGTCAATTGCTTGTTCAAGATTCTTGCTTCCGCTCAGTCGTGGACCATATGTGTCACACATGATGGAAAGTCTCTGATGGGCATTGCTATCTTGTAATGCACGAACAATAATCTTTGAAGTGATGTCTGAATATTGATCCCTTAAGGTAGATTCTTCAGTTGTTTTGGTAAAAAAACCAAATGATGTTCCAATAATTGCAAGTAATGCAATGATTGATATCTGTACTGTTTTTTTCATTTCGCACCTATTTTATGAGATGATTTGTTTCAAACTATGAAAAATATCCATGGGAGAAATATCGCGAATGCAAGTGAATGCCTTATCTGTGCCTTCAAATTGACATGATGCGGGTTTTGGAGAAAAATAGAAGCATGGACTGCATGATACATCTCTTCTCGCAACAACTGCTTTGGGATTATTCCAAGGTGCTGTATGCACATGACTTGTATAACCAAAAATTGCGATCATTGGTAACTGTAATGCCGCCGCACAATGCATGAGACCTGAATCATTGGAAATGAATGCTTTGCAATGATTCATAATTGCCAAACTTTTGGTGAGAGTCGGAGCTTGAACAATCTCTATTCTTGCTGTTGGATGACTATTCCGAATCATTCGGTAAATATTTTCATTCAAAGCTTGTTCTTCAGGTCCACCAAAGAGTAGAATATTCATTCCTAAAACTGAGCTTGCCTTGGCACATAATTGGGCATAATGTTCGGGGTTCCATCGCTTATTGATTTGATTCTTAACGATTGCTGATCCGGCATGAATTCCAAGCAGGGAAGAGTCTTTATTAAAATCATGTTTTGCAAGCCATTCCACAGCATAGTCTTGATCTTCTTTTGTTATGTGAAGTGACATCGGAGGGAGTATTTCAGGAATGCTAGCACCAAGTGTTGATGCAATGCGAATATTCTCTTCACAATTATGTAATTCATTCTTTTCATCAAGAAGAATATTGTTTAATGTATTGAGTTGAGAAATTGAATTATGAAGATATCGATGACCAATTCTATGCTTTGAACCAATCAGGCGAGCTACGATTGCATAGTGGAATCTATTTGCCGGAAATCCGGTGATAGTATGCGAATATCTTCCGCGCAATGAAAACAAAAATGTTAGCGTTTTGAATGGAGATTCTTTGAGAAAATTCCAAAAGAGTACTTTGGAGATATTGGGATTCGTGGAAAAGATATCTGCAATACCCTTGAACATTGTGAGAATTTCTATCTCATTATCTGGGAATGATTTTTTTAGGATTTTCAATGCAGGTGTGAACATCAAGGCATCACCAATGCCGGATAAAGCAAGAATGAGTATTCGATTTCCCGGTTTGATTTGTGATCTGATATTCTCTTTCAAAAGTGATGTATCATTTATGCTCACATGCAGTGAATTGCTTGAGAGAATAGTGAAATCTGTGATTGTCTGCATTGGATTTATCCCAAATACATCATGTGTTGCTGAGGTGCAAGGCCAGATACAATTGGTTTTCCATCTTGCATGAAAACCATGTCTATTTCTGTTCTCATGCCAACTTTACCGGGAATATAAATGCCAGGTTCAATCGAACATGATGTCATTGGCAAAACGATTCTTGTGTCTTTGGTTTCATAATTATCCATATTCGCCCCCGGACCATGCGTTTCTGTCGTAATGCTATGTCCTGTTCTATGCACAAAATATTGACCAAAATCTTTGTCAACTATCACGGCTCTTACGGCATCATCTATTTCACAACCCATTACTGATGTATGTTCATTGAATCGCTGTTCAAACAGTGCAATGCCTGCATTTCTTGCTTGAATGATTGTATTGAAGATGAGGGATTCTTCTTCATTCATTGATGTTCCTGTATGACACATCCATGTGATGTCTGAATAAGTGCCATTGCCATGCACAGGGCAAGCCCACATGTCTATGAGGACTATTGTGTCATATCCGAATTGTGATGATTGTTTGGAAATTGGCGCATAATGCGGACTGGCGGCATTGATGCCTTTTGCGATGATTGGTTCGCTATAGGTCATAAGTCCGCAATCGGCAAAGCGTTTCATCACGAATTGTTGTATGGCATATTCATCTGCTTGACCCGAAATTCGAATTGATCTACGAATCTCTTCAAATGTCTCTTGCATGATTGCGCCGAGTGTGGGAGCAGTGAATTCAAGATTCTCCTGCAATTGTTCTTCTGTCCATACTGCTGCAATCATCTGTAGAAGATCTGCCGAGCTATGAATGTCTGCATGCATGCTTCGTAATAGTTCAACTGTACCGGCATCAACTTTTGATGCAGTCGGAATGGCATTCATGGGAGAATATTCAATTGCAATCTTTGGATATCGATCAATGAAAGATTGTAAACCTTGATGCCAACCTTCATGTCCGGCATAGATGGCATGTTTTGCGGTGAGATGTGCGAGAGTGAAGTCCTCAATTGCATGTACCAATGTTTGCATTTCTCCAATTGCAGGAATCAATACTGCCCAGCGTCTTGTGCAATGCATATTTTGTGGCATTTCGATTATTTCATGAGCAATCGCATTGCTTCCCCGAAAATCAAGAAGCAACCAGGCATCTAATCCCAGTTTTTGCAAAGCTTCCTGTATTTTTTCAAGGGATTTCATGAGAGCGCCTGAACTGCTGACTTGAACACGAGACCACGATGCTCAAAATTGGCAAACATGTCGAAAGACTTGCAAGCAGGGGAAAAGAGTACCACATCTCCGCTTTTGGATTCATTTGCCGCTAGAAGCGTGGCTTCTTCCAAACTCTTTGCTTTGAGGCATCGTTTTGTCGTACAATAATGATTGAAAATCACTTCTTGTTCTTCACCAATTGCAATGATTGTTTTGACATGTTTTTGAACGAGTGGATCCAATTCAGAATAAGAATTATTATCGCCTCTTCCACCCGCAATCCATATAATTGGCTCGGCATAACTGGATAATGCATACCATGCCGCATTGATATTCGTGGCTTTGGAATCATTGATATAATTGACATTGTTGAATGATCGGACGAATTCCAGGCGATGTTCCACACCGGCAAATTGCATGAGACCATCACGAATATTTTCATTTCGGATCTCAAATGCTCTTGCTGCCAATGCGGCGGCCATGGAATTATACCTATTGTGAACGCCGGGGAGGCGCACATCTTTGAATGGCATTAATACTTCCTCTAAATGCTGTGAAGTAGCGAATACCAAATGTTCATCTCTCATATAAGCCCCTTGCTGCACGGGATTCATACTAAAGAATTGAATATTCGCTCTTGAAATCTCGGCGCATGCTGCTGCATCGAGATTGTCTGCATTCAAAATTACAATATCATTCTCGTCTTGATTCAAGGAAGTTTTCCACTTTGCTTTCTTATAGCTCTCAAAGGTTCCATGATAATTCAAATGATCTGGTGTGATATTGAGTATCATTCCCACTTTGGGTTTATAGTCTTTGATTCTATCCAATTGATAACTACTCGCTTCAATCACAAGAATAGTATTGGGGTCAATCTCATGAACGCAGTCACTGAGTGGAGTACCGATATTTCCCGCGGCAATTGCATGTTTACCTGCATTATTGAAGAGAAATGCAGTCAAAGCAGTTGTGGTTGTTTTTCCATTTGTTCCAGTAATGGAAATGATTGGATTTCTTACATGCGATGCCGCATATTCCAATTCGCTGATGATGGAGATTCCTCGAGATTCTGCTTCAAGAATTATTGGAGATGTGGGTGGGACGCCGGGTGAAGTAATGATCAAATCACATTGTTCCAATGCTTTTGATGTATGACCGCCAAATTCATGAGGAATCCCAGCATCGCTGAGGATGCCTATCGCGGATTGATATGTATCATTCAATCCAGATTCCGTGACAAATGGCTTGTCGTCGTCTTTTAAGGCAAGTTTAGCGGCTGAAAGACCACTTTTTCCTGCACCTATGATTGTTATATTCATGGTATTATTAAAAACAGTGTCACATCGCTCATGAAGAGTCGATTCGTTCAGATCTCATGCGTCATGCCAACCAAGCATGACACTGCAATGTGAAGTTTGCAAGTAGAGAGTAATGATCAGTGATTGCATACATAAGTCGGCGTCCGAACATCCTCACTGCAATGTGACACATATTCAGTGATTATAAAGCCATTTCCTGATAGAAATACAATGATGCTTCCATTCCGAGACGAACATTTTCAAGTGAGAAATGTTCATCGGGTGAATGTGCATTTTCGTCTTGCAAACCAAAACCCATGAGAACAGTAGGTGCATTCAATTGTTGATCAAAAATAATGCAGACCGGAATCGATCCACCTTCTCGGGTGAAATAGGGTTCTACGCCATATGCTTTTTGAAGTGCTCTTGATGCAGCATTCATGCCTTTTCCTGTACGCTCAACCAATACAGGATTTGCTCCATGTAAATTCACTACTTCCACTTTGACTGTTTTGGGAGCTATATTCATCACATGTTCAGTGAATTTCTTGGCGATATCTTCGGTGTCTTGATTTGCCACAAGTCGCATCGAAACCTTTGCAGATGCTTTGGCCGGCAATACTGTTTTTGCGCCAATACCTGTGAATCCTGAATTGAGTCCATTTACATCGAGCGTTGGTCTTCCAGAAATATGTTCCAATGTTGTATACCCTGCCTCTCCAAACAATGCCGGTACATCAAGTCCATTCCTGAAAGCTTCGGAATCAAATGGTAATGCGGCATAGCCGGCTCGCTCTTCAACTGATAAATCAATCACATCATCATAAAAGCCTGGAATTGTGATACGACCATGCTCATCTTTAAGTTTTGAAATGATTTCACAGAGTGCATTTGCGGGATTTGTGATACTACCACCATAACTTCCTGAATGTAAATCTCTGTTTGGACCCTGTACATGGATTTCCATATAACAAAGTCCTCGCAATCCATAACATAGAGAAGGAAGTCCGGGGCCATACAATGGAGTGTCAGATACTACAACTGCATCACAAGCCAAGCGCGCTTTATTATGTTCAATATATTCCGGTAGATTAATGCTCCCAATTTCTTCTTCACCTTCGAGGAGGATTTTGACATTAATGGGTAAAGTTCCATCAATAGCCAACAATGCTTCCAGAGCCTTCAAATGAAGGAACACTTGTCCTTTATCATCGGTTGCGCCTCTGGCGAATACCTTTCCATCTCTAAAGACAGGAGTAAATGGTGGATTGGTCCAAAGATCGAGGGGATCCACGGGTTGAACATCATAATGTCCATAAAACAAAACAGTCGGCTTTTCAGGTCCTGCCTCACAATGCTCAGCATAAACTATCGGATGGCCCGGAGTTTCATGTAATTCTGCATTCTTGATACCGATGGATTGCAGATGCTGTATGAGCCATTCTCCGCATGCACGGACATCACCTGCATGTTCCGGAGCTGTGCTAATGCTGGGAAATGTCAAAAATTCAGTCAATTCTCCAATGAAACGATCATGATGAAGTTCGAGATATTCTTTGTGTGTCATTCTTGATTTCCTTAATGGTACAGGCAAAATTACGAATTCGAAGTCTCATCAGGAATATGAAAACAGGAAACTTAAAGTTCATTATGCGTGTTTAAAGTTTCTTGAAAATTTGGTGAATATGGCCAAATAGGATAGTTTTGATGGAAACTATTAGGACATTAATAGTTTCTAAAGTGTAATTTGTGTGAGTGTTTTTATGATCGAAGAGCAATTGGACAAAACTAAGGATGATCTCATAAGAGAGAGATTACTATTGACCGCGATGCAAGAATTCATGCAATATGGCTTCAGTCGCATATCTATGGACGATTTGGCGATACGCATGGGTATGAGTAAAAAAACGCTCTACAAGTACTATCCATCAAAAGAAGAACTTGTTAAAGCTGTACTAGAACTCAGAAAGCAAAGAGCCAGTGAGTTAATGGCTTTCATTGAAACAAAAGTACCGAAACATGCCTTTGGAGAAAAAATCGTACAGGTTAGCCAAAAAGTAGCAGAAAGTATCTCAGAGATTCAGCCCCATGTGATGTACGATTTGAAAAAATCATTTCCCCTGATCTTCGAAGACTTCGATGCATTTAAGAAAGCCAGTATCGTGAAGGGATTTACCGCTGCACTGAATGAGGGGAGAGCAAGTGGTGTATTTCGTGATGATATTCCGATTGAACTCGCAGTGCATATGCATTTGACATTGATTTCAACCATGATGAATCCAGAGTATTTATCATCTCTGCCATATACACCGCTTCAAGTATTCAATATGATTTTACGCTGTACTATGGAAGGCCTTTGCACAAATAAGGGGCGTTCCATTGTAGAAGCTTCATTATTCACCAAGACAGTTTTATAATATGTATTACCACATCAAGAAGAGTTGTCGAATCATCTTCATGACATTCTTATTTCTTTATTATCCATGTATGAATGCTGATGCTCAAGACACTCGTTCATTGAGTTTGCAGGATGCCTTGGACATTGGACTTGGTAAGAGCAGAATGCTATCGATAGGCAAAGAAAAGATTAAAGCCGCGGATGCGAAAGTTGATGAAGTTCAGGCATCCAGACTACCAGCATTGAAATTTCAGACAGGTTATACCAGACTCAGTCAGGTGCCACCATTTATTGTTTCGCTTCCGATTCCGGGAACCACTCCATTTACGATTGCACCGGTGATTCTTGATAATTATGTCATGAAATTGAGTGCGGCACAACCTGTCTTCACAGGCTTTAAATTAGAGAATCTTGAAGAGTCGGCCGAGCTTGCCGCAAAAGCGGTACAATCAGACTATGACAAAGACAAAATTGAATTGATTGCAATGATCAAAACACAGTATTGGATATATGTGAAAGCCCGGCAATTCGTATTAGTTGCCAAAGAAAATGTGGAGATGCTCAAAGCACATTTGAAAGATGTGGAGATTCTGAATAAGGCCGGAATGGCACAACTAAATGATATTCTAAAGCTTCAAGTTCAAGTGTCCGAAGCTGAATATCGATTGCTCGAAGCGAATAATCAAAAGCAATTAGCAATGATGGGATTGAATAATGCTCTGAGATTACCTCTCACAACGAATCTTGAAACAACCGATAATCCTTCAGAAGCAGGAATACAAATTCCCATTGATAAAATGCTCACGGATGCAATTGAATTCAGACCAGATGTGAAAGCAGCGGATTTTCGCGTGAAGGCAAGTGCATCACAAGTGAAAGTTGCCGAGGCATCATGGTATCCGCAAGTGAGTGTGTTTGCTGAGTACAATTATAATAATCCAAATATGCGAATCGTGCCGGCAAGATCCCAATTCGATGATACATGGGCGGCGGGAATTCAACTTACAATGGATGTTTGGAATTGGGGATTGAATTCTTCCCAAACCCAACAAGCTGAAGCGCAATTAGCACAGGCAATCGATGCCGATTTGCTGACAAAGGAGAGTATTCAAATAGAAGTGATGCAAGCATATACGCTCATGAAACAGGCATCTGATAAAATTCCTGTGACTGAAACTTCCATCAAACAAGCCGAAGAACAAGTTCGAACAATTAATATTCGCTTCAAAAATGGCAATGCAATCATGACAGATGTATTGGATGCTGAAACTGCTTTGTTGTTGGCAAAGATGAATAAAGTACAAGCAATCATTGATCTCGAAATTGCTAAAGTGAAATTAGAAAAATCAATTGGACATTCATTATAATCCGGATAGAGTAATCACCATGAAGAAAATTCTCATACCAACAACAATCATCGTCTTTCTTGCGATCATTATTGGTGTATTGGAGTATAACAAATCGAAGGCAGAACAAGTTATTGCCAAGCAGACCTTTGTTCAAAATGCAATTCCAGTGACAATTGCCGAAGCTGAGATAACCGATCTTAGCAATTCACTCACATTAATCGGCACAATCATGGCCGGAAGTGATGTCAATATCGTATCAGAGGCAGGTGGACGAATTATACGATTACAAGCAAATCCAGGTCAATTTGTTTCAGCAGGATCAGTAATAGCTGAAATTGATTCAGAATTGCGAAGAGCTTCTGTCATGAATGCACAAGCAGCTTATGATAAAGCAAAAACGGATTATGATAGAACTGAGAAAATGTTCAAAGAGGGCGTTGTGAATGCAATGCAAATGGATCAGGCACGATATGGATTTCAAGCTTCTGAAGCTCAACTCATTATGTCGAAAAGACAATTGCGTGATACAAAAGTCACAACGCCTATCAGCGGAATTATCAATGCAAGAATGGTGGATCAAGGAGCGACTGTGGGTATTAATGCTGTGATTGCAAATATCGTTGATATTTCCACTTTAAAAGTGAAAGTAAATGTGTCTGAAAAAGATGCATTTGCATTGAAAAATGGTGATAAAGTTATTGTAACAACTGATGTATATACAGGAATTGAATTCCCGGGTACAGTTTCTTCGATAGCTCCCAAAGCTGATGAAGCTCATACATATCCAATTGAAATCCGCATGTCAAATTCAAAACAATATCCATTAAAGGCGGGTATGTTTGGAAGAGTATCATTCACAAGTATTAAAAAATCTGATGCTTTGATTATACCACGAAGTGCATTGATAGGAAGTATCAAAAATCCAAAAGTGTTTGTCGTTACAGATGGAAAAGCAGAATTGCGTGATGTACAAACAGGCGCTGATGCAGGAACAAAACTTGAGATTATATCGGGTTTGCAAGCAGGAGAGTCAATAGTTACGAATGGACAAAACAATCTTCGTCCTGGATCGAAAGTCACCATTATCAATAAGAAGTAAATACCACAATGACTATCACCGAATTATCAATAAAAAGGCCGACACTTGTTGTTGTATTATTTACAGTGCTCGGTATCCTGGGTGTTTTTGGCTATTCACAATTGAAATATGAATTATTGCCAAAAATTAGTCCTCCTGTTGTGGTTATTACAACAATATACCCCGGTGCTTCGCCTCAAGAAGTTGAAAATGGAATTACCAAATACATCGAGGATGCTGTTTCCTCACTAGATAAGGTTACGGCAGTACGCTCGACTTCTGCTGAAGGTATTTCAGTTGTCACCATTGAATTGACTCAATCTGCAAAAGTTGATATCGCCTTACAAGATGCACAGAGAAAAGTCAATGCCGCCCAACAATTGCTTCCCAAGGATGCCAGAACTCCGGTTCTGTCAAAAATAGCTCTTGATGAAATTCCTGTTTTGCGTGTTGGTGCAACGAGTACGATGAACACTCGTGAATTTTATCAATTCATGAAGGATAAGATTCAGCCCGCTTTGTCGAAAGTCGAAGGTGTTGGTAATATCTCTTTGCTTGGTGGAGAAGAAAGAGAAATTAAAGTGAATGTTGATATTGAAAAAGTTCGTGGTTATGGACTTGGCCTAAATCAAATCGCAGGCATGATCAAAGCTTCCAATTTGGATTTTCCAACAGGAAAAATCAAGGATAGTGATGGACAATTCATTGTTCGTTTAGCTGGGAAATTTTCAACAATCGAGCAAATCGAGAATATCATCATTGGTAGATCTAAATCGGGTGGTGATATCAAATTGAAAGACATAGCAGAAATTGAGGATGGTCGAAAAGAATATGCATCTATCAGTAGATTGAATGGAATCACGACAATCGCCGTTCTCGTGCAAAAACAAAGTGATGCCAATTCAGTGGATGTGAGCAAAAAAGTACGCGCTCAAATGAAGAGTCTCGAAGAACAATATGCCGAGAAGAAACTCGCATTTACAATTGCCCAAGATGGATCTTTGTTTACAATCGAAGCTGCAGATGCAGTGAAATTCGATCTCATCATAGCAATTATCCTCGTAGCTGCAGTGATGTTCATCTTTCTGCATTCACTTCGTAATTCATTGATCGTTATGATTGCCATTCCCGCATCGCTTCTAACCACCATCTTTGCGATGTACATGCTCAATTATTCGTTCAATTTGATGACACTCCTTGCGATGTCACTCGTGATCGGTATTCTCGTCGATGATTCAATCGTGGTATTGGAGAATATTTACAGACATCTTGAAATGGGAAAAGACAGGATTACTGCTTCCATTGAAGGTAGAAATGAAATTGGATTTGCAGCTTTGTCGATCACTCTTGTGGATGTCGTGGTATTTGTTCCACTATCGGTTGTCGGTGGTTTGGTTGGTAATATCATGCGTGAATTTGCGGTGGTCGTATTCACCTCAACTCTCATGAGTTTGCTTGTTTCATTTACGATCACACCTGCTCTTGCTTCAAGACTTGCTAAACATGAACATCTTTCTCAAAATTCTCTCATGGGCAGACTCGCCTTAATGTTTGAGAGATTCTTTGATAAGATTACGGGTCAATATGAACAAGTACTCGAATGGGCTTTACGAAAGCGATTGAGCAGAATGATTGTAATTATTGGATCTTTCTTGGCAATCATCGGTGGCATGGCTCTGGTACCTCTTGGATATATCGGTGCTGAGTTCATTTCTCAATCAGATCGTGGTGAATTTGCAGTCACTGTAGAGATGCCTCCACAATATTCCGTTGAAGAAACAAATTATACGGCACTCTATATCGAAGAATTATTGAGAAGTTTTCCTGAGACAGAGCGAATATTTACATCTGTTGGTGTTTCCAATGAAGGATTGATTGGGCAAAATTCAAATAATGCTGCAGAATTTAATGTAACCCTGAAGCCAGCCAAACAAAGACAGCGCTCGACAGATGAGATCGGTATGCTGATGAAAGAAAAAATATCAACGATTCCAGGCGCAAAAGTCCGAGTAAATCCCATTGGTATTTTTGGTACGGCTAATCAAACGCCAATCCAAATCGTGGTGAATGGAACGAGTTTTGAGGAAGTCTATGCTTCCGCTTCAAAACTTGCGAATGTAGCAAGATCTATCAAAGGAGCTCAAGATGTCCGATTGAGCGTTGATGATGGAAAACCCGAATCCAGAATTGAAATTGATCGTGATAAATTGGCAGCATTTGGTTTGACCATCGGTGAAATAGGAAATTCATTGCAGATTGCACTAACTGGTGACAATTCCGCGAAATATCGTGATGGAAATACTGAATATGATATGCGTATTTTCCTCGATGAATATGATCGTTCGGAAACAGAGAAATTACTTCGCTTGCCATTTATTAATGCAAAAGGACAACAAGTTGAATTGCAACAATTCGCCTCGATTGTACCCGCAAGTGGTCCAACCAAATTGCAAAGGGAAAATCGCAATACGGCAATTACTGTCTTTTCTCAAGCTGTAGGCAGACCTTCTGGCAATATCGTTGCTGATATTCAAAAAGGAATGGAAAAAGAGCAATTGCCTGCTGGTGTATCAATTTCTTATCTCGGGGATCAAAAGAATATGCAAGAATCATTTGTGAGCCTGGGACTTGCTCTCGGCGCAGCGATTCTATTTGTGTATTTGATCATGGTTGCTTTATATGATTCATATATTTATCCATTTGTGGTATTATTCTCCATACCGGTTGCATTTGTTGGAGCTTTACTCGCGATGGCATTGAATATGAAAGCATTGGGTATATTTCCAATCTTGGGTATCATCATGATGATTGGATTGGTGGCAAAAAATGCGATTTTGCTTGTAGATAGAGCCAATCAAAATCGTCTTGAAGGTTTGTCGATCATGGAATCGCTTTTGGAATCAGGTCGTACCAGATTGCGACCCATCCTCATGACAACAGTGGCAATGGTTTTGGGAATGCTTCCAATTGCAGTTTCGAAAAGTTCAGGAGCTGAATGGAAAACCGGATTGGCATGGGCCATCATTGGAGGTTTGACCAGCTCGCTACTCCTAACATTGGTATTGGTTCCGGTGATTTATCATATCGTTGAATCAATAAAAGATAAAAGGGCAAAAAAGAAATCAAAGACATCAGATCGTACACTTGCTGAAATGAATGAAGGATTTACTTCATGACATTACATGTGATCACTGGAATGCTCTGCTTATTCTTATTCGGCAGAATGCTCTTTCTATTCAAATCATTGGGAGACAAACAGAAGCAAAATTCTCCCATTTTGAAGGAATTGCTCACTTTACTTGGATTGACGGCATTATTGCCATTCATACTATCATTATTTGCACATTGAAGAAATTGATTCATAAATATCTATCATTGGGATGTATCATTTTCATGATTGCATCCCATCTTGCATTCGGGGAAATGCAAGATCAAGTTTCCTTTGTTCTGATGAAACAATTGAGAATGCCGATTGCTCAATCATATTTGACTGATGTAGAATTGCCAATGGAGTATATTCTAAATCAATGGAAAGCAGGATATCATGTATCTGGAATATCACATGGTGATAAAGGGTATGCCATAATCATGAATGGCGGTTTGATTCCTCAGAAAATTATATCATCGGATACTTTTCCAAGCACTCAATTGCGAGATTATATGGCAATGGGTTTTCGCATGACTTCAATTTCAGCACATGCGGGAAAATGGGATATAGTTATGTCACTCGAAAATGGAGTATACTCTCAAGTTATAACCACACACACTCAATTTCCTGCAAAGCATATTCAAGAATATTGGGAGAAAGGATTTCGCATCGCATGCATTGAGTTTGGGAATGGTTTATGGACTCTTGCCATGAATAGGGCAATGTTCACACAATCACAATCCTATGTCACCACTGATTCAATCCCCGAGAGAATTACATCTCTCATGAAAGGACTTGCAATAAGATCTTGCATGAATGTTCAAGGTAAATATTTTATTGTCGGAGAGGGCGGAGATGATGGCGCGCCGTATTTGCTTCTCTCAAAAGATTCACTCCGAAAGGAGATAATCGATACAGCATGGCAGAAGCGGTATGCTCTTTTGGAGTTTCAAATGGAGAGAAAACCTATACGGTATATGCTTCCTGAATATCAATTGAAAGAACAATTCATTGAGTCATTGGATCTTACCACTGTGCCATCAGACTCAATGCGACATGAAGAATTTAATACACATATTTTGATATGCAAAGATCATGGTAGCGCTCGAATTGCGATGCGAAGAAGAGCTCAATCGTATTTATTGAGAAAGGATACTGCTTCAGCGATTGATGTATATGTGCGATATAGAGAACTCATCCCGAAGCATAGAGCATGGATTGATTCTTCGATTGCATTGCTCACCATGCCTATCCAACCATTGGAAATCATCAATATCGGACAACCCATCAATACAAATGGATCCGAATGGGACCCGGTGCCATCACCTGATGGAAAATATTTGTTCCTCTCCGTGAGAGATCGCATTGGTGGGGAAGGAAGACAAGATGTATTTGTCTCCGAACGAAAGGATTCACTTCCTGGATCTCCATGGGGAATCCCAAAAAGCATTGGACAAGGCGTGAATTCTGCACAAGGTGAAGAAACGATAGACAATGTTTCAACAGATGGTAATACAATTTTATTATCAGGAACATTCCCCGGATCATATGGAAAATTTGACATTTATACAGCAGAAAGAACTTCATTTGGTTGGGATAATCTCAGACAAATGCCTCGTCCAATCAATTCAGAATATCATGATGAAAGTGGATGTTTCAGCTCAGATGGAAGAGTTATTTTATTTAGTTCTGAAAGACCAGGTGGAATTGGTGGGATAACAGTACCCATGAATTATCGTTATGCAGATGGAACGCATGGGAATATGGATTTATGGGCTTGCATCAAAACTGATACAGGATGGAGTGAACCAATCAATCTCGGACCAAATATCAATACTCCATTTGCCGAACGCTCACTGTTTCTACATCCTGATGGTAGGACTTTGTATTTCTCAAGCAATGGACATCCCGGACTTGGCGGTTTGGATGTATACAAATCATATAGGGTACATGAAGATTCTTGGACTGAATGGACTGTTCCTCAAAACTTGGGTCGCTCCATCAATACATTGGATGATGATTTCAGTTATAAAATCACGGTGAATGGTGATACTGCCTATTATGCGGCTCAAGATGCTCCGGGAGGCTTTGGACAATGGGATGTGTATAGAGTGATACTTCCAAAAGATGTAAGACCGCAACCAATTGCATCTATTTCAGGAAAAGTGATTTCAAAGAAAGATGGACTTTCCATTTCCGCAACAATCATCTGGGAAGATCTGAGCACCGGAAAAACAATTGGTTCATCGAGAATCAATCCGGTAGATGGCTCATTTTTCATCGTTCTTCCACTCGGAAAAAAATATGGATATTATGCAAGCTCTCCAGGGTACTTTCCTTCATCATCAAATATTGATTTACGAAAAAACACAAAATCATTGACAAGAAAACAAATCATCGAATTGTCTAAAATGCCTGATGAACAAGCAAAAGAAGTTACTATTGAATTGACCAATGTCTTCTTTGACTTCCTTTCTTCCGAACTCTTGAAAGATTCATATCCTGAATTACAAAGATTGGCTGATATCATCAAAGAAAGAAAGTATCAGAAAATCCTCATAGCCGGACATACTGATGATAGGGGGTCTGATGCATTCAATAATGATCTTTCACAAAAAAGGGCAGAATCCGTGAAAAAGTATCTTGTTAGCTTGGGAATTGCATCAGAATACCTGAAAACGCAGGGATTTGGGAAGAGAAAACCACGATATGTCGGGAAATCTGAGGAAGAAAGAGCGGGTAATAGAAGAGTGGAAGTCACCATAATCAAAGAATAAAGCCCCAAAATTGAATATCTTTGTGTCCGACTATCATTCATTTGAGCTTCAATGTCCTTCTTTTCCCTGCAACATACAGATCAACATAGCCGAGCAAGAGCCGGTGTTATGCAAACAGATCATGGTCAAATCGAAACACCGATCTTCATGCCGGTAGGAACAGTTGGATCTGTCAAAGCCATTGAGCAAAGAGAACTCATTGAGATTGGCGCTCAAATCATTCTTGGAAACACCTATCATTTATATCTTCGACCCGGTGAAGATGTTTTGAGTCATTTCGGCGGACATCACCGTTTCATTTCATGGCCTCTGCCGATTCTTACCGATTCGGGTGGTTATCAAGTGTTTTCACTCAAAGAATTACGAAAAATAACTGAACAAGGCGTTGAATTTAGATCACATATTGATGGCTCAAAACATTTCTTTTCTCCGGAACGAGTGATTGAAATACAGCGTTGTATCGGCAGCGACATCATGATGGTTTTGGATGAATGCACCTCATTTCCCGCAACTCATGAAGAAGCCAAAACTTCGATGGATTTGACGCTTCGCTGGGCAAAGAGAAATAAGGATGCTTTTGACAATAGCATACCTAGGTATGGCCATAAGCAATTTCTTTTCGGTATTGGTCAAGGAAGCACATATAAAGATCTACGTAGTGATTGCATGAATCAATTGATTGATATGAATTTTGATGGTTATGCAATTGGTGGTTTGGCAGTTGGTGAGCCTTCTTTCGACATGTATGACATCATTGATCATTCAACGAATGCAATGCCAAAAGAAAAGCCGCGATATCTCATGGGAGTTGGCACTCCTGAAAATATTCTCACCGCGATTGAAATGGGAGTCGATATGTTCGACTGTGTGATGCCTACAAGAAATGCACGCAATGGAACGATTTTCACCACTCGCGGAAGGATGAATATTCGCAATTTGAAAAATAAATTCAGTGATGAGCCAATCGATCCGGGTTTGGATCTCTATGCTTCACAAGAATTCTCACTTGGCTATTTGAGACATCTCTTTACGGTTGGAGAAATTGTTGGTTTGCAACTCGCAACATTACAGAATCTAGGATTTTACATGTGGCTTGTTCGCGAAGCCAGAAAACATATTTTGGACAATACATATTCACAATGGAAATCCTCCATACTTGAAATCATACGATAAGTTTATACATCATTTAAGGTAAAGACAATGCCATTTTTCCCAGTAGAAGTATTTGCACAAGGTGCCCAAGCAGGAAGTGCAGATCCTATTTCACAATTACTCACTTCACTTCTTCCAATGGCCGCCATATTTGCGGTTTTCTATTTCCTTATGATTCGTCCGCAAAGGAAACGTCATAATGATCACATGAAACTGATTTCAGAACTCAAAAAGGGTGATAAAGTGATCACTTCCGCAGGTATTCACGGCATCGTGGATTCTGTTGATGAATCAGGTATCATCAAATTGAAGATCGCTGAAACAACAATCATCAAGATTGACAAGGTTGCAATTTCTCAGGTAAATACTCAATAATCCATGAAAAACACTTTTGATTCCATAGAGCAAGCAATCAAAGATTTGAAAGCAGGCAAAGTTGTGGTCGTGCTTGATGATGAAGATCGTGAAAATGAAGGAGATGTCATTTGTGCAGCAGAGTTTTGTACTCCGGAACTTGTCAATTTCATGGCTTCACAGGCAAAAGGATTGATTTGTGTGGCAATGCCTCCTGAAAAAGCACTTGCCTTGGATCTTGCTCCAATGGTTCCGGACAATACCGCATTGCATGGTACAAAATTCACAGTCTCAATTGACTATCTGCATGGTACCAGCTCAGGAATTTCTGCAAGTGATCGCTCGGCTACAATCAAAGCATTGGTGCAGGATGATATCAAACCTGAAGATTTCGGAAGACCAGGTCATATTTTTCCTTTGATTGCAGTCGAAGAGGGCGTGCTGAGGAGAGCTGGTCACACTGAAGCAGTTGTTGATCTCATGAAACTTGGAAATCTCAAGTCAGTTGGCGTTCTATGCGAGATTCTTGCCGAAGATGGCACGATGATGCGCACACCACAATTGATGGAATTTTCAGAAAAACATGCACTTTCCATCATCACGGTGAAAGACCTTATCAAATATCGATTGAATAAAGAACAATTGGTCGAACCGGTGGCAGAGGCTCAATTGCCAACTGAATTCGGGAATTTTACGCTTAAGGTATTTGCTAATACCGTTGATGGGAAAGAACATGTGGCTTTGGTTAAAGGTACATGGAATGAGGATGAACCTGTCTTGGTTCGTGTTCATAGCGAATGTCTGACCGGTGATATATTTCACTCACTTCGTTGTGACTGTGGTCCACAATTGTCTGCCGCTCTTTCTATGATTGAACAAGCAGAGAAAGGCGTATTGCTGTATATGCGACAAGAGGGAAGAGGAATCGGACTTGTCAATAAAGTGAAGGCATATTCTTTGCAGGAAAAAGGACTTGATACTGTTGAGGCAAATGTTCAATTGGGCTTTCAGCCGGATCCTCGAGATTATGGCATCGGTGCACAGATTCTTGCTTCGCTTGGTATTAGAAAGATGCGATTGATGACGAATAATCCCACAAAAAGAGTCGGACTTGAAAGTTATGGACTTGAAGTGATTGAGCGTGTCCCCATAGAAATGCAACCTAATCCTGTGAATCGTGATTATTTGGAGACCAAAAAGGTCAAAATGGGTCATTTATTGACTCATCTTTGAAGTTTTGCCATCTCCCATAAATTCAATACATTTGCTCTGTACTCAAAATGTACGCCTCGAGACAAAGTCGTTATGAAGATAACGGCTTTGTCTTTTTTTGCTGTAATACACTCTCTTTGGAGAAATCCATGTCATCCGGTCCAGTATACATGACCCGCGAAGGTGTTGCGAAAATTGAAGATGAAATAAAGCAACTCAAGGGAAAGGGAAGAAAGGAAATTGCCGAGAAGATTGCTTATGCACGCTCACATGGTGATTTATCTGAGAATGCCGATTATGATGCCGCAAAGCATGAGCAGGAATTGCTTGAGATGCGCATTTCAAGATTGGAATCTACTTTGGTAAAAGTGCAAGTTATTGATCCGAAGGACCTTCCAAATGATAAAATATATATTCTTTCGAAAGTGAAACTAAAGAACAATAAAACCAGTAAAATGGTTGAATATACATTGGTAAGTGCAGAAGAAGCAGATTTTCAAGCCAATAAATTGGCTGTTTCTTCACCTTTGGGTAAAGCATTACTTGGAAAGACAATTGGTGATAAGGTCATAACAAAGGTTCCAGCAGGCGATATCGAGTATGAAATACTTGAAATTGGAAAAATTGATTGAATTAAACCAAATGGATAGAAACATTGTCTAATTCCCGTGATTTCACATGGGAATTTTTTTTTGTCGGAGATTGAGTGAAGCCTGAACAAGACATATTAGATCTCCTTGAAAAAGGTAAAACTCATGAGGTTATGTCCATTCTGATGTCGAATTATAAACGATTCGTACATTCAACGGCAATGCGCTATCTGAAAGATGATGATGATGCAAAAGATGTAACTCAAGAAGTTTTTATTAAAGCTTATAACTCCCTTGATTATTTTCGAGGTGATTCCAAGATTCAGACATGGCTCTATGCAATTACTAGAAATCTTTGTTTGAATGCTCTTGACAAAAAGAAAAGAAAAGGAAATGTGATTCATTTGGAAACTTTGGAAGTATTGTCCGATGAAAGATCAGATAGACTTGTGAATGAATCTGAGTTCTCAAAGTTCTTTAAGGAATGCATGTCCATATTACCTGAAAAACAAAGAGAAACATTCATATTACGACATGTTGAAGAATTGACATATGAAGAAATCTCCGAAATGCTTGGCACCAGCATTGGTGGACTCAAAGCAAACTATTATCAAGCAGTACAAAAATTGTCTCAATATCTTTCTTCCAAAAAAGAAGGGAACATACAATGAATAATCATGAAAATATCGAATATTTGTTACCTGATTATATCAATGGTACTTTGTCTGAGGATGATATCTATATTGTGGAACAAGCTCTTGCTTCTTCCAAAGACTTGCAACAAAAACACGATGAATTTGTACAAGTATTTAGTGTATTGAAGCAAGACAATATCATTCAATTGATGAATGATGAGGTAGAATTCGTGGATGTAATCATTCCTCTTAAAGCAAAGAAGAAGATGATAATCCCAAAGATCATCATCGGAACCACAACTTCAATAGCAGCTTGTTTATTGCTTTGGATTGGTATTAATAACCAAATATCCAGCAATGTTCAAAATGGTGATGTCAAGAAAATACCTACTATTGAATTGGCTGAGACAATCGATGAATTTACTCCTTTGGAATTACAATCAGAGGATGTGGAAGAAGTGATATTGGATGAACTTCTTACATTGTATGTAAGTGATATCGAATCAGGTAAAGAGATCAATCCGCTACTCGAAAATGAAATCACAAATTATCTTTTGCAGGAGAGTTCAGATGAAGAAGTATTATAAACTCATCTGCTTTGCAACACTTTTCATGTTCTTAGGTACTGCTTCGCTTTGTAGTCAAAATCCGGAAAAAATGCGTGAGAGATTGAAGACTTATAAAAAGATCATGTTGATGGAAAAACTCAATATGAGCGAAGAACAATCTATTAAGTTTTTTACAAGATACACCGAGTATGAGGAATTCATAAAAAAGGCCAAAAATGAATTGGATCAATCCGTGGATTTGCTTGAGCAAGTTGTGGAATCAGGGAAGGCAGAAAATGAAAAAGCAATCCAATTGGTCTTTGAGAAAGACATTGCATTGAAAAAAGTCATCATTGAACGAATCAAAGCAATGAAGAATGTACTCAGTGAGAAGCAATATGGGAAGTATGTTCTCCTTGAATATCGCTTATTGGATAAAGTTAAAGATGCAGTGAAAAAAAGACGAAAGAAGTAATGCTATTAATTAAAATTTCAGATAAAGTGAGTCAGAATTATAGAAAAATATATCCTTTTTTAGCTTAGTATATCTTTGTATATAATGTTCTTTATAATTGAAAGAAGACTCACTTAGTTCATATTGTTTTTTTATGAGAGGGATATAAGTAGAAGGGTGATAATATTCTAATGTATATTGTTTCAGATATCTTCCTTGATGACCATATTGTGAATAATCATAAATGCACTTTGACTTTGGATTTATATTTAAGGGAAATTGTTGAAAATCAATAAATCTATAGTATGTACCTAATATTGAAATATAAGTATACCAAGATCCAAATCTATCATGTGTTTCATATACTTGAAAATCTCTTATCCCATCTAGATTGATGTCTGTATAAATGATTCTGATTGTCTGAGTTAAATCATAATTTAGATAATTGAATTGTTTCTGTTTTATGAACAGTAACAATTCTTGCAGAAAATTCTGACCTTTTGGAATTCTGATATTTTGATTTATCCCAAAATCAACAAGAGTAGTTTCAGGGGGGCTGAAGATTGAATTATCATATAATATATTGCTTACAAAGACAATCTTTCCGCTTTCTTTATTGTAAACAAGGATTCTCGTTCCATCATACTGAATATATTCATCATTGTAATAATCCTCATCTTTCCCTTCAGCAACAACTTTTTTGAGTGTAGGTTTGCGATATGCAGAAATGATATAGGATTGTGCTAGCAATGAATCATGTACAGGGAATATTGCCGAGTTATGAAAGAATTGATTTTGTATGTTAACCAGATGTGAAGTTAAATCGCAATTCTGGAATTGATACAAATTCAATAATGAAGGAAATACATATGCTTCAACTCGCAAGTGTTTATATACATTGTTATGATATTCGAGAAGTGATGATATATTAGTTGTGCACTTATTCATTGTATTTGACTCTATACATGAATAGGTAATAAATGAAAATATAGATACAAATAAAAGAATAAAATATTTCATGACATTATGTTCTTAATTCATGATTTTTGTACCAATCTCAGTCCCACCCCATTCAATTACAGTATATCCATTGCGCTTTAATGAGGGTAATTCTTGTTCTTTGATAGGGTTATTAGGTATTTCATGACTATACTCCATAAAGACTCTTATGAGTGTCTCTGGTTTTGGGGTGATTTCCAAGAATGAAGTATTTCGAATGTTATCATTTATTGAAAAGTGAATAAAACATTCCTCTTTACTCATCATTCTTGGTGCCCAAAAAGTAATGAAGTCATTAGATTCTAATTTATTTAGACCAAATTGATATAATACTTTCTCTAAAAATGGGATTACATCTTTTGCTTTTATAATGAATCCTTCATTGAATATATCTCTTGCTAAGCTTTTGTATGATATTCCCTCCCAAAACAAATATCTATGTTCTGTCGAGTCATTTAGGTTTAAAAGTAAACCATCAGTCTTTGCAAGGACTTTCCAACCATCCAAATATTCCGGATAAGTAAATGTTATCTCACCCAGATAAGTATGCTTGACTTCTGTAATCTGATCTTGTTCGGGGTAAATGTAGATGACAGGTTTTTTATACATATGTCTTATTGGTAAAGTATCGCAATGAGATATATCAACCATACATTTCGAATTGTTCTTATATGGTATTTGGATTTTTGTAGAGCAAGGTGATGAATAGTTCGAATGGGTAATCACCATGATATGACTGTATTGTTGTAATTGTTCTGCATTCAGAGTAACAGAAAATTTGGGTTTACTTCTCGACTGGATGAAAAGTGATGAATTATGTTCTGACTCATCATAAAGATAGATGTCATAACTTCCTGTAAATGCAACAGTATCCGTGCCATGTATTGAATGCACAAGCATTCCAAGCACTTTATGAATGGATTTTGATGATTGTCCATATCCTGACATTGTAGCACTTAGAATCAATAGTAGTATTGTCAATGATATATGCAGAGTATTGCCACGTTTATTTTGAATCCAATTTAATGATGTATGCATATGTAATTCCTATAGACACAAAGATTCAATATTTCAAGTTCAGACTGACAATGATACTGGAGTACATATACTCATACATTATGATATGAAAAATATAAATGAGCTAGTTTCTGTGAAAGCAGTCAACTTGATTGTTATATCATTTACCAATATATCTTGCTTCTTCAAGTAATTTTAAATATTCGCCTCTATATCCATCCTCATCATCTCCAAGTCCTGAATTTCCAAGTTCCTTTGCTTGTTTCCAATTTGCACTACCTTTAAAGGGACTTTCTCTCAATAACATTCCAAATTCAGCTACTGAACATATGAAACGAAAATCATCGCTCACATTTAAGATATTTTTTGGTGTATTGTATACTATCTCTTCAAGAGCATATTCACTATTGTTTTCAGGTTTTTTGTACTTAACATTAATTGTAAGGAGTTCATAATTTGGATTATAGCTAATTGGATTTATTGGTAAAAAGTATTTCTTACTTTTTGGACTTGCACAATTACCTAGAATTATTTCGTACAATGCTGTGACACTATGACCAGAACCCATTTCGCCTGCATCAATCCTTGAATCATCAAAATCTGAGTTTTTTAAACCCCTATTTTCATATCCTATCTGTCTATAACTTGAAACAAAACTTGGATTAAATTCTAATTGTGCTTTCACATCTTTCGCAACAGTAAGTAAAGTACCGCGAAATTCTTCGACAAGCACTTTTTTAGCTTCAATCACATTATCAATATGGAAATAATTTCCATTTCCTTTGTCAGCAATAATTTCGAGTTTATTATCCTTCAAGTTGTCTAATCCAAATCCTAAAACTGTAATTTCAATCTTATCTTTACGTAATCGTTCCATCATCCGCTGCATTTCTCCATCACTATTGATCCCCATATTGAAATCGCCATCTGTAGCAACAATTACGCGATTATTTGTCTTGCTATTCAAGTTCTTTCTTAGCAATTGATAAGCAGCTTCAATTCCCGGTGCTCCAGGAGTTGCTCCATCTGCTTGCAATTCCTGTATCTTTTGAGAAATATTCCTCCTATCACTGCAACTTATAGGTTCAAGTACTATGTTGGCTGTACTTCCACTATATGTAACTATCGAGACAACATCATCTTCTCGCAGTTTGTTAAGTAATAAATTAAATGCCCTTTTGGCTAATGGTAGCTTCACTTTTGAATCCATTGAACCTGATATATCAATAAGAAGAACCACATTATTCGAAGGACTAATATTCGTATTGACTTTCTTACTCTTTAAACCTACTTTTAACAATAGTGCATCCTTATTCCATGGACATTTGGTCAATTCAGTATTGAGCATGATATCTTGATTATTCTCAGGTTCAGGGTAATCATATGGAAAGTAATTTATGAATTCTTCTATTCTCACAGCGTCAATTGGTAGCCTACGACCTGAATTGATAAAATGTCTTGCAATGCTGTAGGAAGCTTTATCTACGTCTATTGCAAAGGTTGAAAGTGGTTCTTGTATGACTACATTAAATCCATTCTCATTAATTGGCGAAAAATCATATGTAAAGTAACCGCCATAGGAAATTGGAGCAGAAACAGAATGAGCAGTCATAGAAGCACTCCGGGCTTCACTCGCAGAATATATTTGTGGAGAAATCAATGTATCGTATGTTCTGTCTGGATTAGAGGATTGCAAATATATCCGCCCTTTAAAATTCGATTTGGCAATGAATGAGTAATTGTTAAATCCCTTAGCAGAAACAGTAATTTTATCACCATTTCTTGCATTTATTAAAAAATATCCATTGGATTGAGTTATAACAATATCTTGATTCATTGTGTTTTTGATTGTTGCTGAAGCAATCGCTGTGCTATCTTTGGCATTTAATACAAATCCATCAATAATCACTCTTGAAGCTTTTTGTGCATGTATTACACATGTTGCACAAATCAATACCGTGTAAATAATAAAACGCATACACTCTCCTAAAAAATAACCCTAACAAGGTACATTACTTTATATTGTAAATATTTTAAGTCTTTGATGAAAAAGGGGATGTCCCAGTCAATAAATCACAAACTAGTACTTAAATAGTAAAATGAAAACAAAAAATCCCCATAAGGGGATTTTTTCAATTAGTACTTTCTTCTTGGTGGCTTCATTCCTGATGAGGAATCGGATGTTCCCTTATACTTCTTTTTATCTTTTGAGTCAAAAGAAGGTTTTCCACCGAACTTCCTGTCTCTACCTCCACTTCTCTCGGAATATGAATCTCCATCGCGTTTTCTGAATCCACCGGAATCTCCATCGCGTTTTCTGAATCCGCCGGAATCGCCATCGCGCTTTTTGTATCCACCAGAATCTCCATCGCGCTTTTTGTATCCACCGGAATCTCCATCGCGTTTTCTGTAACCACTGGAATCTCCATCGCGTTTTCTGTATCCACCGGAATCTCCATCGCGCTTTTTGTAACCCCCTGAATCACCATCGCGTTTTCTGAATCCGCCGGAATCGCCATCACGCTTTTTGTATCCGCCGGAATCGCCATCGCGCTTTTTGTATCCACCGGAATCACCATCGCGTTTTCTGTATCCGCCAGAATCACCATCGCGTTTTCTGAATCCACCGGAATCGCCATCGCGCTTTTTGTATCCACCGGAATCACCATCGCGTTTTCTGTATCCGCCAGAATCACCATCGCGTTTTCTGAATCCACCGGAATCACCATCGCGTTTTCTGAATCCGCCGGAATCGCCATCGCGTTTTCTGAATCCACCGGAATCACCATCGCGTTTTCTGAATCCGCCGGAATCGCCATCACGCTTTTTGTATCCACCGGAATCACCATCGCGCTTTCTGAATCCGCCGGAATCGCCTTCACGTTTTCTGTATCCGCCGGAATCGCCATCACGCTTTCTGTATCCACCGGAATCGCCTTCACGTTTTCTGTATCCGCCGGAATCGCCTTCGTGCTTTTTAAAATCGACCGATTCTTCATCACTATTGCTATAGCTATCTAACTCATCTTCGTGGATATCAATATCTTGCTTTATAGGCAATGAATCTTCATCAGCTTCAAAAAGCTCATCATGAGTTTCTTCTGAAACTTTCAACTTTTTAGAATCGCTGATAGCAATGCGTTCTTTCTTCTTTTCGAAATTTGACAATACGCTAAGAAGTGTTCTTCCGGGATGACCTTCAAACACTATCACGAATTCACCCTTGAAAGGTGTATCGGTAAATGCTTGATGAAGTTCTGAAAATGTGCCATAATGATGATGTTCAAAGGACATTGTTAGATTACATCCGATATAAGCTTTACGATCGGGCATCACTTTTGCAGCTGCTTCAAGGATTTGTTTTAGTCGATAGGGAGTTTCAAGAAGAACAGTTGTTCTTGGTTCCAGTGCAAGCGCTTGCATTTCCATTAATCTGTCTTCTGTGGTTCTGCTCAAGAAACCTGCGCAGGTAAAAACATCAGATTTAAAACCACTTCGTACTAGTGCTGTCATAATAGAACTTGGACCGGGAACTACGACGATATTGATATTCGCATCCAATGCCAGATTCAAAAAGTACCTACCTGGATCGGCAAATATGGGAGTTCCTGCATCTGAGATCAAAGCAAATGATTCTCCATTTTGGAGTCTTTCGATCAATTGAGGAGCATATTCATCTTCATTATGCTCATTGAGTTGTTCGAGATTTGCACTGAAGTTATGTCTTTTTGCAAGCAAAGCTCCAATTTTCTCTTCTTCACAAATAACTGTATCCACTTTCTTCAGTACTTTCAAAGCACGAAGTGAGATGTCATCCTCATTACCAATTGGTGTTGAAACGATGTATAATACCGACTGTTCTTGCTTCTTCCGCATTAAAATCCTGTGTGGAGTATGAGTGATGATGAATACTGTGTTGAATAAATTGTCAACATCCGCATTGCATTAGGTATATCATGTTGAATGGAAATGGTAGCATTCAAACCATCCCATTGTATGTTTTGTGTGTAGTCTTGTAACTCTTTCCCTTGCATGTCAAAAAGTTTCACAATGCACTGTTCTCTTTTTGGAAGTGAGAAGGTAATCACTTGTTTTCTTGATTCAAGGGCAGGGTTAGGGAATGCATTGACTAATGGAGTCATCACATATTCAGAAATTGAATTTGCATTTCCCTGAGTTGAAATAGGAATCGACAAAGTTGGTATACCATCTGCAAAGCGAAGTCTGAGGAGCGTTGCCGACTCAATGGGAGATTTCATTATAAGTGAAAGATATTGCATCGTACCGGGTTTAATAATACTATCAAAAGGTAAAACCCTTGCATTGGAAATGGTTGGTCTGAATTCCGTGGAATTGATTTTCAATGATTGATTCCCTTTATTGATTACAGGAATGCGCATAAGCATGGAATCGCCGGAAACAATTTGTGCAAATACTCCAAGTGAATCCGTTACCGGTTCAGGATATAATGGAAAATCAGGTTGTGTTGAGAGTCTGAACATTCGATCGATCATATTAGGATGAGCGATATATGGATTCATTCTTTTCTGAACGGAAGCGATAGACATTCCACGGCTTCTTTCTCGCTCATCAACAGGATCTTGCTTATTCCATGTTCTGATAATGGTTTCCATATTGGTTAGAAAACCACTTTGGTCAAAGCTTCCTTTACGATTGCCATAACGAGTTGCGAAATATAAGATACCACGAGCAATATTGCCTTTCATGATATCTCGTGGTTCAAAAACTGTATCGGCTGAGGATTGTGGAAGTCCTAATGTAGAGCCACCGGATTCCCAAGAAATGGAACGAGAAACTATGCCAAATGGATGATTTGATCTTTTTTCATTTGCTTTTGAGTCAGTAGGGTACAAATGAAAAATATCAGATCTGGCAGGTTCTTTATCGGCTCCTTTGCTTTGTGGCCAAGAATGTTCGGTATTGAACACACTCGCATTTGGAATGCCGGTTGTTTGAATCTTGCGTCCTGTATAAGCACATTCCACAGTCCCATTCACATTGTCTGCTTTTGAGAACATATGTTGTCTTGCATCTGTATATGTAAACATGAGTGCCTGGTTCAGGTAAGCATTAAGGGCATTGTATAATGCCTGACCTTCCAAGTCTTGCGTGAATGCAAATTCTGGTTCTGAATACTCAGCTCTACCTTTTAGTTTTACAGCCAATGAATACCGCGTTTCAGGACAAGTGACGCGTAAAAGTAGATGTCCAATATGCGTGATATTATGCGGGGTTTTGAAAGATAGAGGCAATTCTTGTTTTTGACCCGGCTGAATGGTTATGGAACCGGATTGCAAAACTGAAAACACAGGCCAACGAGAATATGTAAAAACGGTATCTATTCTAATCAATGAACTCGAAGTATTGGTAATAGTAAGAATCTTAATGCTTTCATCACCCGTCAATACAGTACCAAAATCAATTGAGTCTGCTGATATTGTAATCCTACAGGGCAATTCATTTGCAATCATTGATTGAAAATGATGCATTCCAAGAATCATCAGTAATATTGAGATTATTATTTTCATAAAGGTAATTTTCCTTCCATTGCATTCCATGTATCGCTAATTGCTTGTGCAATTTCGGAAAATTCACATGAATACCCGAAACATTCCGACAAGCAGGTTGAATGTGAAACAATGTTCTGCTTCAAAATCGATTGTTCTTCCTGATCATTTGTGAGTAGCTTCACAATATCTAGATATGATTGATCCAAGGGAAGAGAACCATGTTGAAGAAGCACTCCGTCAAAGAATCTTTGAGCACTTCCCATGAGTTTTTTGCCATTGCAGGTAAGTTCATATCGAGCAGATGAAGAGAAACATGCAGAAGAAACTTGAAGTGCATAATGCTCATTGAAATCCGCATTGGATTTTGCAAAATCCAGATTCTTAACTCCTATGCCATCAAGAGCTCTTAAAAAAAATGCATGAATTTCTCTGTACGCATTTCTCGCAATATCCATCGAATCACAAGGCATGACAATACAATATGTCAATTCATTGGAATGTAAAACTGCTCTTCCACCGGTGGGTCTTCTGACAATTGGAATATCGAGTGATGCACAATTGACTTCAATATCGCGGGAAATCACTTGGTTTTTTCCAAGCGACAAAGTTGGCTTGTCCCATCCATATATTCGAAAATGACCTGTTACATCTTTATTGTTTCGCAAAGCAATTGACATTGTCTCCGCTTGCGTGAAGTCCAAGAGCATATTTTGTTCACCGGACAAAAATCCGCTCTCCATGAAGGTCCATTTCATGATTCGTCTTCAATATTGTCCAAACTATCCATGATTTCTCGACATGTCATTTCATCTCGATGCAATTGATCTTTCAAATGATTGAGTGATGCGAATGCTTGTTCTTCTCGGATATATTTCAAGAACCAAATAACCAATTGTGTATCATACAAATCTTCATTTACATCAAAGAAATGTACTTCGAGTGATATTTGATCAGTAACTCCTACAGTCGGTCTATTCCCGATATTTGCCATCCCATAAACAGTTATGCCATTGATATCAGTCGAAACAAAATACACCCCTTTTCTGGGAAATAACTTGTAATGAATCGCAGGTTTGATATTTGCCGTTGGAAAACCGATTGTTCTGCCTCTTTGATCACCTTTTATAACGATGCCTTCAATGAAATAAGGATGACCAAGCATATCAAATGCTTCGGGTAAATTACCATTTGAAAGTGCTTTGCGAATCTCTGTACTGCTCACTGTTTTATGATCGATGACATAAGGCTCGATTGGATGTACGGTGAACTGCAATTCCTCTGAAAGTGCATGAAGCGTATTTGCTCCTCCTTCACGAGCTTTGCCGAATCCATGATCATGGCCTATGAAGATGTCTGAAAAACCAATCTTTTCATGAATATATGTTCTAATGAATTCATCGGATGAAGTCTGTGCAAATTCCTTGGTGAATGGAATGATCACCACCATGTCAATCCCATAAGATTCAAGCAATTGCAATCGCTCGGAAATATCGCTCAGTAAAGTAATCGGGGGTTTGTCTTTTCTTGGGATGACAGTTTGAGGATGCGGATCAAAAGTGACTATAACTGTGCGTGCATCTTTCTTCTTCTGTTGTAAAGTCAACATTGATTCAATTATGAATTGATGTCCTTTATGCACTCCGTCAAATGTTCCAACAGTGATGATAGTATTATTGTCATGCGGAATTGCATCATGTAATGTAAAAACTTCCATCATTCCGCCGAAATATGTAATGATTGAAACTCTTCAGCTTGCATCACATGCATAGCTTGCTCAAATTCGCGAATATCCAAGGCATCTTCCACTGAAAAATCACCACTTGAAATTCGTCTGAGTGCAGTCAAATACCCAACTGTACCTAACTTTTCAGCAATATCCCTTGCAAGTGATCTTATATAGGTGCCTTTTGAACATTGTACGGTAATCGTCAAGTGAATTCCATCAAATGCATCTAGAGTTACATACTCAATATGGATGTCTCTGGGTTCAATCTCGACTTGAATACCCTTTCGCGCTTTATGATAAAGTGGGATTCCATTCTTTTTAAGTGCGGAATACATTGGTGGAATCTGTTTTGTATTACCGGTAAATGAATGCAATACTTCTCTGATTGTCTCTTCACTCAAATGATGGGGAATATCGACAAAGACAGATTCAGGACTTTCTGAATCTAGAGACACAGTTGAGGCACCAAGTTTAATGGTTGCGATATATGCTTTGTGGCTATTCTGATAGGTGGAAATCAATTTTGTTGCTTGTCTTCCAATGCATACGATCAATAATCCGGTGGCAAGGGGATCGAGCGTTCCGGCATGACCAATCTTTTTGATTCCGACTATTCTTCTGAGTTTAGCCACGACATCAAATGAAGTCCATGAAATTTCTTTGTCAATGAATATAATAGCTCCATTTTCCCGAGCATCAGCATACCATTGCTTGAGAGAAGCCAAAGATTGTTTGGTGAGAATATTCATGGAATAAAGGGAAGAAATGAATCAGCATCAGAGAGTAAATCGCCTGAAATTACTCGGACGCGTGACCATCACGAAGGCGATCATTTTTCTTTGTTTGTTCAACAAGGTTTTGAATTTGTTCCATTGCATCCATTGTTTCATCACGATAAAATCGTAATTCCGGAGCAAAACGAAGCTGAACCTTGGATGCGACATGTTTTCTGATCGCATGTTTTTCTTCATCAATGGCATATAGAACATCAGCAACCGATGCTTTTCCGCCGATAGCACTGATATACACTTTTGCTATTTGTAAATCAGGTGACATCTTGACAGATGTCACCGTGATTAACCCTGCTCTTTTTTCAGAAGCAATTCTTCGAAGAGGTTCGGACAATGCTTCCATTATGACTGAAGCTACTTTTTCAGTTCTGATCGACATATTAGCTTAATTTCCTTTTGACTTCAACTTGCTTATAAGCTTCGATGATATCTCCGACTTGAATGTCATTGAAACCATTGATGCTCATACCACATTCATAGTTGCTATCAACTTCTCTCACATCATCTTTGAAGCGTTTGAGTGCGGACAATGTTGAATTATAAACAGGGAAGCCGTCTCGCAGAACACGAACACGATCATTTCTATTGATTTTACCAGATGTTACATAACAACCAGCAACAGTTCCAATTTTGCTAATCTTGAATACTTGGCGAATCTCTGCTGCACCGGTGATTTCTTCTTTAATCTCGGGGGAGAGAAGTCCTTCGAGTGCCATTTGAATTTCATTGATACAGTCATAGATGATTGTATACAATCGTATGTCAACACCTTCATTTTCTGCTGATTTACGAGCTTGTGATGTTGGTGAAACATGGAAACCAACCACAACTGCACTGGATGCAGCTGCCAACATGACATCCGACTCTGAGATTGGTCCGACACCTTTGTGAAGAATCGTAACCTTGGCTTCATCTCTAGAAAGTTTCTGCAATGAATCAGACAATGCTTCCAATGAACCACTAACATCACCTTTGATGATAAGTCGCAATTCTTTTGTTCCACCACGCAAGATATCTTGAGAAATCTCATCGAGGGTGGTTGGTCGCATTTGCTTGAATGTTTGTTCGCGCTTGAGTTGTTGTCTCTTGGTTGCAATTGCTCTCGCTTCGGTTTCTTGTTCAAGTACTGCAAATAAATCACCTGCCTGAGGAGCGCCATCAAAACCAGATACTTGAACGGGAACAGATGGACCTGCTTTCTCAACACGATTTCCGCGTTCATCAAACATTGCACGAACTCTACCGGAATAAATACCTGCTACGAATGCATCACCAATGGAAAGCGAACCTTTTTGAACCATAACGGTTGCCAAAACACCCTTTCCTTTGTCTAGATGAGCTTCAATAACTGTACCTCTCGCAATGCGGTCAGGATTTGCTTTAAGATTCAAAATCTCCGCCTCTAAGAGAATCTTCTCCATGAGACCTTCAATATTGATACCTTTCTTTGCAGAAATATGAGCACATTGATATTTTCCGCCCCATTCTTCAACCAATACACCGCGATCTGCTAATTGTTGCTTCACGCGATCAGGATTTGCATCTTCTTTGTCGATTTTATTCAATGCAACAACAATGGGAACATTGGCTGCTTGAGCATGGCTGATGGCTTCTATTGTTTGAGGCATAACATTGTCATCGGCTGCAACAACAAGAACGACGATATCAGTTACTTGAGCTCCTCTGGCACGCATTGCTGTAAATGCTTCATGTCCGGGAGTATCAAGGAAAGCAATTGTACGACCATCGGGCAAATCAACATGATAAGCGCCAATATGCTGAGTAATACCACCAGATTCACCGGCTACAACATTAGCTTTTCTGATATAATCGAGAAGTGATGTCTTACCATGATCCACATGACCCATGATGGTAACTATCGGTGGACGAGTTACAAGTGTATCTTCTGCATCTTCAATGTCTGTGATCTCTTGTGCGGCTTGTTCATCTAGGAATTCTACTTGGAATCCATAATCATCAGCAATCAATGTAATTGTGTCTTTGTCGAGTCTTTGATTAATGCTCACCATTAATCCCAAAGACATACACTTTACGATGATTTCTGCAGCTGTTGTGCCCATCAGTGCAGCAAGATCGGCAGTAGTCACAAATTCAGTTAGGCGGAGAATTGTACTTTCGCGTTCAACTTCTTCAATACGGCGAGCCTCTTTTTCTTCGCGCTCCATTTTCTTTCTTTGCTTGAGCTTATTTCTGAAACCGGAACCGGAATCTTCCATGCCGGATAGGGTTTCACGAATTGCTCTTGTTACATCCTCTTCGGTGATTGTCTCACGAATGGATTTCTTTTTCTTTTTCTTCTTATCTATTCCTTTCGCATCTTTTGGAGGTGCTGGACGAAGATTCTTCTTTGCTGCTTTGTCTTTATCTTCCTCCGTTTTGGCTGGAGCAAGACCTAATCCACCCTCTTGACCTTTAGCGCGAAGTCTTTCGCCGATGGATTGCTGATTTCCTGCTGTAGGTCTATTTGGCCTACGATCATTATCTCTACTATCTCTACGCTCTCCACCTGCACCTTGTTGTTGCTGTGGACGATCTCCGGTTTTTTTTGCATTTCGATCGGGACGACCATATCTGCCACCTTCTTCTCTGCGAGAGGAGACATCAATTTTTCCAACAACAGTTAAGCCACGAAGCTGAGGCATTGCTCCTGCTTCATACTCAACTTCCATGATGCGTTTCTTTCTCTTCTTTTTTGGATCTTTGGAGTCATCTTCTTGAGATACTGCTTCAGATTCCACCGGAGTAGTATTTTCGACTACCTCTTCAGCTTCCTTGACAACTTCAACTTCAGGTGTCTTTATCTCTACTAGTTCGGCTACTGGTATAGTCTCAGGTTGTGGCTCGATTTCTTTTTTGATTTCAATATGAATTGTTTCCGGCTCAGAAGGCTCGGGCATGACTTCCGGTTCAGATGCTACTTCTTCAATTGGAGCCTCAATGATTTTCTCTTTCGATTCAACCATTACCGGTTCTTCAATTTCTACAGGTATATTAGTAACGGGAATTTCTTCAATGATCGCTTCTTCAATATGTGACGATTCTTCAGAATCACCCTTTTCAGGATTGCGAGCATGATGATATTTTTCTAGTTTCTCTCTCTGCTTTTCAGCTGCTTTCGCTTCACGGGCAAATTTGTCCATGACTACTTCCACCATCTCATCATTTAAGACAGATGTTGGTTTGTTTTCAATGGTGAATCCTTTTCCTTGAAGGAATTCAACAATGGCATCCTTCCCAATATTAATCTGGGAGGCAAGCTTAAAAAGACGTGTTCCGTTAGATGCAGGCATACAACCTATGGTTGAATGTTAAAAAAAAACGAATGCATGAACTTTCATGCAATATTCCGGCTACAGGCTCAATTATTCTGCAGAATCTTCATCTGCAGTTGAATCATCCGGAAAAGTATTGGCTACAAGAATCGCATCGCGAATCTCGGATCTTTCTTGTTCTTCAAATTCAGACAATATGATGTCTCTGATTTCAAGAAGAGTGTTCTTTGTCATGCCGGGTATTTCCAGCAAATCATAAATATCGGCATCAAGGAATTCTCTTGCTGTGTCAATTCCAAGATTAATGATATTCTCATACATTTCTTTACCGATTTCATCTCTGAATTCGATAAGCTCGATGTCTTCTCCACCTTCTTTGATCAATGTGATATTGTAGCCTGTCAATTTGGATGCAAGGCGAACATTTTGTCCATTGCGACCAATGGCAAGGGAAACCTGATCATCGGGCACAACAACGGTTGCAGATCTTGTTTCTGTGGATACAACGATATCACGAATGCGTGCTGGAGCCAATGCCTTCGCAATGAAAACTTTTGGATCCGCTGAATATTCAATCACATCAATGTTTTCATTGTTCAGTTCGCGAACGATTGAGTGAATGCGAATTCCTTTCATTCCTACGCAAGCGCCCACAGGATCGACTCTTTCATCATATGATAATACAGCAACCTTGGCTCTTTCTCCGGGATCACGAGCGATGGACTTGATTTCTATGATTCCATCATATACTTCGGGGATTTCAATTTCAAAAAGGCGTGCGAGGAATTCATCAGCAGATCTGGAAACGATGATGTCAGGCGTGCCACTGCCTTGCATTCTACGTACTTCCTTGATAACTGCCTTGATGGACATATTTTTCTTATATCGCTCATTGTGAATCTGTTCTTCTCGTGGCATGCGCATTTCATTTTTATTGTGCATGATGAGAAGACTTCCTGGGCGAACTTGATATACTTCACCTACAATGATTTCACCGACTTTGTCATTGAATTCATTGAAAATATTGTCCTTTTCAACATCACGTATTCTTTGTCCCAAAGTTTGAGTGGCAAGCGCAATCAATCTTCTTCCAAAGTTATCTGAAATGTTTTCAAGGGTGATTTCTTCAATAAATTCATCGCCGATCTCATACGCTTCTTCGGAACGAGATTGTATTTCTTTCATGGAGATTTCCAGAGAAGGATCTTCCACCTCTTCAACGATTGTACGCATGAGATAGATTTCCAAATCACCTTTGTCCATGTTTACAACGATGTCGAAATTAGCTTCCTGACCATACTTTTTTCTAATCAGCATGGAGAGTGTTTCGACAAGCATACCTTGCAATAGGTCTTTGTCAATGCTTTTTTCTCTTGCCATTTCTGCGAATGCTTCGATGATAAGCTTTTTGTCGTACTTAGGTTTGACTTTACGGCGTGCCATTGTGTTGACTATGTGTAATGTGATACTATCTATGCAATCTATTACAGCGAAATGAGAACGATTGCTTTATGAATTTCTGAATAGGGTAAAGAGAATGTCGTATCTTCGTCGGCCTTGTTCTTGCTTTTCTTCTTCGGCTGTTGAACAATGAGTTTCTGTTCATCAGCTTCAAGCAATGTCAATGATTCGGTGATTTGAGCATCTTCTTTTGTATATGTCAATTCTAGTGTTCTGCCTATATTCCTAGGAAATTGCCACCAGTGAATCAGCGGTCTATCAGTCCCCGGAGAAGAAACTTCTATGCTGCGGACAGCATCCAAAAAGGCATTGGACTCAGCTTCGATAAGTAATGCACGATTGATTGACTCGCATTGCTCAAGTGAAATTCCTGCTGGTGTATCCACATATAATTCAAGAATCATGCGCTCTTTTGTTCCTCGCAAAACAACATCTATCAGCGTTGCATGCTGTGCTGAACAAGCAGATTCTAATATTGGGCGGATATCGCCAGGTAATTCCAATGGCATGATATAATGTCAACAATCCATACAAACAAAAAAGGGACTTCCGCTGAGAAGACCCAATCACACATGCAAATATATGTCTTTTTTTAGTTCATCGGCATTTTCGACTTGTAAATTCTTCATTATCACCATTTTATGTGTGATTGTACAAATGTTGCATTTTAGTTTGTCACTCCAAGCAAGTTCGGATGACTCCACGTCGCTTTACATAGTAAAACCAATTGTGAAAGTTGCTGATTCTTCATCTTTCCTTCTAATAAATGGCAAATATTCATTTAAAAAGTCATTGAGTAATGAATTGCAAGGATTTTTGGGGAATAGTCGGTTGCAAGCGATTTCAATGCTCATTCCTTCGATAGAATTGCGTGATTATGGTGGGCCCGGAGCATTGAATTTATTCTCCATTCGTGGATTGGGTCCATTGAGAAATGTCATACTCTTGGATGGCATCCCTCTTACATCTTCTCAATCGGGTCTTTTTGACATTTCCTCAATTGCGATGTTTCCGGGACAATCCATTGAAATGGACATGGGTGGTGGTTCATCAATTATTGGAAGTGGAGCAATGTCTGGAATATTGGATATATCAATGAATTCCCTTACTGATACAAGCTTTGCTTCCATTTCGGGAGGAATTGGGAGTTTTGGTGAAGAAATATACCGAATCGGAGGCGGTATTGCGAATAACTCTACATCATTCATGGTGAATACTGACCATTTGAGTTTTGATGGCACATTTCCTATCCGATTTCAACCAACTGGTAATGTACCATCTATATCAGTTGAAAGAGGAAATGCTGGGAATTCCAAAATGAATGTCTTTGCTCGAGTTTCACATCATTGCAAGGAAGAAAAGCTGAAAGCAACTTTCTGGACTTCATTTGTGAATGGCGATAGAGGAGTTCCGGGTGCTGTTCTTACCGGAAAAATAGAGGATTCAGAAGCTAGTTTTGGGGATCAGGATTTTATGATTGCAGGTAATGTCAATGCTATTGTCTCAAATAGGTCAACTATTAATGTAAAAACTTCACTTCGTACATCATGGAGCTATTTCAGGGATCCATTTGCTTTATATGCGGGCAATGAGGGAGCCAAATATGTGTTTTCAACAAAAGAATTATTCTCACAAGCTGAATTATTGCTGATGCCTTCTCATGAAATTATCATCAAATCAGGTGCAGTATTTGCACATGCTGACCTTAGAGGTGAATTGTTACAACCTTTTGCAGGAGATAACCCCTCAAGAACTACAGGTGCATTATTTACCAGATGGATGATGAATATTGAAGAACATGATATTGATGCTGGTTTACGATTGGATGCATTCAGTGATCAACAAGGACCCGCATTTTCCGGTCATTTGGCCATTGCTCAAGAAATCTTGTCGGGATATACTATATCAGGAAAGGTAACTCGAGATTTTCGAGTGCCTTCTTTTAATGAATTGTATTATCTCAATTATGGTACTCAGTTTCTCAAACCAGAAACTTCAATGGGAATTGATATTGGCTGCTCTTATGATGAGGGAGATGTAAAAGGTGAAATCTCTATCTATCACATGCAGGTAAAAGATCAAATTCTAGCAATGCCGATTTCTCCAGTACAATGGAGAGCCAGTAATATCGGCATGGTATGGTCTTCCGGTATTGAAGCATCTTTTGGACATAAGATTTCTATTATCAATGGAGCGATACAATGCAACTATGCATTCAAACATGTCATAGATAAGAGCCCTGAATCTGATACGTATGAAAGTAGTATACCATATGTGCCAAAACACACATTTTCTTCCACTTTGATTTCGACTTTTTCTACACATTCTTTGGGAATAATGGTAACAGCCATAGGAGAACGCTATGGTATGTTGGGGGAATTGCCTGAATCTAAAATGAATCCTGTGATACTTGTCAATCCCCATGCTGAATTACGAATGCGATTATTAGACGGGATGCTTAGAATCAGAGGTGAAATTCGCAATCTTCTCAATGAAGAATACCAAATGATTCTCAATTTCCCACTTCCCGGAAGATCCTATATTATATCAATGGGGTATGATCTGTAGTATCAAGGGAATTGTGATGGAAAACAAGGGCAGATGCAGTATATTTGTCATTACAATTTCGGGCATATACCCATTTTTGCTTCTCTTTAGATCATCGGAGTCACAATGATCATCGTCATGTTTGGAGCCCCCGGAGTGGGCAAAGGAACACAAGCCGCAATTCTTGCCGAGCGTAAAGGAGTTCAACATCTCTCAACCGGTGAAGCATTCCGTTCAGCCATCTCTGCCGGAACCGAACTCGGAAAAACTGCTCAAAGCTATGTACAATCTGGTGGTTTGGTACCGGATGACATCGTGACTGGAATCGTGGAAGAAGCAATGTCAAAAGCAGAATATGATTTGGGAGTCATACTTGATGGTTTCCCCAGAACACTTGGTCAGGCACAAGCATTGGATGCATTGTTGGAAAAGCAGGGAAAAGCGATTGCTCATATTGTAAATATTACCGTTGACAATGATGAAATTGTAAAGAGAATGCTATTGAGGGGTAGACAAGATGACAATGAGGATATCATAAGGCATCGTTTGAATGTTTATAATGAGCAGACAGCTCCATTATTGGAGTATTATGCAGGATCGGGAAAAATGCTGAATATTGATGGCGATGCAGATGTAGAAACTGTCTATTCACGCATTGATAACAGTATTATGGGTCTATGATTTACAGCGGGAACATTTACTTCTGATGCTATGTTCGAGGTGATTGAATTATAGGCAATCACCATGCACTCCTTTACTCGCAACATAATCATCAGATCACCGATAGAAGAAGTATTTCTCTTCCACACTGATGTGAATAATCTTATTCGCATCACTCCACCATTCATTAAAGTTATTGTTGAACATGCTGATCCTGCTGGTCAGGGACAAAGAGTCAATTTGCTTGTGAAGCAGTTTGGCTTTATTCCAATGCGGATGCACATGGAATTTTTCCTCTTTGACTATCCTTCTTGCTTGGCAGACAGACAAGTCAAAGGTCCATTCAAGAAAATGGTGCAATACAGATATTTTGAGGATATGGGCGGGGGATATACTCGAATGCGCGATGTGTTTGAATATGAATTGCCTTTTGGCAGACTTGGAATATTGGCACATTCACTACTCATCCGAAAAATGATAGAGCAAATGTTTAGACATAGGCAGAATATCACAAAAAAATTACTTGAGATGTAAAGCTAGGCCGATTGTGCAATTGCCAAAAATGATTCCACATTCAAAGATGCACCACCAATCAGCGCACCATCTATATTTGGCATGGCGAAATATGCAGATGCATTCTCGGGTTTTACACTTCCACCATATAAAATTCGAATCATGTCTGATTGACCGGGAAGATATTCATAAAGAATCGATCGTATGAATTTGTGGACATTCTCTGCCTCATTGGGATCTGCGGCAAGTCCTGTACCTATCGCCCACACAGGTTCATATGCGATTACAATGTCAGAAGTCAAAATAGATTCCAAGATTGCTTCATTCTTCAACATTGACAATAATTGTTCCCTTACAATTCCTTCGAAATTCCCTGCATTTCTTTCTTCCAAAGTTTCTCCAATGCATATGATTGGTATCATGCCGGCTTTTAAGACAGCGTGACACTTATGTGCAATTATCTCATTGGATTCATTGAATAAAACCCTTCTTTCAGAGTGGCCGATAATCACATATTCCACGCCCATCGATGCAAGCATCAAAGGTGAGATTTCTCCGGTATATGCACCAAATTCATGGTAATCACAGTTTTGAGCACCCAAGCTAATGGTAGCATCATTACTTTCAATAATGACAGAACACTGTGCCAAATGCGTGAATGGTGGACATATGAGTATCTCAGTCTCCGATGAGATACTCTTCATTCCCTCACAAATATCATGCGTGAGAAGCATGCCTTCATGAGGCAATAAATTCATTTTCCAATTACCGGCAATTAACATGCATCACCATTCTGCTGAAGGATCAATTCGGAATACTTCTGTCATTTCTTCAAGCAATGGTTGTAGATGATCTGAATGAAAGCCTTTGCGACCACCATATACAGGAGTAATGGTCTCACGAGAAGGAATAGTTAAACCTGCTTTCTCGCAAATTGCTTGAATTCTTTCATGCCATGCTTTTTCAAGTTCTTGCTCACCATTGAAAATCTTCTGTTCAATCAAAATGTGTTCGGATTCGGAAGGTTCGAAAATACCTAGAGCCAAAGGATAACACTCATTTAATGCACTCTGCATTCTTGATTTACTTTCTTCATTACCTTGTGCACCTAATTGAATAATCCAAGTATCAGCATGAAATACGTGATATTTTATTTCGCCACGGATCTTGGTTGACAATTTTGCTAAAGGTTGATAAGAACTTCGTTCAAGCATTTCAAAACGCAATAGTTCTGCGCTATCAAAAAGAAAATGTCTCATTAAACTGAAATCATATCCACCAATAGGATATTCCACAAAGTGACAACAAGTATAATCTTTCTCATTTCTCGTGAATGCAGTGATATCAGGCTCCGGTTCACCTAATTGTTCAAGCAAAGTATAGAGAGCCAATGCATGGCCTATCTTATCTTGAGCAATGGATGAAAATGCGATGTCTTCTTCCAAAATAGGTCCTAATCCTGTCCATTCTGAATTTCTATGAGCAATGATGAGTGCATCATCTGCCATGTGATAGAGAAGGTCTTTGAGTGCTTTGATTGATGTTTGATCTTGTGTCATTGTTATATCTCCGATTGAAATCACATACAAACATACAATAGTTACTGCTATGCATTGATATATCCAATTCCACTGCTTGTTCATTAGGTAATCATGAGTATATTTGGAGGTTAAAAGGAAGCATTACAACATGGTAAAAAATCTACTATTTCTGGTCATCAGTCTTTTTGCACTCTGTGGAGTGATGGTACAAGCCGATTTGACTGAAATTTTGAGCTTTGGTGCACCCCCTTCTTCAACAGGTGCCCCCGGTGAAATTACTTGTGCTGAATCTGGTTGTCATGATGATGGACCAATTCCACAGAATCATGTATCTCATACACTGAGTTTAGAAACGAGAAATGGTGTTTTCATTCCCGGTGATACTGCATTGATCACTATTCATGTACAAGACCCTGAAGTTCAGAGATTCGGTTTTCAATTGACTGCAATAAATGAAAATGGAAAGGCATTGGGAGAATTTTTGATTACAGATTCTATGCATACTCAGATGATGCAAAATCATGTGAATCTGACGGATAGAGAATATGTGACATATACAAAAGCGGGAACACTTGCACAGCAAAGAGGGAAGCATTCTTGGACTTTTAAATGGATCATACCACAAACACAGTCTAGTTTTGCCAGGTTTTACCTTGCAACAGTTTCAGCGAATAATGACAATAGAGATAAAGGTGATAGAGTATTTCTGAGAGACACTATCATTTCTCTTCAGAAAGTAAATTCTGTGCTTGATAATAAAGAAATCTCGATTGAGCAAAAAGGTAAAAACTTGATCGTGCATCAAGAATTCAATCCCAAACCGATAAAAGTCTACACAATATTAGGTGATATCTACAGAGAATATCCCGGTAATTATGTTCAATCAAGTATTGATCTTACTGATTTTCCAAATGGATTGTATGTATTGAAAACCGGTAATATTCTTCATTCATTTATTCCTTGACATACAATGAAATCATCAATATTACTCTCAATCATCATGTGTTTTGTTTTTGGAAGCATTGCTTCAGCAATTTCTGATGAAAAAAATGGTGAATATACCTTTAAATCATCTGGATCACATGAAAGTAGTACAGGTGCACCCGGTGATCGCACATGTGCTCAGTCAGGCTGTCATGAAATGAGCGAAATAATCAATGATGATACAACGAATACTTTGATCTTTTCTGATGGTGATGGATTGTATGGAAATGCGATGGAAGGAATTAGACTGAGAGTACGCAAAGAAGATAAAGTCAAATTTGGATTTCAAATCGTATGTCTTGATTCTCTCAATAAAAATGCTGGTTCATGGGTTCTGTTGAATAAAGAAAGAGTTCAAACTCAAGGTGCAGATTTTTTCTTGGTAAGTGCTTTTGGAAGATCTTATGTAACCCATACCTATAAAGGTAACTTGGCTCAAGTACCAGGTGAAATATACTGGGATTTTGCTTGGTTGCCCCCTGCAAATGGATATCAGGGAAAAGTCACTTTTTATGTCATGAGCAATTGTGCAAACAATGACAACACGAATGGTGGTGATACTTTTTATGCCTCAAAGCATACATTACGACATATGTCAAGCATGACATCAATTGAAGATGATGGACAAATCCCTTGTAAAATTGGGCATAACACATGGTTCTTACCAATGAATCTTCATCATGAGATTACACAAATTCGATGCATTGATATAAAGGGTAGAGTCCAACTCATTAACTGGAATATCATTGGTGATCAGGGATTCGAAATTACATTGCCATCAACCGATTTGAGAGGATTTGTTACTCTCATCATTGAATTCGAGAATGGGATAACACTGAAAAAACACGTAATTATCTGAATTTGATTCTGATACTGTAAGGAATTCAATACTTTTGTGTCTTACTCTTTGGCGGACGCCTTGTCCGTATTGAGAACCACGGATGCAAGACATTATGGCGGACTCAGAAGTGCATACAATCAAAGAAGTTAGCTTGATTGTTGATGAAGAACAACATGTTCTTCGTTATTGGGAAAGAGAATTTGCTTTTCTCAATCCCCAGAAAAATGAAGCAGGAAATAGGATGTACACTTCAGTTGATTTGGCAATTGTCAAGGAATTGAAGCGATTGATCAGAACGGAAAGGAAAACCATACAGGAAGCAAGGAAAGCTTTTCTTGAACAATATCCCGATGGCATTGTAGAAATACCAAAAGTTAGCAAGGTTCAATCTCAAGGTAATTCTGATTTGTCTCAAATACAATCTGAATTAGAAGAGATTATCAAAAAGCTCAAAACCTAAGATTAGTACATAACAACTCAACATTTAAAGTAATTTGGGAATCACACAAGATGCGCAATATGCTCAAGTATGTCGCAATCCCTATTGCAAGTTATATGATGATGTCTTTTTCGACATTTGCGCAACAGCGCACATATGACTTGAAAACAGTAGGAAAGCATGATGATGAAGTTCTCGGTGTATTTGTCAATGGAGACAATACACGATTTGCAACTTCTAGTTTGGATGAAAGCATAAAAATTTGGTCAATACCTGAAGGGAAGGATTTGATCACCATCAAAGGTCACCTTGGTCATGTCAATAATATTTCATTTTCCGGTGATGACAAGCAAATTGCTAGTGCAAGCACTGATCGTACAGTAAGAGTATGGGATGTTGCAACAGGCACACAGCAATATGTACTCACAGGACATACAGCAGAAGTAATTGGCGTATATTTTAGTCCTAAAAATGATTATATCGCTAGTACTAGTTTTGATCGAACCGTAAAATTGTGGGACACCAAACTTCGTACGGAAGTCAAGACTTTACGCGGTCATACTGATAAAACAAATGATGTTGCGTATAGTTATGATGGACAATATCTTGCTTCATGCAGTGATGATAAAACAATCAAAATATGGAGTACAGACATTAACTCAAAAGAGGCATTATTGACACTGACAGGACATGATACTCAAGTATTAACAGTCCTTTACAGTTTTGATTCCAAAAGACTTGCTTCTGCTGATGAAAAAGGCGTTGTTAAAATATGGGAAATGCCATCTGGCACTTTGCTCCGTACAATCAATGCTCATAATGAAATCGTTCAGTCTGTTTCTTGGGCAGAAGACAATCGTACTATTGTTACTGCAAGCCTTGACAAGTTCGTTAAGCTTTGGAATAGTGATACAGGTGAAAATTTGATGTCGATGGATGTAGGTTCTGATATCTGGGGTGTTGATTTAACCAGTAGTGCCGATCATATCATGGTTGGTTGCGCCGATGGTACTGTCAAAATGTTGGTCGAGAAAAAAGAAGCAATCAAAGGCAAAGAAAAACCCAAAGGCAAAGGAGGTAAAAAATGAAATATCTATCGTATCTCCTGCTTTCAAGTTTATTCTTGATTTTTAGCTTTAATTCTGTTTCTGCTCAGCAAATCATGAGTGTTACCGGAGCTGTAATAGATCAGACGACTCGAAATCCTGTCAGCATAATCGTGTCATTCTATGATAAAAACAATAAAAAAATGGGTTCTTCAAAAAGCAACTCTGCAACAGGTTATTATCTTGTAACAGGTTTGAAGCAAGGCGAAACCTATAAAGTGCAACTTGAATCTCCTGATTATTTCAAAGATGAATTTGAAGTTACGCTTCCCGTGTCCAAGAAATATGCTGATGTTTCTCGTGACTTTGCAGTTAAGCCTCTAGCTAAAGGCACAAAGATCCTATTGGAAGTGGCTCCATTTGAATTGAAGAAGTCTAAACTTCGAGTGGGTGCTGAAGATTATCTGGCAGATGTAAAAAAAATGATGATCTTAAATCCAGGTGTTACAGTTGAAATTCAGACATATCCAGATGCCGAAGGTGACCCAGCGGTGAATGAGACATTCACCATGGAAAGAGCTCAAGCAATCAAGAAGTATTTGGTAGATAATGGGGTACGCGAGCAGAAAATAGTACTCAAAGCTTCAGGTCAGACTGATAGCATTAATCCACCTCCAAAGTATAAAACAGCGAAAGGAAAACGCTATATCGGACCAATTTATATAGTAGTTACCAAGGTATGATTCAGTAATAGCATCTGAAGACTTTTTTCCTATCTTGCAGGGCATTCATGTGAATGCCCTCATTATTTTAAAGAAAGATGAGCAATTATTCAGATAGAAGAGATTTTCTTAAAGTGCTGATCGGGGGAACCGGTGCAGCATTTCTCGCACTGCACGGTTGTGGAGATGACACATCTAAAATACAAAGGGTTGCCGGTCCTAATCCTGAGACCATACTCAAAAGACAAAGATTCTCCATTGCACATCAATATGTGCGTGATAAAAGTATAGATGGGGCAAAGAATAATAATGTACCATTGCAATGTGATGTAGTAATAATCGGAGCAGGAGCTTCTGGTTTGGCAGCTGCATTGACATTACATGATGCGGGTTACGATGTGTTATTGCTTGAAAATGAAAGTCAAGTAGGAGGTGCAGGAATTCATGGAAGCATGCATGATATAAAATATCCATATGGCTCTGTTTATTTTGTTGATTACTCGGATGATATTAAAAAGATCTGTGCAAGAACAGGCTTGCAACCATTGCCCGCACCTGAAGATGCGGTATTGCATCAAGGACAATTGATTGGTAATTTTTGGTCAGATGCATCTCTTCAATCTTTAGAAGTATCTCAAATTGAAAAAGATGGTATGAAGCTATTCAGGGATGTGCTTTTAAATGATCAAAAGGTCCCTTCCTATCCTTTGCCTCGAGTATTGTCGAAATATGAAGCAGAATTGGATGCACAATCTGCAAAGGATTATCTGTCTCAATTTTCTTCCCCATATCTTGAAACATTGCTTGATCTTTATTCAAGATCTTCAATGGGTGGTGCATTAAATGAATCCAATGCATATTGCTTATTAAACTTTTATTCTTCTGAGATTGGAAGCGAGTTTGGAAAAGATCGCTTTACTTTTCCTGGTGGTATGAATGCACTGTACAAAGCAATTGCTACTCTGATCCCACAGGAAAAGGTGATGACAAATCATTTGGCATTTGCAATTGTAAATACAAAAGATGGCGTTGAAGTATCCTGTGTGAGTGATGACAATGAAATCAGAAAAGTGAAGGCAAAAAAAATCATTATGACAGGTCAAAAACATGTTTCTGCTTTTATGATTCAAGATTTACCAGACGCTCAAAGATCAGCGATGATGTCAATGCAATATCCTCCATATGCCACCATGCATTTTACATGTGAAGAAGAACTCTTTCCGAATCATATCATGGATGTATGGACTCCCGAGGCTACCCCATTTTGTACTGATATCATTTGTTCAAATGCAATGCAAGGATCTAAGAAGAAGTATGATCATCATGTGTACTCAATTTTTGGTGCAATGCCACAACAGCAAAGAAGTGTTTTGTTGGATGATCAAGCCATGGCCAAACATGGTGTAGACATTATTTCAAAAACAATGAAGTATCTTGGCAAGTCGCTTGATTCAATTTCTCAAATTGAAGTATTTGGATGGGGACATGCCCTTGCAATACCATTTCCCGGCTCACATAATGGTCCGGCTCAATTGGCTTCTGCCAGACATGGAAATATCTTCTTCGGTGCATCTGACAATGATGCCGCATCTAGCGTAGAGAATGCACTTGCAAATGGTTTCGCTTCAGGTAGGGAGGTCATTCAGTCATTGAATTAAGGGGTAGTATGCAGAATAATATGCGATGGGGAGCTAATGAAATCATTGGATTGTCTTTGTTGAGTTCAATCCATGGACCACTACTTCGATCAATTGTCGAAAAATACTCCTCTCTTGAATCCTATTGTAGATATGGCTTGACACAGCCATTATTTTTGGGAAATGAACAATCAAACGCAGAACATATCATTCAAATAGGAAGAAATCATAGGGAACAACATGAACAATACAATATCTCAATCATTACGTTTAATTGCGAAAACTATCCAGAAACTCTCAAACATATAGAGTATCCTCCTCCATTACTCTATGTAAAAGGTTCTTTGAATCATTCAATGGGGTATGCAATTGTAGGGACAAGGAATCCAACGCTTTATGGACAAAGAGTTACGGAACAATATGCCGAAGAATTTTCACGACATGGAATATGCATCATCAGTGGATTGGCACAAGGCATTGATACCATAGCGCATCGCTCAACATTGAATTCAAATGGTTTAACTTATGCCGTTATAGCATCAGGACATGAAATGATTAGTCCTAAATCTGCAAAGTGGCTATCGGATGAAATTATTGAAAAAGGTGGTGCAGTCATCAGCGAATATTCAATGAATGTAAAGGCAAAACCTCCATTTTTTCCTAGAAGAAATCGCATCATTAGTGGTCTGAGTTCTGCTGTATTAATTGTTGAAAGCGGTAAATCAGGTGGATCAATGATAACCGCTCAATTTGCCTTCGATCAAAATAGAGATCTATATGCCATTCCGGGAAGTATTTACTCTCCAATGTCTGAAGGAAATCATTTATTACTTGCCCAACAAAAAGCAATCTTGACTCAATCTCCACTAGACATGTTGGTTCAAATAAAGGAACATGTCACAGTACCCATAAAATGCAGCGAATGTGATTCAAATGAACATGCTATATTGCAAGTATTGGGCGATGAACCATTGCATATAGATCAAATTATTGCATTGACTACATTTACTATGTCCAATGTTCTATCTACTTTATTGGCTTTGGAGTGCCGGCAACTTGTGAAGCAAATGACCGGCATGAATTTCATACGATTGACACATGCATTCACACTCAAATCGTAAACGCGATCATATTGATATCTGTCTTGGACCCGAAATTGAGCATGCTTCGGGCAGTGGTTTTGATGCATATGAATTCCTTCATGTGGCATTGCCTGAGATTGATTATGAAGATATTGAACTTCAAGTCAATTTCTTGGGTCATGACATCAGTGCTCCACTGTTTATTTCAGGAATGACAGGTGGAATTAATGATGCAGTTAACATTAATGGTGAATTGGCTGAATTATGTTCAGATATGAATATTCCATTTGTGCTCGGATCACAGAGATCAATGTTATACGATCTTGCATCTGATGAATCATTCACCATTGCTAGAAAAAGAGCTCCAAATGGATTGATATCAGCAAATATTGGCGCAACAGAAATAGCATGTAGTGAACATCAGGCGGGAATTTTGTCTATCATTGATAGGATTGACGCAAACTTTCTAACAGTACATGCTAATCCTTTGCAAGAGTTGTTTCAACCTGAAGGGAATACGAGATTTTCCGGTGTATTGCGAGGAATTGAACAAATTCGTGGAAAAATTGACATTCCAATCATTGTCAAGGAAGTGGGTTCCGGTATTTCTTTGGAGTTAGCCAAAAAATTACATGATATCGGAGTGGATGCAATCGATGTAGCGGGAAAAGGTGGCACCAGTTGGTCTGCGGTTGAAATGAAAAGAAATCAAAGTGAGTTTTCAGAATACTTCAGAGAATGGGGAATGCCAACTTCCTATTGTTTGCTATCACTTCGGGAGTATTGCGGTAAAGTTGGAATGAGTATAATGTCTTCAGGTGGAATCAGGAATACGCATGATATAGCGATGTCTATTGCAATGGGAGCAACATCAGTCGGTATGGCTAGACCTATTCTACTGGCATATCATGAGAATGGAATTCAAGCTGTTCAAGCATTACTGGAGGATAACATGATAAATCTGAAAAGAATCATGTTTCTTACCGGTTCCAAAAACTGCAATCAATTATCACATGCAATGTTCAGAAAGATTTAACGAAATTGATCCTCAGTGATTCCTTTATTGACTATGATATTTGTGTAAGCGATTTGTGCGCTCCCTTTTGTATTCTTCTTCTCACCACCCTTCTTCTTTTCTGCTAGTAAATCACCTGTCATGGATTTTGGGAGCGAGAAAGCGGGGACATCAAATGACATAAAAATTGAGGATGGCAGAGCATATCTTTCAAATTGCTTCTCATAATTCATGTCCATGATGATAGTTCCACCTTTGGTCACAGCAGACATCTTGCCTATCAATTCTTTCTTAGAATCGATCCATACTGTTGCTACAATGATCTGACCTGTATCAGCAATGGGAATGACTTTTTTTACTTTATACACTATTCCCTTGATATTTTCATCTGGAAGATCAACACTTGTGAATGGGGATTCCAATAATGCAGCAAATGGTAAACCTGCACCTTGTTTGGGAAGCATGGAAAAACCTTCGGACTTGACTTTAAGTCTACCCGGTGCTTTGTAGAGTATTGTGGCTTTAGAAGGCTTGGCTTTTAAAAACTCAACATTTAGAGTGATAACTGCCTCTGCTCTGAAATCTTTGATTGTACGAACTTTGTCTCTGACTTTTAATAATAAAGCATCATTTGCAAAAAGTGGGGAAGCAAGCAAGAAAGAAATTGCGATGATGATCAAATGCATGATGGATATACCTTGTTAATGATGCGCTTGTAACACGCTGGATAGACTAATCGTTCCTTTCAAACCTCCACATAATTCATGTCTTTACCGAATGTCTCTTCCAAGGGTAATACTGATATGATGGCAATTGCAGTACAGGCAAGTCCTACGCAAAGTGCGGCATATTTCATACCTATCATTGGTATGAGAGCTGCAAAAGCCACAGATATGATATTGAGTGACCCACGAGCAATATTGGGTACGGTGGTTGCAACTGTCGCTCGAAGATTGGTTCCAAATTGCTCCGCTGCAATCGTAACGAAAATTGCCCAAAAACCTACTGAAATTCCCAATATGAAAATCCACCAATACATCATTATTGCACTTGAAAAAGGTATTGTAAGATAGCCGATGAAACAGAATGCATTGAATGTCAAAAACTGTAACATGACTTTTCTTCTGCTCTTATAAACCTGGCTGAGCCATCCTGAAAGAAAATCTCCAATGGCAAGCCCTGCATAGCAAAATGCGATTGCATCTCCTCCCGATATCTTTTCGGTTATACCATGCTCTTTGGCAAATTCAGGTGCAAGAGTCACCAAAATACCAACCACAAACCAAGTAGGCATTCCAATCAAAATGCACAGAATAAAGCGTCTGAGTAAATGCGGGGTCGTGAGCAATTGCAATAAGCTTCCTTTTTTATGATCTGATTTCTTGACATTAGAAAACATATCTGATTCCACCACTTTGATCCGCAATAACAATAATGCTAACCCCATTATTCCACCAACGATATAGGCAGTTCTCCAATCCAACTTTGCAACCATATTTGCGAGTAAAGCTCCCGTGACACCAATTCCGGCTACTATCATTGTGCCATAACCTCTTTGATCTTTTGGCAATACTTCGGAGACAAGAGTAATGCCTACTCCCAATTCACCGGCAAGTCCAATACCGGCTATGAAACGAAGAATCGCATATTGCTCTACAGAAACCACAAAGGCATTTAATGTATTAGCCAATGAGTATAATAATATAGAACCAAATAAAGTGGATATTCTTCCTTTTTTATCACCTAAAACTCCCCAGAACACGCCACCAATCAAAGTTCCGGCCATCTGCATGTTCAATAAAAACAAACCTTGTGATGTGATTTGTTCAGGCAATAAACCAAGTGATGCCAAGCTGGGAACTCGGACAACACTGAAGAGAATGAGATCATAGATATCAACAAAATAACCGAGTGCAGCCACAATAACCGCTGCATTCATCGCTGAATTTCGTAAACCTGCTAAATGAGACATAGAGTAACCATAAATTAATGTCGTCCGCTAAAATATGTTGCATCAATGAATTCTTCGGTATACACTCTTTTTTCTTTAATTGAAGGATCGGTATTCTCGAGCATTTCCTGATCAATGATCCATTCACTTCCTGTCAACATCTTGATGATATCTTGAGATTTGCGAATCTCGGCAGAGTATTTCTCTATTTGCTGATTGAGTGTGATTCCATGATTAGTAATCCAATTGGAATCTTTCAAACCCAATGCATAGCAGAATGGAATCTGAGTTTTGAGTTTTGCTATATATTCAACTTCTTTGCTTATCAGAGTTTGTACTTTTTGTAATTCATGCATCAATTCTTCTTTATTAGAGCTTGATTCTTCCAATGAATCTGAAACTACTAGGGGAGAGTTGCATATGAGTGTGTGTAGTGCATGAAGTGTATGAAGATCTTTCTCATCATATGCTTTTTGTACTGAAATCCAATATTTCTGAGTTAGATCCGGATCGGCGCCGGAATCTGGATGTAGTTTCTTTGCCAATTCTTTATACAACTTTGGTAGAGATGCATGAACATGTGAATGATCTAATGCAATCTTCGCTTTTGATTGCTGACTAAGTAATTCTTGCATTCTGTCTTTTAATGCAGCGAATTCTTTGTCAACCACTTTATGAATCAATGCAATCAACTCAGGAGTTAATTTTTCCCCTCTCTGAAATTTCGTCATCAATAACTCAGCTCTTCTTTGCAATTCGCTGTTTTGCAATGCTTTCTGCTGAATTTCAATCTCCAGATGTTTGAAATGTATATCATATTCGGCATGTAAAGAGCTTTTCTCGTGTTCCTTCATTCGATGATGCTCATGCATCAATTCCTGCAATTCTCTTCTGGATTTGAGAATCTGATTTTTTAGATCAATGATTTCTTGATGAAGCGATATCTGCGACATACTCATTGCGGCATGAATGAATGAAAAGCAAGGGCAATTGATGGAGAATTTGAGAATGCATCTTTGGAAGTCGTCAAAATGGCAATGTGATAGAGTCTGTCATCGAAAAGATACATTTCCGAAGTGCCATAGTATCTTGTCATCCCATCGAGCATGGTGTAAAAAGTTCGTAAACCCTCAGTTGATTTGTTGTGTATTGCTTTGACACATTTCATTGATTGAGTACTTTTTGCATCCATGGCATGAAGAAAATAATTCATAGCGGATTCAAAGAGTTTTTCGGGCTTCCGTTTTTGAATCACATTTTTGGAATAGCTCGCCACGCTAATGGTCATGGAAATTGAATCATTCTCCATCAAGTACACATCTTGTATCGCATTGTCATAAATGGTTTTTAAGGTATCTCTTTGCTTAAAAGAAATTCCATTTAGCTCTTTTGACAATGAAATGACAAAAGAATTATTGTTGCCTGTAAATACTTTTGAAGCGGGCCATTGATTCTTGCGATTCTGAGATGGCAATTGTTGCTCTTTTTCATCCGAACAAGAAGTGAGGAAGATCACAGCAAATACTATGCAGAGATATTTCATGATTGATTGTTCTTCCTTCTTTGCATGAATAAACCAATCGCAATGCCAATGATTGTGATGCCAAAACCTGCATAACTGATGGTTCTTCCTGTTTCATAGGAATTAGAAATGAAATGCAATTCCAATGTATGCTTTCCTGCAGGAATCTCAATCCCTCTTAATGACCAGTTCACTCGGTTTATGTCTACCGATGATCCATCCAATGTTGCTTTCCATGAAGGAAACCAAATTTCACTGAGACAAAGGATTCCGGGTTGACTTGTTTCTATGGAGTATACTTGATGATTCGGCTCATATGTCAATGTTTTTACAATATGCTTTACTGAATCAGGCATCTGTCCTGACAATGAAATTGATGGCTTTTTCTCAAGATACGCCGTATGACGCATGTCTGATCCGGCCTTCATTATGGCTCTTTTCAATGAAGAATCATCTGAGAAGACTTTTGCATTATATACCATTCTTGCGTGACCATAAGCGCTTTCTCGTTTTCTGAAATACAATGAACCTGATGTGGAATCAAGCGAGAGAGCATAGCGTATGTTTAATACATCAAATCTATCTTCTTCAGATTGGAGTGGAGGATTTCTTCTTGCAAGCAAAATGGGATTATATCCCTCATAGAGCATAATGCCGGAGGCCATGCCCCCATTCCTTTGAAATGCCATGCCATATTGATTTCTCATTGACACACGAAAAATGGAATTTGGAGGATTGATGGCGAGTTGGGATTTCAACTCATTTGAAAGTACATACATACTTTCAGGATTCTCTTTTGATCCATGAAATCCTTTGAATTGCATGCTAAGATCAATGAACAACAAAGAGGAAATCGCAAGGCCCGCTATCATTGGATTGACCTTCCCATTGCCTCGAAGATAGATAAGACCAATACCAATGATCGCAATCACAAGAATGATTCCCGCTTGGCTAGAAACATATGAACTTAGTGGTTCATGTACGGATGCAAAAGATTGCAGAATTCCCAGTACTCCAAGAATGAGTAGAGTCAATGGTATGCCAATAAGAATATATGTGCGTGTTCTCAGTGTGGAGTCTTTGAAAAGGGAGGGGAGAGCATCAAATGTCAAGCCGGCCAATAATGGAAATCCAAATGCGGCATAAAACATCATCCTTCCTGGATTTCTGAATTGACCGAATATTGGAATATTCGAAAGCAAACCATGTAAAAATCCATTATTTCCGATACCATAAAGAAATGCAAATATCCATAGATATTGACATGTCAATATGATGGGTGTTCTTGGTAAAACGAGAAAGGATAATACTCCCAATATCACCGCAAGAATTCCGAAATAAAATGCTGTATCCCAATACCAATGTGTTTGAACGGGTTGATTATTCGCATCCAACATCATGAATTGAGCATCTGAATCTTTGGGTCCCGGATTTCCAATGATCTTTCCATGAAGTGAAGGAAGAATCATATGAAACAATTGTGAAATCTGCATGGAGCCATCCGTGGTCTTTTCATAAGTGATATCATTTCTCTCGGAGAAAGATGCCAATTCTTGACCAGGCAAATACTGAATCGACGCAATGGAAGATGCAATAATTACAGGTAATGCCAATAGAGAAAGACTTTTCACGGCAGACAATCCATTCAATTCCTTCTTCATTATTCCCTGAATCACATGAATAAATCCAAGCACAGCCAAGAAAATCAATATATATGTCGATGTTTGTGCATGTCCTGCAAGAACTGCAATGCCAAGTAATAATCCGGCATACAGAATATTCTGTAATCTGAAGAGTTGTATGCCTTTCAATACATGGTGTACAATGAGTGGGAACAATGCCAAATGATAGATAATCATCGGATGATTGGTTCGAACGGCCATTGCACCGCTAAATGCATATGCAATTGAGGTTAGAATCGCACCCCATTGACTCACTCCCAATCCGCGCATTAAATAGACCATGCTGAGTTGCGCAATCACAAAATGTAAAATGATGACATATTCAATCACCTTGGCTTTCAGCATCCCGCTTGTAGGATCAATGAAATACGGGAAAATCCAATGGGCCGGATAAAAATATTGTGCCTGAAAGTCGGCAAGAAATGGCATTCCATTGAACATGAATGGATTCCAAAATGGAATCTCTCCCTTTGCAGTCATGGATGCTCCAAAACTTGCCATAGGATATACATACTGCGATATATCATCCCAGAAATAGGATGAACCAAAAAGAATATCCGAAAAGAATATCATTGTGGTGAGTATCGATATTCCAATAATGAGCGGCCAGGAATATAAACTTGAGGTAGTCAACTTTGTGGTCATTCGAATAGACTCATGAATTATTTGTTTGAATGAATCGCAAAATACCCCTTGCAAACTCTTTTTCCAAAGCCTCTCTTTTGTCATGAAGTGATGAGAGAGTATTTTTGAATAACATTTGGAGATAATCATGACATTTGAACAACAAATCAATGAAGATTTGAAGGAATCCATGAAGTCTGGCGATAAACTACGCCTGGAAACACTTCGTAGTTTACGGGCTTCAATTATCGAATTCAGCAAAAGCGGAACCGGTAAGGATATGTCCGAAGAAGATGCACAGAAGATTCTGTTAAATGCATCAAAGAAGAGAAAAGATGCCATTGAAATGTATAAGCAAGCGGGAAGACAAGATTTATTGGAAAAGGAAGAATCTGAGCTTGCTATCATCGCAGCATATTTGCCCGAACAATTATCCGAATCAGAAGTTGTAGATGCACTAAAGTTGATTATTCAACAAGTTGGTGCGGAAGGACCAAAAGATATGGGGAAGGTGATGGGACTTGCAATGAAAGAGCTTCGTGGAAAGGCAGATGGTACGCTAGTGCAACAGTGTTTGAAACAATTGCTTCAATCCTAATCATGAAAAAACAATTTCTTGCCAGTAAAATGTGTGAGACATGCTCCAGAGAATTTGTCTGGCGAAAAAAATGGGAAAAAGTTTGGGATGAAGTGAAATACTGCTCTGAACGCTGTCGAAATGAACGGAAACGAAAAAAGCCCTGAAAAACAGGGCTTTAATGTTGTGGGCGAAGAGGGATTTGAACCCCCGACATCCTGCTTGTAAGGCAGGCGCTCTGGACCAGCTGAGCTATTCGCCCCCTCAAAATATTTTTTCAAAAACACAAATCATTTTCTTTTCAATAATCTTATCTCACCGCTTCAATGCGTTTCAGAGATGGAATTCCTGCCAATAACCATCGTTCAACTCCGGCACGAAGTGTCATTAATTGCATGGGACATTGCGCACATTGTCCTAAGAATCGAACTTCAACCACGCCGATTTGATCTTCATAAGCCACAAATTCAATGTCCCCACCATCTGCCTGTAAATACGGTCTTAATTGGTCAAGGATTGCTTGAATTTTTACTATGACTTCTTCTGTATTCATTAAAGAGTTATTGAAATAGTTTGTGCATTTCTTGATGCATGAGCATTCTTGCGTATCATTGATACTATGGAAGCAGTGATATCTCGAATGATATCACCTTGAGCCAAAAAATCAGGGTTCAATACCACCGGAAATCCATTGTCGCCGCCTTCTCTGGTGTCAATAGTGAGTGGGACGGCACCAAGAAATGGAACACCTGACTCAGTAGCAACTTGTTCTCCACCACCTTTACCGAAGATATAGTATTGTTTTTCAGGGGCATCCGGGGGCACGAAATAACTCATGTTTTCGATGATGCCGAGTATGGTTACATTCACCTTCTTAAACATGCTGATGCTTCTTCGAACATCTGAAACGGAAATTTCTTGAGGTGTGGTAACAATCACTGCCCCATCAAGTGGAACTCTTTGAGTTAGTGTCAATTGGATGTCGCCTGTTCCGGGAGGCAAATCAAAGACGAGAAAATCCAAATCACCCCATGCAATTTGATCCATCAATGTTGTGAAATAGCCTGCGAGCATCGGGCCTCGCATTATGGCCGCTTGATCGCGATCCATGATAAAACCGATAGATGCTATTTTTACGCCATATTGTTCAATTGGAAATCCAATTAAAGCACCTGATTCTGTCTTCTCGGCCTCCATTTGCGCTCCTGCAACTCCATACATTGTAGGAATGCTTGGTCCATAAATATCTGCATCAAGAAGTCCAACACTGGCACCTCTTTGTGCAAGTGAAGCCGCTAGATTTGCAGCTATCGTAGATTTTCCAACTCCACCTTTTCCGGATGATACTGCAATGAGATGCTTTACAGTTGGGAGCACATTTGGATTTGTTGCTCTTGGAGTTATGATTTCGCGAACATAAATTCTAATTTCATAACCTTCCGAAATGACAAGAATCTTTTCGCGAATTTCATCTTCAATTACTTTTGCAATCCAATGTACCGGAGGATATAATTCTATATAAACTGAAATGGACATGCCATCAATTTCTATTGATTTTATTGCATTGAGGTCTTTGAGAGTGATTGCCAAATCTGGATCTAAAATCGAATCTATTGCTTCGCGAATAACTTGTTCATTCATGTGTATCGGTATGGTTTGGTTGACAAAATTCCATTAATACTCCGCCAGTTGAACTCGGATGTAAAAATGCGATTTGCATATCATGTGCGCCGGGAACAGGTATCTGATTGATGAGTCTAATGCCATGTTCTTCAGCATGCGACAGATCATCTTCAATTGCATTTGATGTGAATGCTATGTGGTGAATACCTTCACCTCTTTTTGCTATGAATTGTGCGATGGGTGAATCGTCAGAAATAGCAGCCGTGAGTTCAATCAAAACACCATTGAGTGAAAATGATGCTATGCGAACCTTTTGCATTTCGATTGTTTCTTCATGGAATTGTTCAACTCTGAACAATTGCGCATAGCGTTGTTTACTTACTTCAAGATCCTTGACAGCGATTCCGATATGATTGATTCCTTGTAGCATCAGCGATTATCCTTTTGCATGTTTGCATAAACCTCTTCAGCATTAGCCAATTCCTGCAAAGTGTTTATGCCCATGAATTCAGTAGAATTCAAAGAGGGAATTGCATAGACATGTTTCTGTTTTCCATGAAGATATGCTATGATATCCGTCAAATAATACTCTCCTTGCGCATTCGCATTTGATATATTTCCAAGTGCTTCAAAGAGTGATAAAGAATTGACCAAAAACATTCCCGTATTGATTTCTTGGATTCCTCTTTGTGAATCTGTAGCATCTTTTTCTTCAACGATACCAATAAAATCACCTGCGGCTGATCGAAGGATACGACCATATCCTTTAGGATCATCTAGAAAAGTTGTGACCGTAATTGCATCAGGAATTGTTGGAAGATTCTCTGATTGAATGAGTAATTCTGCAAGTGTTTTTGTTTGTATGAGTGGTGTATCGCCGGTGAGAATTAATACTTGACCCGTGAAATCCTGTAATCTTTCATTTGCCTGCATCACTGCATGACCGGTTCCCAATTGTTCTGTTTGATAGACAGGAGTTAATCCATTGAAATGAGCGTCAAGATACTCTTCGACCATTTCTTTTTTGAATCCAATTACAGGAATGACATGCTGTGGAGCCAAGGGTAATATTGCATCAATCACATGACCAATCAGAGGTTTTCCGGAGAGTTCGGCCATTACTTTGGGTTTGTCCGTCAGGCCCATTCTGGTGCCTTTCCCGGCGGCAAGTATAATGATTGCTAATTCCATGATCAACCATGCATGATAGTATTCGCTTCAACGATATGTGATGTCTCAATGATTTCATTGAGTTCATTCACCAAAACAATTGTTGGAGCATAATCTTTTGCTTCGTCTTGAGACATTGTAGCATAACTAATGATGATGATGCGATCGCCTATCACACCTTTTCGAGCCGCTGCACCATTCATGCAAATGGTTTTGCTTCCTCTATCACCGGGAATGACATATGTCTCCAATCGTTCGCCATTATTGATATTGACAATGGCAACTTTTTCATATGGTAATAAATCAGCAGCATCCATGAGATCAAGATCTATGGTGAGACTGCCCTCATAATGCAATTCTGCTTGCGTTATGGTGGCACGATGTATTTTCGATTTAAACATTATGCGCTGCATTGCGCAATCCTCTGTAATGATGATAGTTCGGTTCAAAAACGCAGGAGTTGTTCCAATCGTTCCTTGATGAGTTGCGTTGTTGGAATAACAGCATCCATCAATTGTTTATTATATGGAATTGGAATGTCAGGCGTAGCAATGCGCATAACGGGTGCATCCAAATATGCAAATGCTTCTTCAGTGATGGTTGCCGCGATTTCAGCTCCAAAGCCTGCGGTAATTGCATCTTCATGAGCAATCATGCAATGACCGGTCTTTTTAACTGATTTTAAAACACAATCTCTGTCCCATGGACTGATTGTTCTCAAATCGATGATTTCAAGTGAATACTCACTTAATTGCTTTTGAACTTCCAGAATGCGATGTACCATTTCGCCCCAAGTGACGATGGTTGCATCTGTTCCTTCGCTCAAAACATTGGCCACACCGAATGGGACAATATGATGATCGCCGGGATAATTACCTCTTCCTGGAAGCGTATCGAGTAGATTTCTATGCTCTAGGAATACTGTTGGATCATTTCCACGAATGGCTGATCGCAATAATCCAACGGCATCTTGAATCGTACTTGGAAATGCAATGCGCCAGCCGATTGTATGAGCAAAAATAGCTTCACCTGAAACGCTATGCCAAGGATCGCCAACAACTTTACTGTGACCAACAGGAATGCGAACAACAAATGGACAAGCAAATGTATTATTTGTTCGCCAACGAACAGTTCCCGCATCATTGAATTGCTCCATTGCAGGATCCAGATATTTTCTGAACTGAATTTCAGGTACTGGCATTAGACCGGCATAGGCAAGTCCAAGCGAGCGACCAATGATCCCTTCTTCGGAAAGGGAAGTGTCGAATACTCTATCTGCACCATGTTTGAGTTGTAAATCAATGGTTGCACCATGAACCCCACCTTTTGCACCAACATCTTCACCGAAAATGATCAATCGTTGATTGCTCATAAGTTCAGTATCTAGAGTTTTTCTAATACCTTCAATGAAATTCATGCGTTTCTGTTCGCTTTCCTCAGGTAATGAGTGTAATCGAACATTCTCCGGGGCAAGTCCACCTATTTGCTGATTGACTCCATCATGAAATACATGATTGAGTATTCCTTCAGATGTTGGGATAGATAGTGCAAGTGCTTTTTCCAAATCTGCGCGAACCTGTGTTTCGCACTCAGCAAATAAGATATCCCATTCTTTTTCTTTTAGGAATTTCTTCTTTAGAAGAAACTTTTTCAAGGAATGTAGAGGATCTCGCTCCAAATCCTTCTTCTTTTGCTTTTCAGATTTATATGTTTGTGTGTCCTTTCCGGAATGTCCACAAATCCTTGGTACATCAAGTCGTATAAGAACCGGTGATTTGCGCTTACGAGCATGTTCAACGGCATCATGAATCAATTCAGCAGCTTCTTCGGGATCAGTTCCATCACCTTCCAAAATCAATAAATTGGAAAATGCAGCTAAATTATGGGCAATGTTTGAGCCAGGAGTTTGATAGTCGCCTGTTACGGAAATGCCATAATTATTGTCCTCAATGAAAAAAATCATCGGGAAATTCTGCGTTGTGGCGATTGTTAATGCTGACCAAAAACCATTTGTTGCACATGAAGCATCGCCGCCTAGAGCAACGGCAATCGATTCCTTCCAATCTTCTTCTTCCAATACGGTTGATCTATAGACCGCGGCTTGAGCCCATCCTACAGCAGGTGTATATTGTGCTCCAACATCCCCGCTAGCAGGCATTATTGTAACACCTTTTCTTGGTGGAAGATGATGTACCACTCCAATATCACGGCCACCATTCAGACTGCCTGAATTTGAAATTGGACCCGCAAAAGCCTCCTCAATGGTCATTCCTGCAGCAAGTACGAAAGGTCTGGAGCGATAGTATACTGTTGCACCATCATGTGGGTTGTTCAAAAAATGAGCCAGTATAATCTGTCCTAATTCATGACCTTTTGAAGAAAACTGATATAGAACCTTGCCTGACGGAGCAAGTTCACTTTCTTCTATGGTATCGATGAGTCGGGAAATGACAAGGTTTTTGGCAATTCCAATCCAATCTTCTTTGGTGATATTCATATGATATTGAATGTTATGTCAAGATTTGAGACATACAAAATTACAAATACTCGGACTTTGTTTCATGGACTTATTATTGACAATCTTGAATTAAAGTGACATAATTGCATGAACATGCTGTATGATTTCCCTAAATTTGCCTTTATGATAATTACAATAAAACAAGTTCCATGTCTTGGGAGGCAGTATGTCATCGAAGAAAATTACTTTACTAGTCATTCTAAGTTGCCTGTTATTTGGCATTACATCAAATGCAAAGGCACAATTAACGCAACCCTATTTGGTTAAGGAAGCATTGCCAAGTGTTAAAAAGGCTGCAACAGATTCAGGCTGGGTTACTCCCTTAAAACCACTTTCCATATCAGCTATCGCTACAATTGGAGATACAGCAGGTTTAGGAGGAAATGGTGGATTATTGGGTGGTGCATTTGATATGAAAACAGGTAGATCACCATTATGGATCTATGTCCTTTCCATAACAGATGCAAATGGAAATCCCCAAACCAAGCTTTTGGCATTTATCAAAGTACCTTTTCTTGGTCTGCAACAATTTCCAATTCCGGCAGATGCTGCTCCGGGCGATTTAGATCTACTCGGACAGGATTCATTGCCGGTTTCAACAATGTTGAATTCTGATGCAATAACAAATGCGATGAATGCTAACAAAATGTATCAAGATTTCTCAAAAGTGAATCCCAACGCAAAATCATCCTTTATAGCACTATTCTCATTTCCATTTGAATTACCTGGAATACCTTTCACAGTAGGTTCACCATTATGGTCTTTTACTTTTGAAGATCAATCTGATTCATTAGCTCCTGCTATGTCATGCTTTGTGCATGCAGTCACCGGTGAAACATTCTGTTTCGAAGCTGAGTCCCCAGTTTCCGTGAATGAGGAAATTACTCAAGAATCTTCCTTGCGAATATTGAGTCATCCAATTTCGCATGGAATGAATGGTATATTGACTTTTCCGGCTACATCAGGAAATACCCAAATTGGAATAATTGATTTATTTGGCCGCACAGTATGTTCATTTGATCAATTACAACCGGGAACATCTACAATAACGCTTCCTCATTTGTTACCAGGAGTGTATGTTGCTCGTTTGAATCAAGAAGGTAGTTATTCTTCCATTAGATTTATCCAACAATAAGCCATGTACGAAATCACCAAACAACAAGATCCGGAATTATACTCAGCATTGGAAGGTGAATATTCCCGCCAATGTGATAAGATAGAGCTCATAGCCAGCGAAAATTTCACATCACGCGCTGTCATGGAAGTCCAAGGTTCGGTATTAACAAATAAATATGCGGAAGGATATCCCGGCAAGCGCTATTATGGTGGCTGTGAATGGGTTGATATCGCAGAAGACATTGCCAGAGAAAGACTTAAACAACTATTTGGTGCCGAATATGTGAATGTTCAGCCACATAGTGGCAGTGGTGCCAATATGGCCGTGTATTTTGTGTATTTGAATCCTGGAGATACAGTTCTTGGGATGGATTTATCACATGGAGGTCATCTCACACATGGTTCTCCTGTAAACTTTTCTGGTAAGTTCTATAATTTTATACCTTATGGACTTGATAAAGAGACGGGAAGAATAGATTATGATAAAGTAGCGGATCTTGCCAAAGAACATAAACCAAAAATGATCACTGTTGGTGCTTCTGCATACTCTCGTAATATTGATTTTAAAGCATTTAGAACCATTGCAGATTCAATAGGTGCATATCTCCTTGCTGACATTGCTCATCCTGCAGGTTTGATTGCGAAAGGGAGATTGGATAATCCGATTCCTTATTGTGATATTGTTACAAGTACAACGCATAAGACACTCAGAGGGCCACGCGGTGGAATAATCATGATGGGTAATAATTATGAAAATCCATTTGGAGCCGTTGCACCAAAATCAGGTCGCAAAAAACTCATGGGTGAATTGCTAGATTCAATGGTTATGCCCGGAATTCAAGGCGGACCACTCATGCATGTGATCGCTGCAAAAGCAGTTGCTTTCAAAGAAGCATTGTCCGATGAGTTTGATGAATATACCAAGCAGGTTGTGAAAAATGCTCAATCAATGGCAGATGCATTAATTCAAAAAGGTTATGACATCGTCAGTGGTGGTACAGATAATCATTTAATGCTCATTGATTTGAGAAATAAAGGTGTAACAGGAAAACAAGCCGAAATTGCACTTGATTCTGCAGGAATCACTTGTAATAAGAATGCCGTTCCATATGACACACAACCACCTCTAGTTACTTCTGGTATCCGACTCGGTGCTGCAGCTATGACGTCTCGAGGATTCCAAGAGGAAGACATGAATCAAATTGCTGAGTTTATTGATAGAGTGATTTCTCAATGCGGTGATGCATCAATTGCAGAAAAAGTCAAGAGCGATGTAAAAGAATATTGCTCGAAATTCCCCTTATATCCTGGTTTGTGATGTAGCGGATTTTAAATGTTCAACGGTCAATTTTTTCATGAAATTGACCGTTTTTTTATGTGATATTTTTGCAATTCTCATCAACAAATAGTAGTTTAGGCAAAAATCATACCACGATGCAAAGCAGCACTTGCATCAGGCGTATCCACCCATTTTTAACGCCATGATTCTGATAGACTCCATATTGATGGATGAAGAAATCATCCGTGAACATTTTGCTTGCGATTTGAATGCATGTAAAGGTGCTTGTTGCACTTTGTCAGGCGGAGAGGGTGCTCCATTGAAAAAAGAAGAAATTTCAATGATTCAAGATGCTATCCCTTTTGCAATCAAATATCTGGATGAAAGATCACACAATATGTTGCAAAACAATGATTGGGTTGGTGGATCCGGTGATGATCTATATGTACAATGCATAGATGATGCAGATTGTGTATTTGTATATAGAGAAGAGGGTATAGCTAAATGTGCTTTGGAAAAAGCATTTCATGAGGGTACAACTACATTTCGGAAACCAATTTCATGTCATCTTTTCCCAATTAGAGTTCGAAATTTTGGCGGAGAGTATTTGAGTTATCAACCATTTGAGGAATGCAAGCCCGCACTTCAATATGGTAAACAAGAAGGAATATTGGTCATACATGCTGTCAAAGATTCTTTGATTCGTGCTTTTGGGGAACATTGGTATGAACAAGCAATAGATATGACTACTCAGGAGGAACAATAATGCCAATGAAAGTGAGCATGAATCTGCAAACATCTCTTTTGCAGACTCTTACACCACAACAAATACAGTATCTCAAACTTTTGCAATTACCAATATTGCAATTGGAGCAACATGTTCGTCAGGAAGTAGAGCAAAATCCTATGCTCGATGAATCTTCAGATGAGATGATCGCAATTGAAGATGACACTGATTTTACACCTTCAGAAAATCTACTTAGTACTGTTCCCAAAGATGTCATGGATGGGAATGATCATACCGATCATTCCTACGATTATGATGAACCTGTTCCATTTGAAGCAGAGCATCATGACCCATTTGATTTTTATGAATCAGCATGGAATGAAACTCAAACCCCTGAGCAAGGAAGTGGTGACTTTGATGATGAAGATGATTTCTGGGGAAATGATCAAAGTGAAGTCCGTACTTTTACCGATGATTTGATAGAACAGATTAATGTACTGAATCTTACGGATCAAGTAAAGCTTCTTTGTTATACCATCATTGGAAATCTTGAAGATGATGGATATTTGAGAAGAACATTAGAAGACATCGTTGATGATGTAAATTCAAGAATCATGGAAGAAAATCACAAACAACA
>JBEEPK010000003.1:0-87008 GCA_041191145.1 Bacteroidota bacterium
ATCTCAAAAGATAAGTAATAGTGAATAGCATTTACGATCAGGATATTACATGCTTCAATATTTCATAAGAAGATTATTATTTGCAGTTCCAACCTTTTTTGGTTGTACCATTATTGTGTTTTTCATAGTTAATCTTGCTCCTGGCGGACCTTATGAACAACAGGTGCAAGCATTAAAGGCCGGATCGGGTTTTGGTATTGGGTCTGAAGCTTCGGGCACCGCTAAAGATGGAGCCGCAACAATTCCGCCTACTGCATTGGCAGAACTCAAACGATATTATGGCTTCGATAAACCTGTTTATGTGCGCTATCTCATTTGGCTTGGTTTATGGGAAAGAGAAACTGATAGTTATAATGTAAAATTAGGTGAGCCCAGAAATGTTGGTGACGGTAAATATGTGATTGTCAATAAAACAAGTGACGGCACATATTCTATCATTGACAAAGAGACAAATGAATCACTTTCTCATGTATGGACTGCTGAGAATTCCGTTCTTGACTCAACTGGATTCCGACAATTGAGAGTATTTAAAACTGAATATGCAGGAATTCTAACCGGACATTTTGGTAATTCTTATGAGTATCGCGAACCGGTTATTGATTTGATTGCTTCCAGAATCCCGATTTCATTACAATTCGGTGTGATTGGTTTGGTTTTGAGCTATGTGATATGTGTCTATCTTGGTATCCAAAAGGCATTGAGACATGGCTCGACTTTTGATTTGGTATCGAGTTCTACTATTTTGATCAGTTATTCAATCCCAGGTTGGGCATTAGGTTTGTTACTGCTTGTTCTTCTTGGCGGTGGTTCATTCTTTGATGTCTTTCCTCTGGGCGGATTGCAATCCAGAGATTATGAGTCTTTGAGTCTTGGTGAAAAGATTTTGGACAGAGCACATCATTTTGTATTGCCTGTGATTGCATCAACCATCCAATCATTTGCTACACTAACATTGCTGATGAAAAATTCTTTACTCGAGAATTTATCACAGGATTATATCCGTACTGCATTTGCGAAAGGATTGAAAGAGAAGCGTATCATTTGGTTACATGCAATGCGTAATTCCGTGATTCCAATTGCTGCTAATATTGGTCATATCATTGGTATCGCCTTTGTTGGTTCCTTTTTCATTGAGACAACATTCAATATAGAAGGCATCGGTAAATTATCCTATTATGCAATTTTATCTCGTGATTATACTGTCGTTTTTGCATTCACCGTTATCGGTGTCATGGTGAATCTTTTCGGCGCAATCATTTCTGATTTTATTCTTGCATTGATTGATCCACGAATTCGATTTAGGTAATACATGTCTCTAACAGTTCAGAAATCAGTTTCTCGTTCAATCGGACAAAGAAGATGGCAAAAATTCAAAACCATCAAGCGTGGATATTATTCCTTGGTGATTTTGACAACAATGTACATTCTTTCTTTCTTATTGCCGATTCTTGTCAATGATAAAGCTCTGATTGTACGATATAATGGAGAATACCATTTTCCAGCATTTACATCTTTGGTTGCTTCATTCCCGGTGATTGATCAATTCGTGAGTGTTTTCCAGAGTGGTGAATCACTTGGTCAGGTAGGCAATCCCGGTCAGGTCCGTTATCGCGATCTTCAGGAACAGTATAAAAATGAGAATGGCGATAATTATGTTGTCATGCCGATCTATCCATATGGACCAATTGAAGATATCACAACAGATGGCAACTCAGCATTTATGGAGCCAATGGTCGCAGAGGAAGGTCAAACAGCTAGAATCATGGGCACCGATGAAAATGGTCGAGATGTCTTTGCAAGAATGGCTTATGGTTTCAAAGTTTCAATTTCATTTGCCTTGATTTTGGTCTTCTTGGAATATCTCATTGGCATTCCAATCGGTGGCTTGCTTGGATTCAAGGGTGGATATTATGATTTGATTGGTCAGAGAATTTTAGAAATGTGGGCAACACTTCCTACATTGTTTCTAATCATCATCGTTGTATCATTCATCCAACCAAGTTTTATATTACTCGTACTATTGCTATCACTCACTGCATGGATACCTATAACAACATATATCCGCGCTGAGTTTTATAGAGAGAAATCAAAGGATTATGTTGCTGCTGCTATTTCCATTGGTGTACCAACATGGAAAATCATGTTTAAGCATATTCTACCCAATTCATTGGTACCAATCATAACGAATTTTCCATTTGCCGTTGTCGCTGGCATCACAGCTTTAGTTGCTCTTGACTTTTTAGGTTTTGGATTACCACCCCCAACTCCAAGTTGGGGACAAATGCTTAGTACAGGATTACAAAATCTTACGAAATGGTGGTTGGTCTTTTCACCTATGGTAGCTTTGTTTGCTACTCTGATTATGATTGTCTTCATTGGAGAGGCAATCAGAGAAGCATTCGATCCAAAGACATTTTCCAGATTACGCTAATCACTCAAGGTTATTCTTGTGAATAAGGAATTACTTTTCTCAATTGAGAATCTCAAAACATATTTCACGGTAGAAGGCAATGATGCCAAAGCTGTGGATGGTGTAACATTTGATATCTATCAAGGCGAGACCCTTGGTTTGGTAGGCGAATCAGGTTCCGGAAAATCCGTTACTGCATTATCTCTCATGAAACTCATTCCAAGTCCGCCTGGAAGAATAGTTGATGGGAAAATAATGTACAGAGGACAAGACATTGCTCAATGTACATATGAAGAAATGTATGCTATTCGTGGTAAAGAAATAGCAATGATTTTTCAAGAGCCGATGACTTCACTTAATCCTGTTTTCCCGGTTGGAATGCAGATTGAAGAAGTAATCATGGTTCATGAAGGCTTGAATAAAGCCGAAGCAAGACAAAGAGCCATAGAAATGCTTACGCTTGTTGGCATTCCCGCTCCGGAAAAGCGTATTGATGATTATCCTCATCAGTTTTCAGGTGGTATGAGACAAAGAGTGATGATAGCAATTGCTCTTGCATGTAATCCTGCTTTGCTTATTGCTGATGAGCCAACGACTGCATTGGATGTTACCATACAAGCGCAGATTCTAGAACTCATGCTCACTTTGAAAGAGAAGAGAAGAGAAGCTGCTATTTTGCTAATTACTCATGATCTAGCTGTTGTAGCTGAGTTATGCAATAGAGTAATTGTGATGTATGGTGGGAAAATTCAAGAGATTGCCACAACAGACGATCTTTTTGCACAACCTTTGCATCCTTATACTCGCGGATTGATGAATTCTATTCCCCATGCTGATCATGCAGGTGAAAAAGGACAAAGATTGAAAGCTATACCTGGGAATGTTCCAAGCATTTTAAATTTTCCTCAAGGATGTAAATTTTGCACTCGATGTACTGAGAAGCAAGAGATTTGCGATACTATAGAACCACCTTTGGTTGAAATTGAACTCGGTCATTTTGTTCGTTGTCATAATGTTAACACAAAGATTGAAAACGGGAAGCGCTATGAATAATTCACTATTACTCGAAGTAAAAAATCTTCAAGTGTTTTTTCCTGTGTTTGGCGGTGTTTTTCAAAAGAAGATTGCTGAAGTGAAAGCAGTTGATGGTGTATCTTTTACAATCAATCGAGGTGAAACATTCGGTCTTGTTGGTGAATCAGGATGCGGTAAAACCACTGTCGGTAGAGCCATTATCAATGTATTGACACATGTATCACCGGATGTACACATAGGTGGTGAGATTTTATATCATGACAAAGATGGTAAAGTTCATGATATCACAAATCTATCTTCTTCCGATATGAAGAAATATCGATCTAAGATCCAGATGATTTTCCAAGATCCTTATTCTTCACTAAATTCCAGATTATCAGTTAAGCAGATAATTTCAGAACCCCTTGAGATCCATGAACCTCAACTTTCTGCAAAACAAGTTGAAGAGAAAGTCTTGTGGCTTTTAGAAAAAGTTGGTCTGCAACCAGAATATGCCAATAGATTTCCACATGAGTTTTCCGGTGGACAAAGACAAAGGATTGGTATTGCCAGAGCTTTAGCCACAAATCCTGAATTAATTATCTGTGATGAACCGGTTTCTGCATTAGATGTATCTGTACAAGCACAGGTCATCAATCTTATGGAAGATTTGAGAGATGAATTTGGCATTTCGTATCTATTCATAGCACATGACTTATCAGTTGTTCATCATATAAGTGACAGAATTGGAGTGATGTATCTTGGAAATATGGTGGAAGTAGGTATATCCGATGAGGTATATTTTGAACCGAGACATCCGTATAGCAAGGCTTTGCTTTCAGCTGTTCCAATTCCTGATCCAAAATTGAAAGGAAAGAAAAGGATACTACTTCAGGGTGATATTCCCAATCCACTGAATAAGCCATCAGGTTGTAGTTTTAGAACACGCTGTCCGATTGCATCGCCATCATGTGCTGAAACAATTCCCACACTTATTTCTGTTAATCCTACGCATACAATAGCTTGTCCTTATTCCATTTGATGAAATAGGAATATCACATGATAAAGTCAATTGTTTATTCTGCGGTGGGAATATTTTCGGCTGCCTTTGGGCTTAAAGGATTTCTTCTCCCCAATGATTTTATTGATGGGGGAGCAACGGGCATAGCACTTCTTCTTACAACCATTTTTGAGATTCCACTTCCACTTTTGATCATATTGGTGAATATCCCTTTCATCTTAATGGGAAGTAAAGTCATTGGTAAGCAGTTTGCAATAAGAACAAGTCTTGCCATCTTAACGCTTGCACTTGTTCTAGTATTTGTAGAATTTCCAATAATTACCAATGATAAATTGCTTGTTGCAATATTTGGTGGTTTCTTTTTGGGGGCAGGAATTGGACTTAATGTCCGTGGTCAAGCTGTCATCGATGGGACTGAAGTTATGGCCATATTGTTTTCAAGAAAGTTAAAGACAACAATTGGTGATATCATTCTTGTCACTAATGTTATCATTTTTGGTGTGTGTGCCTATGTCCTTTCCATTGAAACTGCTTTATATTCAATGGTAACCTATATGGTTGCATCTCGTAGTTTAGACTATATTACAGTTGGAATCGATGAATATCTAGGTGTTACCATAATCTCAGACAAATGTATGATTATCAAAGATATGATTACTGAAACGTTGGGAAGAGGTGTTACAATATACAGAGGAAAAGGTGGGTACGGTAAGATAGGTCATATAGAGGATAAAGATATCTTATACTCTGTCATCACTCGATTTGAAGTAAGTAAGATCGCACAAGAGATTGAAAATATTGATTCAAATGCATTTGTTGTTATGTCCCCCGTGAAAGATGCCATTGGTGGGATGATTAAAAAACGACATCTATAAATGAAAAAAGCCCCATTTGGGGCTTTTGTGATCCCGGTAGGTCTCGAACCTACGGCCCTCTGATTAAAAGTCAGATGCTCTACCACTGAGCTACGGGATCAACCATGAGCCACAAAATTAAGTATATTTTGAAAATTACGCAAGACAGAATTGTAATTACTTGGCTACTTTCTATATTAATTTGGAGACCTTGTTATGATAAATATTAATCGAATTATCGTAAGTGCCATAATTCTCATTCCTTTGTGTCTTTCAGGGGTCAATGCCCAAAGTTCATTTGGAGTATTTGTAGGACTTGCAACTCCATCTGATTTGGTAAATCAAGTATATAATACTGATTTAATTAAATCAAATGATGTAACAGGTATACTCATGAGAGAAGCGGCAACTTCAGGATATACAATTGGTGCTCGAATTAGGCAAAATATTGATGATCAGTTCTGGTTTACGGGGGGTGTTTCTCTTGCACGGTTCCCACAGAGTGTAATCCCGATCCTAAATCAAGTGAACCCAATTGATACGCTAGCTATCATGACAACCGTTCAGAATGTAGTTCCCTTACAAGCTGGGATGATGTATCAATTTAACAAGGGATTGGTATCCCTATATGTTATTGGTGATGTTACTTATAATTATCTGATGAATTCAGTTGATATTGACTACAACAATCAATCATTTCCACTGCCACCGGAAGATGAAACTAAAGAACGAATTGGTTTTGGGTTTGGATTAGGGTTGGATGTTCATTTAAAAATAATCACAGCTTCATTGGAAGCAAAAATGAATACAATCAATTTTATAGGTAGATCACCTAGTGAGCCGGAAAAACGATTCTTTTCTTTGACTTTGGGTGTACATTTTGGTCAAACTCAATCCGATAAACCATAAATATTCATGGATAAATATACAGCAACACAGAAGCATGAAGATGATCTCATCATCATTAGATCTGTATTGTCCGGAGATAGTTCGCAGTTTGCTTTACTTTGGCAAAAGTACAATAAACAAATATTTGCCAATGTACTGAAACTTGTCCGAAGCATTGATGATGCTGATGATATAGTGCAAGATACATTTCTAAAAGCATTTAATGCATTACATTCATACAATCAGACATTTCCTTTTCCTGCATGGCTTTACAAGATAGCATCTAACACTTGTATCGACTATTTTCGAAGAAAAAGAATACGACCGATTTCTATAGAAAATATAAATCGAGATGGTGGGGATATTTATGATATAATACCTGATAAATCCATTCCTATTGATGATAATATCATAAATAATGAAACGAAGGAAGAGTTATTGAAAGCAGTTGAACAGTTACCTTTGCGATATAAGCAGTGTATTCAACTAAGACATTTTGAAGAGTTATCATATGAAGAGATATCACTAAAAATGAATCTTCCTTTGGGAACTGTAAAAATCACATTGTTTAGAGCACGGAAAATGTTGTTGAGTATGCTTTCTAATAAAGATTTGAAGTAAAACAAATGCGATTAAAGTTTAAAGACATCAATATACCATTGGGCATTACGGTAAAGATTCTTTTGCTCTCGATTATGGGCATAGTTACCTTATATCTGCTTTATATTCTCATTGACAAAGTCTTTTTACACCCTCCAGTATCAGCAATAGTTCCTATTGATAAAAGAAGGACAGTATCAGATGTATTCATTCAATTGAACATCATTAATGCATCAGGTCAGCAAGGTATTGCAAAAAAGACAATGAATTATTACCGTGAGCGAGGATTTGATGTTGTAGAAATATCTACTGCTGATTCTTTGTCAAATATATCGTATGTTATTGATCATCTTTCTGATACAATCTCAGCGAGAAATGTTGCTTATGCTATAGGACTTTCTGATTCTACCATTAAACATGATTATGATACCACTCTATATCTTCGTGCTTCTGTGGTAATTGGAACTGATTATTTTAAACTTAAACCTTTTAAAGAATAATATGCAGTACTTTCTCGTTAAATCTGAACCATTTAAATATCCGTGGTCACAATTTGAAAAAGATAAAAGTACATATTGGGATGGAGTAAGAAATTATCAAGCCCGTAATACTTTGATGTCCATGAAAAAAGGGGATATGGTTTTATTTTACCATTCTAATGAAGGTTTGGAAATAGTTGGTATTGCTAAAGTTTTAAAAGAATTTTATCAAGATCCAACAACGGAAGATGTACGATGGTGTGTCGTTGATTTGAAAGCCCATAAGAAATTGAAAAATCCTGTTCCTCTATCAGTAATCAAACAGGATACTGTACTTCAATTGATGCCTTTGGTTAAGCAGTCGAGACTAAGTGTTATGCCGATCACAGAAGATCAGTTCTATAGAGTGATGGATTTATCAGGAACGAATATTTAAAATAATTCTTTAAGTATCACCTGAATAAGGTCCAGTGAAAATCCCTGTCTAAATAAATGATCTTTGACTTGAGTTTTCTTCTTTTTTTCTTCTCTAAAAGAAATGGAGCGGAGTTTTCTTTCAGCTGATTTTCTTGCAGTATCGAGGGCAATGTCTTGGGTGTAAAATTTAGGGAGATATGAATTTATGATATGTTCATGTATCCCTTTTTCAGACAATTCTCTTTTTAATCTCAAATAGCCATAGTACTTGCGATTGATTTTAGCCTTTATGAAATTCTCGGCAAATACTTCATCAGAAAGATAATTGAAATCCTTTAAAAAGTCGATCACCTGTACAATTATCAATTCTCCAAATCCTGAATCTCTAAGTTTAAGTCTAACCTGTTTTTCTGTTCTTAGTGCATAAGTTGCAAATGACAGCCCCACTTTCTTTGCATTGATCAATTCTTCTCTGTGAAGAATAACTTGCAGAAATGTCTGCGACACTACCATGTTTTTGGAAAGTTCATATTCGAATATCAGATCTCGTTCAATAAGAATAGAACTGTCATCATTGAAACAAAGAAAACATTTGCCTCTCTTTCTAGCAGCAATGATCTTAGTAATTCTTCTATCAATATTCTTGTCGTATGATTGTACGATTTGATCCATCAGTTTCAGGAACCAATAAAATACTGTAATTCTTTCCGAGTGAAATCAATAGATTGTTTAGAGCAGCATAGATAAGAGGAGGATTCTGCCATTTAATCAGAGAAAATGAGAGTCTTCTTTCTCTATCTATTGTGATATAATCAGATGATTGTTTGTACACAATCCCGCGAATTTGTGAATTAAAATCTCTGGATCTATCACGATTCACTGTGTCATTGTATAATCTAATATCATAATCCAAATATAAATCGACTTCCGCTCCGGGACTAAGGTTAATTACGCGAAGTTTTGTCAATTTACTATCCAATTGATTACGACTATACGAATAATCCAAGATACTCTTATTCTCATCGATTATATAACTATACCGCTGATTAGAGTCAATGGCAGTAATATTAGCAGTATTGGTAACAGTTGATATAACTGTGGTTTTATTAAGTGGAATAACTGTTGTAAATACACCATTAGATTGTAAGCTCGCATTCTTCAAAATTGAGCCAACTGTTATATCATGAGTTGTTTGTTTGGATGCAGCATGTATAAGTTGTACTATAGCACCTGATTCAAAACGAATAATATCTCCTGATTCCTCTTGTAAAGCACAGATCACATCGGGTGCAATCACAAGTAAATAATTTTTACCATCATTGACTTCACCAATATTTTGTGATAAGATGATTTGAGGAGTCGAGCTTGTTTGAACAAGTAGTGGAATAGTTCCAGCATGTATTTCAATTCTCTTTGAAAGGTCTTTGTTGATTAAAGCTGAATACAAAATACTTCCTGCTTCAAATTGATTGTCTATCGATCTTGCTGCAGAATTCAATGCTAATGGTTCAGAACTTTTTACATTTATTGCCCTCATTCCAATCATTGATTTAGTCGGCTTTTCTCTCATATTTTCTGTTATGAGTAATGAGTATCCATTTGGAGAAAGAACATCTTTGGATATAATACAAGAATAAGATCTATATGGAGAGAGTACAATTGATTCTGATGCAAGTACATTTCCATTCTGATCTTCAATAATAATAGAATCTTTAGAACTCGATGAACAAGTCGAAAATATCATTGATTGAGAAGAATAAGGATTCAGATTATCAGAAACAGTACTTGAAGAATTAACTCTCTTCATTGTAATATCAATATTCAAAGAGAGAAGATTGTATACTATAATTGAAGCAGTGAGATTTCCTGCTTTTGGAAATTCTTCAAATGCCTCCATTACTTTAGAAAACTCATTCAATACAAATACCTTGATATTAGAGTTTATTGGATCCCTTCCGACTATGATGGTATAGATGCTATCTCCTGAAAATGAGAACGCGGATTTATCGTATGTTCCTATGATAGAATTATTTGTTGCATTGACTAGGGAAATAGCATTGGAGCCTGGTAATATTTCTGTTTCACCGGAAACTTGTCCTCTTGACAAGAATGAAGCAAGTATGTCTCCTTCTTCACAACCAAGATGTACATTTAAAGGAAGTGAATCCGGAAGTGTGTTTACAATTCGAATCTTTGCTTTAGATCTTATTGCATCTGATCTAAATGTTGATAATTGTAATACATAGGTTGAATCCTGATTCTGAATACCAGCACTTATGAAAGTTTGTATCGTATTTCGGAAAAAAGACATTTTTTGTCTTTGCAATGCAAGAGTTGAAAAGATCACCTGACCATCTTTCGAGATACTATAATGTGCACTATCGATGGTATTCACCCGAAGATCAGAACTATTGCCATAAGTAATATTTGAAAAAGTAGGACAACCATCTATAGAGAATGAGCGAGGTACATTGTCTCCGGACATGTTGATAAATCGAACACTAACACTGCTATCTCGCAAACTTGGATCATACAAAAGGGGGTTTTCTTGAGCGCATCCACTGAGCAGGACAAAGAGAATAGACAATCCCACAAAGAGAGTCTTATAGTAGAGAATATGTGATTTCGTTATAATCATTGTAGTTTTGAACTTATTATTTGACAAAAATACAAAGTTGATGGCTAAAGATGGAAGAGAAGATACTTGCTATAAAAGAAAGATATGATACTGTTTTACAACAGTTGAATGACCCTGAAACAATCGCAAATAATGATGTTTTTAGAGAATTATCAAAAGAATTAACTCAATTGGAACCGATTGTTCAGATGGGTGATGCTTATATTCATACTTTACATGCTTTAGATGCAAATAAGGAATTACTCGAGCAATCATTAGATTCTGAATTGAAATCGCTGGCTTATGAAGAAAAACAAGAACTTCAATTGCAATTGCAAGATCAGCTTGAAAAGCTTACAATTCTGTTATTGCCCAAAGACCCAAATGATCGAAGAAATTGCATCGTAGAAATAAGGGCAGGTACAGGAGGAGATGAAGCTGGCTTATTTGTTGGAGATTTGCTCAAAATGTATTCGAGATTTTCTGAACAGAAAGGCCTTCACATTCAATTATTAGATTTACATGACAGTGAAGTAGGGGGATATAAAGAAGTTACTTTTGAACTCAATGGTGATGATGTTTTTGGCATGATGAAATATGAAAGTGGTGTTCATAGAGTTCAGAGAGTACCTGCAACAGAATCGTCAGGAAGAGTCCATACATCTGCCGCTACAGTCGCTGTCTTACCCCAAGCTGAAGACATCGATATCGACATCATGGAATCCGATCTTGAATTAAACTTCTCAAGAGCCGGTGGCAAGGGTGGACAAAATGTCAATAAAGTTGAAACTGCTGTTCGAATTACTCATAAACCTTCCGGTATTGTGGTTCAATGTAGAGAGGAAAGATCACAATTGTCAAATAGATTGAAAGCAATGAAACTCCTTCGAACAAAATTGTATGAATTGGAGTTGGAGAAACAATCAGAAGCCCTTTCAAAAGATAGAAAAGAACAGATCAAGACGGGCGATAGATCAGAAAAAATACGAACATACAATTATCCTCAGAATAGAGTCACAGATCATAGATTGGAAGGAGAATCCAAGAATAATCCATTGCGTGAAATAATGGATGGTGGACTTGGAACAATAATTGATCAATTAATGGTTCAAGCTAAATCAAAACAATTAGCAGAAGGTCAATGAATGTAATTAAGTTTATCATACTCCTCTTCATTGTTTTCGGATACATACAGGCTTCAGAAAATACAATTAAAGATATTCAAAGAGTTTCGTATGGTTTATCTTTATTGCCTTCACTATCGCTACATAGGGCAGAGATGCTCCCCCCAAAACCCATGTCAATTTGTTGTCCTGAATTTACAAAAGGAGAAGGATTAGGTTACGATATATCATTTTTTTCTAAATATGTTATTGATTACAGTCATTCGATTGGGGCCACTTTTGGATATAGAGATATAGGTGCAATACTTTTAGCCGATACATATAGTATCGTAAATTCTAAGAATCAACTAGGTTTGATAAGATCAAGATTAGAAGCTGAATTATCTTTGATTAACTTTCAATTTTTATACTGTTTTACACCTTTTCGGAGACTTGACATCACTTTGGGTATGATGTTAGGTATAAATGCTTCAAAGAACTACACTTACAGGGAAAACATCATTGATAGTCAACTACTATTTGATAATGGAACACAACAAAGAAATACATCAATTGGAGCATTGGTAGGTATTAATCCAAGGTATTTCGGCATTGTACTTGGAACTTCATACAAAATACCAATCATCAAGGATGAATTATTCCTCAAACCTCTTATGCAATATACACATGCATTGCGCCCAACTCAATTTGGTACTCATTGGTATGCCGATGCCCTTACATTTGGATTAGGGATTGAATTACATCCTTTTGGTGAAATACAAAAACCATTTACTGTGAAAAATGATAAAGAAGAGTTAACTACCATAGTTCAATCTCCAATATCTTATTCAATCAATATTGGTGAAGTACAAAAAGGAAAAATACATATTGACCAAAAAGTATATTTCATGCCTGTACTACATGATTTATATACAGATATTCTTAATCCTAATGAGTTCAATTCTAGTAGTTATATAAATTGTATACATGATCATGGCTCTTGTAATTATCCGTGGATAATTGATACTATTTTACAAAGAATGCAACAATATCCTGAAAAGAAATTACACATAGAGCTCAATGATGGAATCGATTCCGAGTTATTGATTAAAAAACTTAAGGACTATTCTACTACAAGGAATTTTGATACTTCAAGATTTATCTTTACATATGTTCAAGAGCAAGAAACCCAAAAAATAGGAAAGATTACTAATGTAGATTTGATTGCTCCATATGAAATGCTAAGTACTGATACATCATATGAATATCACAGGATACAATTTGATGTGCAGTCAAATAGTGAATATGCATTTGACTGGGGATTATATGACTTTGAAACAAAACAGATCATCAAAAAAGGGAAAGCAATATGTAACAAAACCATACTTATAGATAGCATTCCCAATACATTCAGACAAGGAACTTTGCGTGCATTGATTTTTGAAGAGGAGAATAAGAAGCTCATTCAAAGTGATATCCAGATAGATAGACCTGAACTAGTATTTTCAGATCCGATTCAGTATGAAACTGCAGCAATATTTGATTTCAACAGCGATAAACTTCGAAACATTGATACAGAATCATTGAAACATTTCAAGAAAGGTCTTAAAAAAGAAGACACCATTATCATAGAAGCATTCACGGATTTAAGCGGTGATATCTCATTGAATACCGATTTAGCCAAAAGAAGAGCCGAATCAGTATCGTTCATTTTTAAGGAAAGCCCCAAAGAAATCATACTTTCCCCATTGAAACCAAGAAATTCTGGAAAAAACGAGTATCAAAAAGCATATAATAGGATTGTCACTATCAAAAGAAAATAGCCATAACAAGGGAAATATCAGCATGATTTTATGCTAGAATATTGTATCTTTGCAACTTATTGCAAACATTTTCTTGACGGTTACACTATGTTTACTCTCGCTATCATATTGATGATTATTCTCGGCTTATTGCTTATTGCAGCAGTTTTGATTCAGCCGGGCAAAGGCGATATGACGACATCTATGTCTGGTTTCGGAAATCAGCTCGGTACCATGTTCGGTTCACGCAGAGCTTCAGATTTATTGACTAAGATCACAATTATCATTGGTGCTACCATCATGGTGATAGCATTGTTGGCCAATAAATTTCTATTGAATCCTGGTGATATCACCAGAGATCCTGCAACCGTGAATGCTGCAAAGCCAATTGTTCCTCCATCCACACCTGTTCAAAAGCCTGCGGCACCTCAGCCTGCACCGGCCCAGCAGCAACCGGCAACGGAACAACCTAAACCATAACTTTAAAGCCGATCCTTGATCGGCTTTTTTTTATTCATGTCTTAATTGTTCCGAGATATTTGTTCGAGTTGCCAAGAATGATGGATATATCCCGGCAATGGACGAAACGCTAATTCCAAGTATAACGCTAATTAAAACTATATCATAAGAAAGAGATACAGGCATTGTTGAAACAATGCTATTTGGCAATGATATCCAACCATAAAATTTCTGGCCATAACAAAGAAGTACACCCAATCCCGCACCTAATAATGATCCAAAGGAACCTATTGTTAATCCTTGTAGCATGAAAGTCCATTTGATGTCTTGTTGAGTAGCACCCATGGAAAGAAGCATAGCAATGTCCTTTGATTTCGACTTCACCATCATCCACATTGCGATCAATATATTAAATGCTGAGACAAAGGAAATTATTCCAAGTATTATAAAACTCATATTTCTTTCAAATTCCATCGTGGAATAAAGTTCATGATGAAGATCCTTCCAAGTATCAATTTGTAATTCTCCAAGGAATCTATCTGACTTTAGAGTCTGCTGAAGCTCATAGACTTTATCGGGATTCTCGATTCTTACATCTGCAAATCGCTTTCCCACCAACCCATTATCTTCTAGAAAGTGTAAATCAGCCATGATAAATGAATTGTCATATTGAACTCCTGAACTTATCTGAAAGATACTGTCAATAACTACTTGAATTCCAGTAGGTAAAGCCATGCCGGAAATTGCCATATCAATCATTTCGGGAGTAGAGAGTGAAATCGTATCACCCTTCTTAACACCCAACTTATCGGCTAGACCTATACCAATAGCAACCTTATCATCACTCTTTTTTACATACTTATGTAATGATTCTATGCCTAATATCATACCGGCTTGTGTTACTTCTTTATGACCAATGATAATCTTTGATGATGAACTTTCATTAAATTCATAAATATCAACATATGTACTTAGTCTTTCTTTAAGACCCTTGGTATTAATACCCTCATTTAAAGTTATTCGTATATGTGGATCAATGGTTAGAAGCATGTCTCTAACCAATAATCGAAATCCATTGAATATTGAGGTCACACAGATTAGAGATGCGATACCAATCAATAAACCTAAGAATGCCAATACATTGATGAAAGATATGAATGAGCGTTGTTTAATTGAAAAGAGATATGTACGAGATAACAATAAAGGAATGCGCATCTATAGTGTTTTAAGTTTAGCTGGAATTGACTTGAATGTAGTCAATTCTTTAAGAAAATAATGTTGTGAATTAAATCCATCTTCTCTTTGCAAGGGTCTTGTGTATTCACAATTCTCATTGAGTTTCCAAGAAGCAGAATTGTCCTCCAAATATATTGAAAGGACATGTTCCAATAATGAAAATGATTTTTTATCAAAAATAGGAAACATGATTTCAACTCTATTATTGAAATTCCTTGGCATCCAATCAGCTGATGATAGATATATCTCGGATTTTCCATTATTTGAGAAATAAAATATTCTGCTATGTTCAAGAAATCTTCCAATTACACTTTTCACGGTGATGTTTTCACTCAATCCGGGAATATTGGGAATAAGCGAGCAAACACCTCTAATGATTAACTCAATTTTCACACCTTTTTGTGAAGCTTTATACAGTGCATCAATTACTTGCCTATCAACAAGAGCATTCATTTTTGCTACAATTCTACCCGGTTTTTCATGAGTTGAATGCTCAGCTTCTCGAGAAATCAAATCTAATACATCATTCCGAAGATGATCCGGTGCAACAGAAAATCGATCCCAATGTTCATGATGAGAATATCCTGTTAACATATTGAACAGATGTATCGCATCATTAACAAAATCTTCCCGACAAGTGAAATAACCAATGTCTGTATACACTCGTGACGTTGACACATTATAATTACCGGTACTTAAGTGTAAATAAGTACGAATCTTATGTTCTTTCCTCACAACCATTGCAATCTTGCTATGAATTTTTAACCCTAGAACTCCATAGACCACATGTACACCGACATTCTCCAATTCTTTGGCCCAATTGATATTATTCTCTTCATCAAATCTGGCTCTTAATTCAACAAAAGCGGTGACCTGTTTTCCATTCTCAGCTGCAATTTTAAGAGCTTCTATGACAGGAGATGAGCCTCCTGCGCGATATAGCGTGATTTTGATTGCCAATACTTGATCATCTGTGGAAGCTGCCTGTAGAAAGCGTACAACACTGGAAGTAAAGGAGTCAAATGGATGATGAACAAGTATGTCTTTCTTTTTAATATGATCGAATATCTCTGATGAAGCACCTAAGAATTCAGGATATTGTCTGGATAAGAAAGGTGTATCTTTTAACTGAGGTTTATCAACTTTATAAAGCGTATATAAATCACTTAGATTGAGTGGTATATCTGAAAAGTAAATATCATCATTATTGATATTCATTGATTTGCAAAGCATTTCAACTACATCTTTGGATGTTGAAGATTCAACCTCAAGTCGTACTGCATCAGTACCCCAACGCCTGTGGCGAACTTGCTCAGCAATTTCAGACATCAGATCTTCAGCTTCATCATAGGCGATGTCCAAATCAGCATCTCTTGTTACTCTGAAACAGTGCGACTCAGATATTGTGAAACCTGGAAAGAGTATATCAGCATTCTCCTGAATGATTTTTTCCAGGAGTATGAATGTTTGATGACTAGGGTGAACATTTATACTAACCAAACGATCAAGTATAGGTGGAACTTGTAGTACAGCTACTTTAGAACCTGCTTTCTTCTCATCTTTCAGAAGAAAAACAATATTTAAAGACCGGTTGAGTAGTCTTGGAAATGGATGTCCGGGATCAATGGCCAAAGGGGTCAATACAGGTAAAATGTCTGTTACGAAAAGTCCTTTCACATATGCTTGATGGGATTCATTAAGATCGGATAATTCCAATAATTTTATGCCTTGTTTTGATAATGCAGGCATAATATCATTCTTGTAAATCTCCTCATGGGCTGTATGCAAAGGCAATAACATCGTTCTTAATCGATGCAATTGCTCTGCAGGTGTCAATCCATCAACAGATAGATCAATAGCATGCTGCAATAATTGCTCTTTCAAACCACTCATGCGAATCATGAAAAATTCATCAAGATTCGTGGTGAAAATTATCAAGAATTTGAGTCTTTCAAGTAATGGATGGGACTGATTGTTTGCTTCTTGAAGCACTCTTTCATTAAATCGTACCCAAGCGACTTCGCGATTGATATATCTTGGGATTGTTGTATCCATGTTTTCCAATGTTCCAGCTCGAATGAAATTGAATCTATGGGGAATATAGGATTTACGGGCCTTCTTAACAAGTCAATTTCGCTTAATACATGGTGTGATTTTACTTATTGAATCATTTCCTTGATAATCTTTAATTCTATGAACCAAGATATAAGCAGAAGACGGTAACTCAATCACATCAAAAAAGGGAAGCACTATTTCTGAAGGTATTAGCTTATCTACAAAGATTGATGATATAAAAAATCCATCAAGAGTATACACATCACATGAATATATTCCAATGGTAAATGGTTGATTTATTCGTATTTGCTGACAGTTCAAGAAAGTCCCATTACAACCCTCAAATTCTATTGTGATATCTTTTGTATTTGATGAATGAATTGGACTATTCATTTTTCCAGGTGTGCCACCTAACTCATGCATTGAAATGAACCAAGTTCCTCCATTAAGAGAATCACTATATTCAAATGAGGAGTTTGGCAAGTAAGAAGAATATTTTTGAATGAGATAATCATAGTGAATGGAATCGATTATACATCCATTTGGATCAATTATCTGAATATTTATGCCTTCATCCGACAATGAAAATCCATTATCATACACACACAATTGCTCTGATATTCTTTGATCTGGTTCTTTTATTATCAGCACATATTCTGAAAATAGCTCCAAAGATAAATCAATAGTATCTCTTCCAATGATGCAAGTATATCCATCTTGCAGATTGATACCATTGTCTAGTATTCTTATTTCAATAAATTCAGGGAAGTTATTATCATGAACATTTATCTCATTGATGATGATACTTCTATTGGGGAATGATTGATAGAATTCAAAGACTCCATTATTGTTATACAATCGAGGATCATCCAAAAGATGTGAAGATGTTATGGAAATCTGATTCATTCCTTTTGAAATCTGCAAATCAGATACCGATATACTTATTTCTGAAAGTTGATGTGTCTTGAGTATATCTAAGTATGACTTAACATATGATGTTCCCGTTGAAACAATTATCTGAATATCCTGTATTGGGATATTTCCATTATTGTATAATCTAAAGTATATGGAATCATCATTTACAAATATTGAGCGAAGTTGGAGATCATTATCAAGCGGAAGTATTGAATTGATAAATCCACAAGTATGTCCGTTTGGATGTATAGAGGTTATGACATCGTTGTTTGAAGACAAGTTTTTATATCGTTCTAGACTTTTTCCTTTTTGCTCCTTGCTAATGGTATATGCAATAGAATCAATGACTGTGCTATCTTGATCCCGAAGTATGATTTTATCTTTTGAATTATTCAGTGTTGGCAAGATAGCTTGCCTTAACTGACATTGGATTGTATTTACTGAATTCTTTAAAGTGTTTGTATCTCTTGTGATTATAAGATATTCTCTTGAAGGAATAACAATATTCTCGACCTTAACACGATTGGTTGCATCCTCGATCCATAATACTGCTATGGAAAAAGTGTTTGCTGAATCAGTATTGTGAAATTCTATCCATTCCGGATTCCCGGATAAAGGATTAGGCATGAATTCATTGATTATGATTTGTGAATTTGCGATAAACGGAAACAAGAAAACGATGATGATTTTCATAAAAAAAGCTACCTCATAAAACATGGGGTAGCTTTAAGAAAAAGGGATTAGATTCTACTATTTAAAGGCTTGTATGCCCGTGATATCGGCGCCAAGTATCAATGTATGAATATCGTGAGTACCTTCATATGTTCTTACGGATTCAAGATTTGCTGAATGTCGCATGATTGGATATTCATCGAGAATACCATTTGCTCCATGAATGTCTCTAGCAATTCGGGCACATTGAATAGCAATGTCAACATTGTTTCTCTTTGCAAGTGATACTTGATTTGGGTTCATTCTGCCTGATTCTTTCAATTGACCCAATTGCATGCAGATAAGCTGACCTTTTGTGATCTCATTGAGCATCCAAACCAATTTTTCTTGAACCAATTGAAAACCGGCAATCGGTTTGTCAAACTGTATTCTACTTTTTGCATAATCAAGAGATGATTGATAAGTACCTATTGCACTACCGATTGCGCCCCAAGCAATTCCATATCGTGCTTGAGTCAAACAACTAAGTGGACCTTTCAATCCTTTGATGTTTAACTTGTTTTCTTTTGGAATTTCAACATCTTGGAAAATAAGCTCGCTTGTCACAGAAGCTCTAAGTGAATGTTTTCCTTTCATTTCAGGAGCAGAGAATCCTTTCATTCCTCTTTCAACAAGAAATCCATGAACTTCGCCTTCGTATTTTGCCCATACGACAGCCACATCTGCAAGTGAACCGTTTGTGATCCACATCTTTGCACCATTGAGCAGATATCCACCATCAATATCTTTTGCATTTGTTATCATGCCTGATGGATTTGAGCCAAAATCAGGTTCTGTTAGTCCAAAACATCCAATTGCGCTTCCGGATGCAAGTCTTGGAAGCCATTTCTTTTTGATTTCTTCGGATCCATATGTGTAAATCGGATACATAACGAGTGAACTTTGCACGGAAGCAAAAGAGCGAACTCCGGAATCACCTCTTTCAAGTTCTTGCATAGCCAAACCATAGCTAATGTAATTTGCACCGGCACATCCATATTCCTGAGGGAGAGTTATGCCAAACAGACCAAGATCAGCCATTTTTCCAACCAAATCCATTGGGAATGTACCAGCTTGATAGTGTTTTTCAATAATCGGTAAAACCTCATTGTCGACAAAGTCGGCAACGGATTCTCTGACCATTTTTTCATCCTCGGACAATTGGTCGTAAATATTATAATAATCAACAGGTTGGAAAGCCATGTTAAAACCTTGGTAAATGTATAATGGCAATGATTAACTTAATTCGGTGCAAAATTACGAATTTACACATGCTCTTAAAAACTGTAAATACCCCAAAAGTTCCATGATATCAGTCAAAAACAAACATATTCCTTTCTTTTCGGTTATTGTGACTTGTCATAATCGCGCTCATATTCTCGAAAGAGCTCTTAAATCTCTTCTTCTTCAAGACTTACAAGATTGGGAATGCTTGATTGTGAATGACGGATCTACTGATGATACTGATGCTATCGTACAATCTTGGTTATATTCAGATGATAGATTTCGTTATTTGAAGCATAGTCATCGTGGTCAGGCTTTGACAAAGAATGCCGGAATTATAGCTTCTTCCGGTCTTTTTATCACATTTCTTGACTCGGATGATGAGTATAAAACCGATCATTTGTCAATAAGAAAAGCCATGCTTGAAGAATATACTCATCTGGATTTATTACATGGTGGAGTTTCAATCATAGGAGATCCTTATGTACCGGACATGAATAATCCCGGTCAATTGATCCATTTGAGTGAATGCATAATCGGAGGTACATTTGTGTTCTCGGCATCGGCAATTCATGCATTGAATGGTTTTGACAATGTATCATACGGAGATGATACGAAACTCTTTGAGAAAGCTGAACATGCAGGTTTATCCATAGCTAAAACTGATTATCCAAGTTATGTTTATTATAGAGATATGCCTGATTCATTATGCAATATCAGGAAAGAACTATAATGCGAGAATCAAAGACAAAGAAGATGGAACGCATGAATGCAATTTTGGCAATATTGCAAAAACAGTATCCTGATGCTGTATGTGCATTACATTATTCCACTCCATTTCAATTGTTGATAGCAACAATATTATCAGCACAATGCACTGATGCTAGAGTGAATATGGTTACACCTCATCTCTTTACAGAGTATCCTGATGCCCAAACGATGCAACATGCAGATATCAGTCATTTAGAAGAAATCATACACTCCACCGGATTCTATAAAGCAAAAGCAAAGAATATACTAGCCTGCTCGAAGATGATCATGAATTCATACAATGGGGAATTACCACTTGATATTGATGCTTTGATACTACTCCCAGGAGTGGGAAGGAAAACAGCAAATGTTTTATTGGGGAATGCATTTGGCATAAATGCAGGTATTACCGTGGATACACATGTAACTCGAATAATGAATGCTTTGAAATTTGTGAAAACAACAGATGCGGTCAAGATTGAGCAGGAACTAATCCCACTGATTCCTCAAAATGATTGGACAGTATTTACCCATCGTATCATAGAACATGGAAGAGCAGTGTGCATCGCAAGAAGACCCAAATGCAATAATTGTGTGATATCGGAATATTGTCCATCCGCTTCAATGTGATTGAAGTGATTCCCACTCTATCAATAAGTTGTCCACTTTCTGTTGAATATCATTTCTAGACTGAGTATGTGATATCATTTTTTCTGTATTTGAATATATTTCTTCAAGGGATAATTGCTGATCAATTGATGATAACTCTTTTTCTAATTGAGCTATTAATTGTTCTATTTCTTCAATTCTTCTAATCTTTTTTTTCTCTTCTTTTTCTCGACTTTTCTTTTCTTCTCTACTTAATTGAGTATTGGTATTTACTTTCTCATTAATACTATGATCAACTTTTGATCGTACTTCATCCAGTGAATGTATTGCATATTTCTCCAAATACTCTTCCAATGTCAATGGATGATGTTTTACTGATCCTTGAGAAAAGTGAAATATATTATCAATGAGTCCGGAGAGAAAATCACGATCATGAGAAACAATGATCAAAGCTCCATTATAATCTAGCAGAGCTGATTTTAAGATGTCTTTGGCGGACATATCCAAGTGATTGGTTGGCTCGTCAAGAATCAATACATGAGATTCAGTCAAAAGTAACATGGCAAGTGCAAGTCGAGCTCTTTCGCCACCTGACAAAACACGAACTTTTTTTTCAACAGAATCACCGCTAAAAAGAAATGCCCCAAGAATAGCTCTGATTTTTGTCCGGATATCTCCGACTGCTACTTGTTCGAGTGTTTCAAAAACGGTTTTTGTGGGATCAAGTGAATCTGCATGTTGTTGTGCGAAATATCCGATTTTTAGTCCTTCCCCGGTATTGAGTAGGCCATTATAGGATTCAATTCCGGCTAAAATTCGTGAAAGAGTACTTTTTCCTTCACCGTTTTTGCCGACGAAAGCACAACGCATTTCTCTTTCTATATCAAATGAAATACGGTTTAAAATGATTTTATCATCATACTTCTTTGATAAATCATCGGAATGAAACAGAACTCTTGGTGCTCTTGGTGCAGGTGGAAAGGAAAAGGCAATTGTTTTATCAGTAGAATCATCATAAGTAATTCTTTCTTTGGCTTCCAATTGTTTCACTCTTGACTGAACTCTAGATGCAAGGTTTGCTTTTGAACGGAATCTATCAATGAATTCTTGTGTTTTTGCTATCTCTTTCTGTTGTGCCATATAGGCTTTTTTACGATGTTCCTCTCTTTCGAGTCTTTCTATCACATATTTTGAATAGGAGCATGGGTAATCTTCAATTCCAGCATTCCTGATTTCAATTGTTCTTTTCGTGATCGTATCCAAAAATACTCTGTCATGAGAAACCAATATAACGGCGCCATCATATTGTGCAAGATATGTTTCCAGCCAACGAATGGAGTCAATGTCAAGATGATTGGTCGGTTCATCCAAGAGTAATGTATGTGGCTTACGGAGTAGTAACTTAGCTAGCTCAAGTCGCATTTGCCAGCCACCGGATAACTCTTTTGCCTGCTTATGCATTGATTCATGAGTGAAACCTAAACCCAGAAGAATTTTTTCAATACTTGCTTCGATTGTATTTCCACCCAATATCTCGAGTTGGGCATATAAATCGGACATTCTTTCGCATAATTCACTATACTCGGGATTATCATAATCAGTGTATTCTGTAATTGTGACTTGTAAAGATTCAAGTTCATCTTCAATATGTAATACTGCATCAAATGCTGATCTACACTCTTCTTTCACTGTTCCTGTATAATCTGCGTGTAATTGTTGTTTTAAAAAACCGATTGTATGCTGTTTCGAAGTCGTTATAACTCCGGATTCAGGTTTAATATCTCCATACAATACATTGAGTAATGTGGATTTTCCGGCTCCATTTTTACCAACTAGACCGATTTTGTCTTGGTCACCAACTGTAAATGTAATTCCATCAAAAAGTGGAATTCCATTAAATTGCATGGTGCATTGAGAAACTGCTATCATTTAGATTAACCGTGTGAAATTTATGGCTCTATATCATTATTACATCAATAGTCAAGGCATCATCTCTCATGAAGGAATCATTATTGATGATACAACACTTATTGAATTGATTTACAAAAATATGGACTATAATCGTACGGGGAGTTTTCCAGAAGCAAGTTTTTATGCTCGTATCGGAAATGAAGAAATCTATCTTCACAAGGAAGATACTCCGATTGTTTGGAAATATATTGACGGCGATCGCATATGTATGACAAATAAGATATCATTTCCATTTTCTATCAGAGATCTGAGATATTCCAAAGATGGTAATCTGTATCATCGTTCTTCTATGGGTGAATGGGGAAGAATATCAGCAAGATTATTAGTTGAGTTACGAGATAATATTCAGCCATGGGGACCACATTACATATATTTAGATGATTTCCATTCCAGAGTTATTGAACCACTTGAAAAAAATGATACGGTTTTTTTACATCCAAGATCAGACAATCAATGTTTTGGGTGTGGTGAGCTGAATAATCAAGGTTTGCACATGACTTTTGTTTATGATCCTATTACTCAATCAGTTGAATCTTGGTTTACACCTCCCAAATCCCTCATGGGTTCTCTCAATATTATGCATGGTGGCATGGTAAGTCTTTTATTGGATGAAACAATGGGAAAAGTACTTTCTGGTATGAATGTCAAAGCACCCACAGGTCAATTAAATGTGAGATTCAAAAAACCAACATTTATCGAACAGGAGTTGTATCTGAAGGGACGCTTATTATCCGAACAGGGAAGAAAATTTACATTAATGGCTGAATTGATTGATAGAGAGGGGAATATCACAGCACAAGGAGAAGGACTATTTATCAAAAGGAAAGAGAATCATTCATAATTGATTGGACAATTCCATAGCGAAGTCCTTTTTTACTCACTATACAAGATTTGGCTTGAACATTTTCAAGAATAAGTGACAAAATGAGCGCGCCTGCCGGTAAAATGTCTGCTCTTTGCGGATGAACGCCGGGAATAGAAAGTATTGACTCTAAATCTGAATGCAGTAATTCATTACTCATTTGGGAAATTCTCTCAACTGACAATACATGGCCATGAATAAGATGAGAAGAAAGATCATGAATCTCAAGGTCTATTGCTGCCAATGTTGTTGGAGTTCCTGCAGTTGCAATAATTGTTGAATTGACCGGAATGAAAATGTCATTCAACAAATTCTTGACATATAGTATGGCTTGTTCAAGTTCATTATCTGAAATGGGTAATTGCTTCATGAATGCATCAGTAAGGCGTACGGCACCTATGTCAATACTAATGCAATGTTCATTATTGTCAATCATTTGAATAATCTCAGTGCTCCCTCCGCCAATATCGATTATTACCGGTTTATCGTGATCTTCTCGGCTTCCAAGAAAAGTAAGGGAAGCTTCTTCTATTCCTGAAATTATTTCAATTGGATACCCCAAAGTTTGTTCGAGTATTGTTTGTACATCAACTTTGTTTTGAGCATCTCGCATAGCACTTGTTGCAATTGCTCTCACGGAAATATTGGTGTATTGCGATATAAGTATCGCATATTCTTCAAGAATGGTGATTGCTCTTTGAATTGCTTTGTCTGAAATGTTTCCGCTTTTGTTTATTCCTTCTCCAAGTCTTGCTATTCTATGTTCATCTTTGATGATGCTGATATTGCCATCTTGATCTTTTGAAAGAATAAGGAGTAAAAGCGTATTGGTTCCGATATCGATTCCGGCATAATATTTCATTATACAGCTCTAAAAGTAATTGCTACCCAATCTTGTTCTTTGAGCGTTTTAAGATGCTCGAATCCATGTTTGAGAGCAGATTGCACTATTTCATCCGCATCAATTGCAAGAATGCCTGAAACAATCATAATTCCTTTGCTTTCATTTAATGCTGCGTGGAATTTAGTCATATTAGGGAGTATGATATTCCGATACATATTCGCCGCGATACCATCAACAGGGGATAGATCCAATGTAAAAATATCTGCTTGTTCAACATGCATATTATCAATTGAATTTAGAACAGCATTATCTTTCGCATTTTCAACACTCCATTCATCATTGTCGAATGCAAAAATGTCTTTTGCTCCCAATTTTGAAGCAAGTATGCCGAGAACACCTGAACCACAACCTGCATCCATCCATGAAGAATTTGGTTGAACCCATTCTTGCAATTCTTTGCAAACCATTCGGGTAGTGGGATGATATCCTGTTCCGAAAGCCATTTGAGGATTAATAATGATGGTTAATGGATGATGAACTTCATCTATTTTCCATTCAGGGGTAATAGCAATGGTGTCATTCACAATGATCGGCTCAAGTGAATTTTCCCATTCTTTATTCCAATTTTGATCTTGAATGATTTCTTTCTTAAGTATTGTACATTCAATATCATGGTTCTTTGCTGTTTCCAAGATAAATCTATCGAAATCATCATGATAATCAGAGGTATTGAATATGATCGTCATCATATCCTGTGATTGTTCTATGCCGGAAAAATCCATATTGGAAAGAAGTCCGATGAGAATGTCTTGGTATTCTTCAGGAACAAAAAAATGAATGGCAATAAATTCTGATTTCATATCAAAAAATGTCTTGAGAACTCGTGAAGAGAAAGTCTAAAAGCACATTGCCTATATCGGCAAGAGTTTGAGAAGATATATTATCAATTGTATCTTGAGAAGTGTGCCAATATTGTCGACGCGGATTGGGATCAATATTTCCCACAAGATTCACATCAATAATATTGATAGTCTTGATTCCATGTTGATTCAAAATCACATGATCATCACTTACAGAATTACCTATCTCATGAATGAAATACGGGGAGCCTCTTTTCTTTGCGATATTCCATATTCCATCAACGAGAACTGTATGTGCCTGTCTGGAAATTGGTTCATATCGAAATTCAGCTTGTTTGTCTCCGACCAAATCCAGTAAAATTCCATATCGAGGTTTTGGAAGAGGATAATGTACTGCCAAATATCGTGAGCCTTGGAAAAAGCCATCCAAATCTCCTGAGATTCCTAGGTCTTCGCCATCAAATAGAATGAGATCAATACCAACATCAGCCTTTTGTTTAGATAAAATATTTGCAATTTCCATGAGAACGGCAACCCCACTTGCACCATCATTTGCCCCTAATATCGGATTTGTCCTCTGTAATTGATTTTTATCTTCATCAGCGAATGGACGAGTATCCCAATGAGCACAAAGCAGAATACGATCACTCTTTTCAGGTGAGAAAGAAGCTATGATATTGGCCATGTCATATGTTTTTCCATAGACTGTGCTTGAAAATCGCTGTAAAAAAGCTGTATCTGCCGTATTTGAGAAATAATTGAGTAAATATTTCATGGTTTCGGCATGACCTTTTGAACCGGGATTTCTTGGTCCAAAGGATAATTGAGATTCAATATGCTTGAAAACAGAATCGGGAGAAATCAAGATTCCTTCATATTGCTTGGCTGATTCATTTGAAACACTTTCTTGTTCTAGGGTCTCTTTCGTGCAACCATTACTAAGGAAAAATGTTATGATCAAGATCAAGATTGTGTAAGCTGTGGTATTCTTCATTGTTATTGTGTAATTTTAGCCATAATTCTAAGCAATTTATTGAATTTCTCTCGGCTTATGACTTCTATCATGGAAAATCTACGCCAAATTGAGTTAATTGTATTTGATGTTGATGGTACAATGACTGATGGCGGCATGTATTACACCGAACAGGGTATCTCATTCAAACGATTTGATGTTAGAGATGGCATGGGAATTGTACTTCTTCACAAAGCAGGTTTAAAAACTGCAATCATCACAAGCGAAGAAACAAAAATTGTGCAAGAGAGAGCAAGTACACTGAAAATTGATACTGTTATTCAAGGATCTCGCAACAAAATGGCTTCACTTTCGTTACTGTGCGAGCGATATTCATTGAGTTTGGATCATATTGCATATATCGGTGATGATGTGAATGATCTTGCATGTTTGCAATCTGTTGGATTTTCCATGTCCCCATCAGATGCACATGACATTATAAAAGAAAATGTCCATTACATCAGTGCATATCCGGGTGGACATGGAGCTGTGAGAGAATGTTGTGACATGATATTGAAAGCCAAAGGCATGTCAATTATCTTACCTGAACAATGGTAATTAATACGGAGAGAAGATATGAAAGAAGACAGTGAAGTAGTCAATTCCTATGCAAAAGGATTTCTCCTTGGTGCATTGGTAGGTGGTGCAGTAGGTGCTATCACGGCTTTATTATTTGCGCCAAAGCCCGGAAGGGAATTGCGTGATGAATTATCGTACAGATCAAAGGATTTACTCGAAAAAGGACAGAATCTCTTTGGTGGACAAGAACATGAATCTTCTCATATTCCCAATGATGGGAGAATGCAAGCAGATGCCGTTGTCCGCAATGCACGTGAAAAGGCTGATGATTTATTGCAGAATGCTGAACAAATGCTCCGCGATGCAAAAAGCAAAGCTCAAAATGCATCAGGAAGTGTTACAGATGGACTTCATAAGTTCAAAGATGCTGCAGCTGCCGGAGTAGAAGCATTCAAACAAGAAATAAGCAATGTACAATCACGCTCAAATGGTTAATAATGGAACAAATTACAAATATCCTGATTGTCTTTGCTTTATTGAGTTTAACCATACTCGCAATTGTTTGTGTGATGTTTATCCTCAAAGCTCAAAAAGCAGTACAGGATATCATGAGAATATTTTCTAATCTCTCACAAACAGTACAAAGAATTGAGGAAGATTCAAAACCGGTATTTACTCAATTGGAAACAACATTACAGGATACATCCACAACGATGAAATCTCTGCAAAAGCAAATGACGACTGTCGAGGGAACATTGGATTCCATCAAACAAATTGCTGATAGAGTGAATGATTTGGAAGCCAAATTGCAAGCAAAGATTGAAAAACCTGTAATGCAAGCGGCCGGGTTCGTATCCGGTATAACCAATGCTATAGAGACATTCATTTCTGAAATCAAAAAATAAATTAAACAAGATATCACATCACCCCCTCCATGAGCAATGGTGGGGGTATGTCTATTGTATAGCATGAAAAAACATCCACTCCTGAATCATCTCACAAAGAAAAAACTTATTCAACAATTGATATCAGATGTTGAGTCCCATGATGTTTCAACTTCTTTCTTATTGACCGAGACTAGTTCAGCATTTAAACATGTTCTCATATCTTTGCTTAGAGGACAGTTACAGAATAAGTTCATTTGCTTCACTTCCACTCCTGAAAAAGCATCAGAATTATATTTTGATTTATCTTCGATGATAGATGAAGATAAGCTACACTTATTGGCATTGCCTGAACATCATCTTCATCTTCTTCATGAAGATATTGATCCAGAAGTATTAAGAACAGTAGATACATTACTCGCATTCAATAAAAGTGAATCTGGAATATTAATTCTTCCCGTACATTTACTCGCATTGCAATATCCTGCTCCAAAAACTTTGGAAGAGCATAGCATTTCAATTCAAAGAGGGAAATCAGTTCCATTCAAGCATTTCACGAATTCTTTGATGTTTCAAGGATTTGAAAGAAAAGATTATGTTTCACAACAAGGAGAAATATCCATTCGAGGTGGAATCGTAGATATTTTTCCTTTGGGACATGATGTACCAATTCGAATTGAGTTTTGGGGTGATGAAATTGAATCACTCAGAGAATATGAACCACAATCACAAAGAAGCATCAAAGAGTTAGAGTCATATGATTTTATTGGTGTATTATATCATGAAAAAGATGAACAATTTACTTCAACTATTTTTGATCACATAGAACATCAATCAGTACTAATGTTCTTTGATGATGAAGTTATTCTGCAATCAATCGCAAGTGAACATGCAAAACAGATTCAGAAATATAAAAGAGTTGTTTTTTCTGAGAAAAATGGTTTGTATTCAGAGCTTTCATCCAAAGAACAACCAAATTACTCTGCATCTGTTCAAATGTGTGCAAAATCCGTTATTGAATCCATTGTCGATGGCTATACCGTATTTCTCTGTGCAGATGGCCAGGCACATATTCAACGATTTAAAGACTTGTTTTTATTATCCCTTGAACAAGATGAAGTAGTAGAAGACTTAATCCCTGAAAAGATTTCGGAAGAAGAAGTATTACGAAACATCAAATGGATTGATTCGACATTGTCAACCGGATTCATATGTCATGAATTACGATTTGCAGTCATAACTGAACATCAATTATTTGAGAGAAAACATTTCCAAAAATCTGGTAATGTAAAGCGCTTTTCCGGAATATCACTCAAAGACTTGCAACAAATGCATATTGGAGATTATGTAGTTCATGTTGACAAAGGAATTGGACAATATGATGGACTTGTCACGATTACAATCAATCAGCAACAACAAGAATGTGTGAGATTGCTTTATCATGGAACTGATGTTCTTTTTGTTCACCTGAATAATATTCACAAGATTCAAAAGTATTCAGCACAAGAGGCTTCAAAACCTACACTCAGTAGATTGGGTTCGAGTGAATGGGAGAAGAAGAAGCAGAAAACCAAGAAGCGTATAAAGGACATAGCTCGAGAGCTGATAAAACTGTATGCTATGCGTAAGTCTGAGCCTGGCTTTCAGTTTCCGATCGATACGCATTGGCAGAAAGAATTTGAAGCATCCTTCATGTATGAAGATACAGTAGATCAAGCAAAAGCAACTGAAGATGTAAAAAAAGATATGGAAAGCACAATACCAATGGACCGTCTTGTTTGCGGCGATGTTGGATTCGGAAAGACTGAAGTTGCAATCAGAGCTGCTTTCAAAGCAGTTCAAGCTGGTAAGCAAGTTGCTGTTCTTGTACCCACAACAATTCTTGCACATCAACATTTTCATGTAAAAGTGGAAGTAATAAGTAGATTCCGTCAACAATCTGATCAGAAGAACATTGTAGATGACATAACTTCCGGGAAAATTGACATTTTGATTGGAACGCATAGAATATTGAGCAAAGACATACAATTCAAGGATTTGGGATTGCTCATCATTGATGAAGAACAGCGTTTTGGTGTTGGAGCAAAAGAAAAACTCAGAAATCTCAGAATTTCTGTTGACACTTTGACTTTGACAGCCACTCCAATCCCAAGAACGCTCAATTTTTCATTGATGGGAGCCAGAGATTTAAGTGTCATTGAAACTCCTCCAAGAAATAGACTTCCAGTCAATACAGTCATTCATGAGTGGGATGATACACTTTTGCATGAATCAATCTCCAGAGAAATCGGGCGTGGTGGGCAAATCTATGTGGTAAATGATAATATCAAGGATTTGGATGCCATTCATCAGAAACTCCTAAATATTTTTCCATCCATTCGATGTGCAAAAGCTCATGGTCAAATGGAATCTGATCAGCTTGAAAAAGTCATGGAAGCTTTTTTGGAGAAAAAAATAGATTGTCTCCTCAGCACAAAAATTGTTGAGTCCGGACTAGATATTCCAAATGCAAATACCATCATCATCAATCATTCTGATAATTTCGGTTTGGCTGAATTATATCAATTACGAGGTAGAGTTGGTAGATCAAATACACAGGCATATTGTCATTTGATCATACCTCCGATACAGACAATTACCCCACAAGCAGTAAGAAGATTACAGGCATTGGAGGAGTTTACCGAACTTGGCAGTGGTTTTCACCTGGCAATGCGTGATCTTGAAATCAGAGGCGCAGGGAATTTACTTGGTGCTGAACAAAGCGGTTTTATTGCTGATATGGGACTTGAATTATATCAATCAATTCTTGAGGAAGCAGTTTCTGAATTGAAAGAAGATGAATTCTCAGACCTCTTCAAGGAATATGTAAGCGATAAAAAGATCAAAAAAGTGAATTTGGACATCGCTATTGACATATCTAGCGATGCCTTGATACCAGCCGGATATATCTCTCATGATGGCGAAAGATTCGAATATTATAGGAGATTATATAATGTTCGAAGTGAATCGGAATTATTAAAAATTATTTCTGAGATCATTGATAGATATGGTCCATTACCTGAAGTGGCAGAAAACCTTATTTTTGCAATACGATTACGCGTCATCGCCTTATCATTTGGTTTTAGTAGACTTGTCTTTAAAAACAATGTTCTGGCAATTGAATTTCCACCTGACAATAACTCGGCGTTTTATTATACGATATTCCCGGGTATTCTTGACGCAGTAGCAACTGGTGAATATGGTTCTCTGATCAACCAGGACAATAAAGTGTTCTTACATATTCCTTGCGATTCAAGAGATACATCATTACATATACTTTCCACATTACAACGATTCATGATACCCGGATAGATAGATGAATGCCATTTGCATCATACCGGCACGATTACAATCAACGAGATTGCCTGAAAAATTACTCATGTCCTTGGGTGATTTTTCCATAGTTGAACATGTCTATAGAAATTGTGTGAGAGCAAATGTATTCACCAAAGTATTGATTGCTGTTGATGATCATCAAATGTTTGAACACTGTGCTGCATTTTGTGATGATGTTATTATGACAAGAAAAGGCCATCAATCCGGTACGGATAGAATATATGAGGCATATCAACAATCGGGAATAAGAGCCGATTATATAGTCAATGTACAAGCTGATGAACCATTCTTGAATAGCGAACACATTGCAATATTGGTACAATCTCATTCAATTACGGAATGCGATGTCATGACAGCCATGACAAAGATTGATAATATGGAAGAATTATTTTCACCATCATGTGTGAAAATTGTACTTGGACAACATAATCGAGCACTCTATTTTTCTCGATCACCAATACCATTCTTGCGTGATATTCCAAAAGATGAATGGATTCAGCATCATGATTTCATGAAGCATATTGGAGTGTATTCATATACTGAATCTAGTTTGCAGGCATTTGTCAACACTTCTCCAAGCAGACTTGAAATAACAGAAAAGTTGGAACAGTTGAGATTATTAGAGCAAGGCCACTCATATACTTGCATTGAGTTGAATTATGATGGTTTTGGCATAGATACCATTGAAGATTATCAAAAAGCCATTGAAAGAATTACTCGTGAATGAAATGCAATCACATATGATCATTGCAATTGACGGTCCAGCAGGATCCGGAAAATCTACAACAGCTAGACTTGTCGCAAAGAAACTTGGATTCATCTATGTGGATACAGGTGCGATGTATAGAGCAGTTACATTATCTTGGCTTACACAAGAAAAACCAAATATTGATGAATTCATCAAAAATCTTCCTTCAATATCTCTTGGAATAAATGCACAAACGAATGAACAACAGACATTCCTCAATGGAATCGATGTTTCAAAAGAAATTCGTGGCCGTGAGGTTACTGACAATGTGAGCTATATAAGCTCAATAAAAACTGTTCGAGAAAAGATGGTCGAAATGCAAAGGAACATTGGAAATGCACAAAGTGTTGTCATGGATGGTCGTGATATTGGAACAGCTGTATTTCCAAAAGCTCACTTGAAAATCTTTATGGTGGCTGATATTCGAGAAAGAGCAGTACGTAGATGGCAGGAAATGAAAATTCAATCAATGTTTCCACTTCCCAAAGTGGAAGATTTAATGGTAATGATGAAACAAAGAGATGAATATGATTCAAGCCGTGAGATTGATCCTTTGAGACAAGCCGATGATGCCATACTCTTGGATACTTCAAATCTCACGATTGAAGATCAAGCACAGAAAATCATCGAATTAGCCAATAGTATTCACAACAATTGAATTGGTATCGAAATGAACATAACAATAGATAATCACTCAGGATTTTGTTGGGGCGTGGTACGAACAGTGGTCATAGCCGAAGAATCCCTTGAGCAATTTGACAAAGTCTATGTATTGGGACATATCATTCATAATCCCAAAGAGATACAAAGGCTTGAAAGTAAAGGACTAGAGACTATATCTGCTGAAGATTTTCCGAGAATTGCAGAAGAAGCAAAAACACTGGGAAAATTACCCAAAGTATTGATTCGCGCACATGGGGAACCGCCGGAAACATATAGAAAAGCTCTCGAATTGGGTATTGAAATCATTGATGCTACTTGTCCTGTTGTTACTAAACTTCAGGAAAGAGTCCGCAAATTTTATGATCAAGGATACCAAATAGTGATTTTCGGAAAGAAAGATCATGCAGAAGTGCTTGGTGTTCGTGGTGTTTGCAATGATCAATGTATTGTTGTTTTAACCGTTGAAGATGCGTTATCAAGTGTCAATCTTGATTCAAAGACAGTGCTTTTCTCTCAGACAACCATGGATCGCCCAACTTTTGTCTTGATAAAAGAAGCACTACAAGCCCAGATCAAAGACCTGATTGTAGATACAATGGAAGGTATTGCCACTGAATTTCATGCAAAAGACACAATTTGCGGTCAGGTATCAGGCCGTGAAGATATGTTAAGAAAGTACGCCTCTGACCATGACTGCATCTTATTTGTAGCCGGTAAAGCAAGTTCCAATGGTAAAGTTCTTTATGATGTTTGTAAAGAAGTTAATCCCAGAACATATTTCATTGAAGATATATCGGAAATTCAATCAGATTGGTTCAATGGCATGAATTCCATTGGAATTACAGGTGCCACTTCCACTCCACAATGGTATATGAACCATGTTAAGGAACATCTTAGTAAATTCGCAGGTCATATTTCTTCCAATTAATCAAAATTGACATGACAATCATTTATTTGCTTTTAATTGCAATAGGTGTGTTTTTATACACAATCTCTGCTATTGTAATCAGTCAAGAGGCGTCTTTGTTCATTGCCGAATCAACAGGTAGTGCTACGATGGGAACTCTCACCTCCGTAATTACGGGAATCGTTCTCATAGTGGGTGTTGGTTATCTTGCCGTTCGTTTTGTTATTGCTCGTTTTACTAAACTGTAATCATGGACATTCTTCCTGCAGACATCATTGTATTTGCCGCTCATCCAGATGATGCTGAACTTGGTTGTGGTGGAACGATCAAAGATTTGACACTAAAAGGATTTTCCGTGACGCTCATAGATGCCACAAAAGGTGAATTGGGTTCTCGTGGAGATATCGAACAAAGAAAAAGAGAAGCAGCAGCTGCAGATATAGTACTCGGTAATCAGCAGAGAATTAATCTAGGATTTGAAGACGGAAATCTTCATCCTACTAGAGAATATTGCGATATCGTTGCCACATATATTCGATTAATCAAACCTAAGATGGTTATTTTTCCTCCAAGGTTCGAGAGACATCCAGATCATGAAGGAATGCATGAGATTGTAAGAAATGCATATTTCATGGCCGGTTTGCATAAAAAGACATTGTTTCACGAGGGTACTTCAACCAATCCTTGGCGTCCAAATACCATATTCTCCTATATACAAGCCTATCATCAAGAACCTGATTTCATCATTGATGTCTCACATACTTTTCAGGCAAAGATCCAAGCAGTTCAATGTTATGAAAGTCAGGTCTTTGTTCCCGGTAAACACATGGAAGGTCCTGAAACATTTATATCGGGTTCCGGCTTCATGGATGCTGTTCATGCAAGAGCGCGTTATTTTGGTTCTATGATCCAATCTGAATATGGTGAAGGATTTCTAGCCATTGAGCCACTAGGTTTATCCTCAATCAGTGCATTGTTGTGAAAACATGTCTTCTCATCTTTTGTGTAATGATTTCTTCGGTGCAATCCTATGCACAAACTGTTGATTCCAATCGAGCAAAGGATTCAATTCAACATTCTATGTATGAGCATGTTCATGCTCCCATTCTATCAAATCCTCATGATTCAATAACGAAATATCAATTCCATCATCATAATTATCAAGGACTTGGTGAATTGGTTGGCTCATTGCGAGGTAGTGTTTTACAACAATTGGGTGACCCACTTACGTATTCAACTATCAGTGTTTTTAACTCATTTGCGCATCATCTCAATGTATCATTGAATGGAATTTCTTTGAATGATCATCTGTCAAATGCAGGAAATTTATATTCAATTCATCCTGAAGCAGTTCATAAAGCTCAAATGTATATTGGATCAGATGCAGCAATCATTGGGGGGAGTGCAGGTCCATATATATACCTTCAAGAAAACATGTATTCCACATCTAAGCCATTTTCAAAGCTTTGGTATATTCAAGGTGGATATGATCTGATCGGTACAGAAGGTTTGCTCACGCAGAATATCGACACCAATTTGAATATTCATGGAAGTTTCAGAAGACTTTCTTCAGGTGGAATGCTTCAAAATGCCGGAAGTGAATCGTGGAATACAAGATTGGGTATTCGTTATGCGCCAACGAATAAAATTCATTATTCAATGCAATGGCTGTTTGGGAATCATGGTTCATATCATAATGGAGGAGTGATTGGTGAATATCAAAATCCAATTAATGCAAATGTTATGTATGATAATTATTTTCAGCGAAGATATTCTCATCATGTACAGTTCAATATGACTGCCCATACTTTGGTAAACACTAATGATGTATTACTTTTCAATGCATTCTACCAAAATGAGCTTCTTGAAACACGGGGTATAAATCCATATATCATTCGTGATAGTACGCGACTAGAATTCTCTCCGTCAACTCGATTTGGTATGCATATCAGGCATGAAATCCCTGATGTGTTTCCGGGTTTTTCATTCATGAATGAAATTGGATTCAATTATGGAAACTATACTTTATTCAATCGATTTAAAGATAGTGACTATATGCTCCATGCATATTCATATGCAAAGTATGATTTGACACCTGATAATGTTTTGAGATTTGGTATCCGAATGGTTCATTCAACCGGTGGTAATTATATAAATCCAGGCATTTCATTTACTACTCAACTTGCTCCATCTGTTTCAATGAAATTTGATATTTCTCAGACTTCAATTGTACCTTCAATCATGCAAAGGTCATTGTTTATGCTTGGTACTTTGGAACAGCATCAATTGATGTTTGCATCTCTTAATTATGCAGTAGATTCCTTTTCAATGAGCTTTCAACCATTTTACCGCATGATTCAGAATCCACATCTACAGTCAATTGTATATGATACATCGCAAGGACTACCTAGATTTTCTTCATTACAACCGATGTCTGAACCAGACATGTCTTCATTCGGTGTACATGTTCGCAATCGCTGGAATAGTGGACCATTTCTCATTGATGCGAGTGTTCAATATACTCAGAACAGTGATATATATAGACCTACACCAAGAATCCAAGCGCGTATACAAGCAGAGTATTCATTAATCTTTGGTGCAAGTACTGTTACATTTGGTTGTACTGCAAGAATGATTGAGCATTCCACAACAATGAGATTTATTCCATATATCAGTACTTTTGCACATGATTCGATGCAATCAATGAATGATGTTTCATGGAATGGGTTAGATGTACATGTATCTGCAATACTTGGAAATGCTCGCATTAGAGCATCGGTCATGAATCTTTTATCAGCAAAGTTGATGGATGTCTCTGGTTATCCAATACAAGACAATATCATCAGGTTATCACTCAATTGGTCATTTTTTGATTAATATATCATGAGCAAACAAGTTCAACAAATGTTCGCATCTATAGCACCGGCTTATGATCGAACTAATTCAGTATTATCACTCGGCATTCATCATATTTGGCGCAAAAAGACAGTGCAAGTCTCAGGTGCAAAAGCTGGAATGGCGGTTTTGGACTGTGCAACAGGAACAGGCGATCTTGCTCTTGAATTCAAGAAAACAGTTGGTCCTGCAGGCCAGGTGATTGGTACGGACTTTTGTCCTGAAATGATGGAAACAGCACCAGCAAAATCTGAGGCAAGAAAATTACCTGTGGATTTTGAAGTTGCAGATGCAATGAATCTCCCATATCCTGATCATACATTTGATATTTCGAGTATTTCATTTGGTATCAGGAATGTTGATGACCCTTCCATTGCTTTAAAAGAAATGGCAAGAGTTGTAAGACCTGGAGGGAAGGTGATGATTCTGGAATTTGGTCAACCAAAAGGCTTCATGGGTGTTATATATGATTGGTATTCCCGACATATCATTCCATTTATAGGTGGTTTGCTCACCGGAAATAAAGAAGCATACCAATATTTGCCAAGAACTGCCTCACAGTTTCCTTGTCGTGAAGAGTTTCTTACTCTTATGAGGAATACAGAAATGTATAGTGAAGCATCATATCAAGAATTGACATTTGGTATAGCATTCTTGTATAAAGGAGTTGTACGATGAAATTCATCATGCTTATCATCTTGGCATTTGGAATATATTCATGTTCAGAAGAAAAGACTTATCTCGGAAAAGAACCGGTATATATGGGTGAGCCATTAACGGTAAAGGAATTACTAGGCAAAAAACTTTTGAACTCTACTGTTCAAGTTTCAGGCAAGATATATAATGTATGCAAGACAGAAGGATGTTGGTTTGTGATGAAGCAGGATCAAACCTCATTACGATGTACATTCGAAAGTCCTACAATATTCATGGATACCGTAAATCTTCATACAATAATGAAAGTAGAGGGAAAGCTGAGAGAAGAAATCATTGATGGTGAAACATCGGTAATGTATGCAGAACAAGCAGGCGAAGAAAAACCAATCATGGAAGGAAACAAAAAAAGAGTTCCTGTTTTTGTAGTATCAACAATATTACTTAAACAATGAAGTATAAAAGATTTAAACTCGTAGTAATTAGCTTGTTTGCTGTATTCCTCTTGCAATCATGTGAAAGATTGAAGAAGAAAATGGAGAATAGGGAAAGAAGGCTGCAATACTTTCAACATACAATTGATTCAGCAAGAAAAGAACATGGGAAGAATCAAGACAGTATTAGAAAGCATTTCAAACCGTGAACTAGATTGATTTATATTCAGAAAACAAATGCCTTACTTTATTTCTCTGATATTTTCCTGTGGAAGTAATTGGTAATTCTTCCGTGAATATTATGCATTTGGGTGACTTTGAAAAAGGAAGATGTTCACGACAATATGACAAGATGTCTTCAGGGGTCACATTTTCATGTTCCGGAATGACAAGTGCGCCGACTTCCTCTCCATAAACATCATGTTCAAATCCAACGCAGATTCCGGCTCTAACTCCCGGCGCTCTACTTAGTACTTCGTCGATTTCCAATGGCGCAAGATTCACGCCACCTCTGATGATCAATTCTTTAAGTCTACCCGTGATAAAGAAATAAGGTTGATCATTTGGACCTTTCATCCAAAAACCTTCATCTCCGGATCTGAACCAACCATATTTAAAAGTCTCTTCATTTGCTTTATCATTATGTAAATATTCTTTCATAACATTAGAACCACGAATGACAATTTCACCCCTTGATAATTCAGGGAGTGAATTACCGGACATATCATGAATAGACATTTCATTCGATGGAATCGGTGTTCCTATGCTGGGAAAGCCATATGAAACAAGCATTGTTTTATGAAGAGTATCCGAAAGTTCGAGTGGAAGGAAACAAGAATAACAAGTGGTTTCACTCAAACCATATCCATGAAGAACTTTGATATAAAAACGATCTTCAAAAGATTGTACAAGCTCACAGGTTAGTGGTCCGGCTCCGCATATAATATGTGAGAGGTTATCAGGTTTCACGAACTTTTTGTCCTGATAATATTTTAAGAGATATGATAAAAGCGTTGGCACTACTGAAACAACGGAAACTTTTTCTGTATCAATTATAGGAAAGAAATTCTCTGTTGAAAATTTACGATTCAGCACAATTGATGCACCAACCATCAAAGGTGTAACATGAGTTACCACAATACCATTCACATGATGAATTGGTAATATACACATCATTGTGGTATGTTCTTGAACATTATTCCATTTTGCAATGCAGTCTGCATCAATCATCAGGTTTTGTTGATCAAGAACAACTGCTTTAGGAATTCCTGTTGTACCACTGGTATACACAATCAATGCTTCATGATCGAGCATGAGATGCTTTGGTGAAAATGCAAGTGGTTCGAAAGAATCTATGATATGTGCATAGAGTTGATGTCCATCATTGTCAGTATCAACTTCTTGAATCAAGACTTGATTTGGATCTACGAGGGGGGCAATTCTAAAGAGATATTCCGAACGACAGAGCAATAGTTTACAACCTGAATCACGAATGATGAATGTTAATCTCTGATCATCTTCACCCATATTAAGAGGGACAACACTCAGTCCAAGATACCATGCGGCACAATATTGAATGATTGTATCAGGATGATTATGTGCAGCAACTGCAATTCTATCTCCTTTTTGTAAACCAATTGAAACATAATAGGCAGATGTTTTTCTAATGACATCAATGAATTCATGATATGTAAACATTGATGTTTTCTCTTGACCGACATAGTAATGGAGAAATGTCTTTTCTCTTGATTGCTTAGTATAGTGATCAAGAAATAAATCATGAAAAGATTGATATCGCGGAAGAAGAATTCCATGAGATGTGGAACGAGCATGATTAATGCGATCTTCAAGAGTATTCATGGACATTATTCTTTATTTCCCAATAATTTCATTTGAATGAAAGATAGCAATCCTATGATTGCAAATAATACATAAGCCAATGCGGCACCATATCCCATTGCATCTGTTTTTTCAAATGCATTTGAGAATATGAGATAAACGACAGTTATCGTTGAATTCAAAGGTCCACCCTTTGTCATTGTATACATCTCTACGAATATCTGCAATGACTTAATGGTTGAAATCACCATCACAAATAAGAGTGTTGGTTTCATCAATGGAAGGGTAATGCGATAGAACATTTGCCAGGCATTCGCGCCTTGCAATTGGGCAGATTCATAAATATCTTTTGGAATTGACTGCAAACCAGCCAAGAATAACATCATGAAATAACCGGTAGAAAGCCAAACATCCATGAGCATGACTGAGAGAAGAGCCGTTGAAGTTTCTAAGAGGAAGCCCTTATCGCTTTGTGGCAATCCAATCATTCCTGCAAGAGCATTGATATATCCATCCTTCGCATAGAGGTTCGTGAATATGAGTGTTATCACGATGATTGAAGTCACAGAAGGTAGAAATAATCCTGCACGATAGAAACCGGGATATCTTGCCATTTTCGAATGAAGAAGAATGGCTAGAATCAATGCACAAGCAGTTGAAAGAGGAACAGCTCCGAATGCATAGATGATTGTATTTGAAAGTGCTTTCCAAAACAAAGGATCAATGCCTATCGAAGTATAATTATCAAAACCAATGAATTCTGATGTATTTCCCAATGCCCTATAGCGAGTAAAACTCATATATAAAGCATAGAATAAGGGATATATCCAAAACACCCCGAGTTTAACAATCCACGGAGTGAGAAATCCAAAGGCTATATGTGACTTTTTTGTATTCATAAAGGAAAGGGATACCGAAGTATCCCTTACATTTTATCATGGTTGAACGATAAATGTACCGGTCTTGATTTCTGCATCACCAATCATTTTGAACATATACATTCCGGCAGGTAAACCTGATGGAATGATTGCTGAATGCATTGTACCATTGAGTAAGATTGTTTCAATAGTATGCAATTCCTGACCAGAGAGATTCATGATTTTTAGAATTGGTTGATGTACAGTATTAATCTCACATTGTATTTGTGCTGTCGTGCGAACCGGATGTGGTGTAATGTCAAACTGTTCAGAAATAACATCTTCTTCAATTGATACTGCACCCAATGCAATATCTGCATTTGTTCTTGGAACAAGTTTATAATTACCGAATGAGAAAAACATGATGCCGGTAAGATTTTTCATTCCGGTGCCACGTGCTAGAACAGTTTTTCCAGCTGATGATGAAGAACCATATGTTGATGATCCATCATCAGTTTCAACGCGCATTTTGGAAAGAGATTCGGTTGCTGCATTGTATAAACTTGCATCCACAACATTGAATTCACCAAAATTGGAAGCTCCATCTGCATTTGAATCAGTTACAATGACATTCTGCAAAGTGACAAGCATACTTTCCCATTGTTCAGCAGAATTTGTTCCTTGTGATTTTCTGGCAAAGTCTGTGGTTGAAACTAGGACAGGAGCAAATGCATCACCATCTGTTGAAATAAGTTGTGTTTCTTGCGCATTGACTGAATCAATAGATGTTACACCGAAGTTTTCACGAATGATACCGGTAACCTTAACTTTGGCTCCTCTTGGAAAAGCACGAACTACGCTTGATGGAGATGTAGTGCGAACAAATAGACCTGAATAAGGTGAAACTGCATCTTGTACATATACTCTTGGTGCATTTACTGCTTCATTGGGAATATCAGTTGCAGAAGCTGTAACAGTTCCTGTGATAGAAATGGAATATCCTTCATAGACTGATCCACCATTTGCTTGAAGTTTTTCTCTAATATCTGCAATCTTTGGAGCGCGATCAAGAATACGATAATAATAGCCGGTAGTATCTCCCAAAGGTGATTTAAGGGAAAGACCAGACTCATCATTGACTCTTACAAACCATTTGGCCAAAGCAGTTCCATTTTGAATAGCGGCAAATGTGGGAATTGTTGCTGTCCACAATGTATCATTTACCTTTTGGGCATTTGCTGAATCAAGTGCAGACCCATTAAAAGAATAATAGGCTTTAACGGAAGTTACGGGTAAAGCACCTTGTTTAATGCCAATTGCAATAGGAACTGTTTCGCTAGAGGCCGGAAATGCTTTTGCTCTTGTAGAACGAATGCTTGTTATGACAGGTGGTGCAGAACCCATGTCCAATTCAAGATCCTCGGGCATGCCAGGTGAAATCATGAAAGGAACAGGTTGGCCGGCAATATTATTTGTTGAGATATAGCCACGGATCTTTTTGATCTTTGTACCTTCAGTCGGTGCGGTATATGTTCCAAGTTGTACTGCATCAGTTCTATAATGATTTGATTGATCTCTTAGATAGATCTCATTTCCATCGGCATCAGATAGAATAATGGTACTTCTTTGATTCGTGCCTTTTACTAAACTTGATACGATCAAATTTGAAAATTCAACTTTCATTCCTACATATTTACCACCGGTAGTAACATTATAAGTAGCTGCAGTCACCTTGCCGGAATTAAAGTTTGAAACCAAAACAGCAGGAGGTGTGGGAAGTGCTATTTCATCGTCTAAGAATTCAACTATTCCGGTTGAAAGAACTTCGCCTTGAGTTGTACCTAATTTATTGTTATTTGGGAATGCAGTGACTCTAATTGCAACTTCAATCAATTGTCCTTTTTTCAATCGAACAAAATTTGAAGCTATATTGGAAGTATCACATAAAATTGGCATTCCGGCAAACTCAACAGCATTTTGATCTTGGAGATAAATTGCATAATTGCGATTGCCGGCAATCATAATTTTTCTTGTATCATCAGGGAAATTCACAACAGGTGGAATGGAAACCACTCCACGAACAATTACTGTATCACCAACAGCGGGAGAATTCAATGAACCTGCTGAGAGTGAATCAGCAGGTATATTCATGATCTCCATGATGGTCTTCTTGGGATAATTCTGCGCTTGAGCATTTATTGACATCAAGGCCAGAATTGAACAAACTAGTAAGACATGTTTCATAACAAACCTTAATTATTTAATGATGAGAAATTTGCCTGTTTTAACCGAACCATTACTTTCATCTTTCACTTGAACTACATACATTCCTGAAGCCAAGGCTTGATCTTTGTCTGATATCAAATCCCAGGCATGTATGCCGCCGGCGAATTGTATGTCTGATGTACTGACATTGCCGGTCTGTAAAAACCAATCTATGTTTTGTCCATGCGAACTTCCTTTTTCATGAAACAGAGTTCGTACTTTGTCTCCGGAAAGAGTATAGATTGAAATCGTTGCTTTTTGTGGAAGATTATAGAAATACAATTTTCTACCTCTTTCCATATTTGCTTTTGCATCCCAAGAAGCTGAAACTGAATATGGATTTGGGAAAATACCAATTTCAGTCGCAGTATCAGCTTGATTGGTGGTTGTTCCCGGAATGATTGTTTTTTCATTCGCCAATAGACTGGACTCGAGAGAAGGTAAACCTGCTTCTGCATCACCATCACTGAAGGCAGTAAGCGTGATTGTATATTGCCATCCATTGAGCAAGTCATTCATAGGATACATATAATGATAGGCTACTGTGTCACCGTCGAAAAATGTAGTGCTAGGATTTCCTTGTTCATCCTTAATGCGAATTTCATCAAATCCATTATCGAAGAACAATGCATTTTTAGGTTTATCATATGAAGCCAACATTGTCCAATCATTTGTTGATTGTGAAAAATCTTCAGGATTGGTTCTGTATATTCTATACCCCTCAAAATTCTTTTTATTGGTCAATAGATCTTTTGCATTCTCTGCATTGTCAGACCAATAAAGAATAGCTTGTCTATCTTTTACTTCAATGCGAATTTTGGGAGATGGAGGAGGCGAGGGAAGTATATATCGTACAATTGAGCCATCGCCTTTGAGATCGATCTCATTTGTGTCAAGAATATTATTACCATTCACATCAGTTCCATTATATGCTCTTTGGGCCCAACCAGCATTATTGATGAAGATAGATCTCGTTTCATCATCATTTCTTTCCGGACTTCCTGGCTTTTTTGCACAAATGACAGCGAATGTAACATTCACTGAATCTCCCGGATTAATTCTTGAAAACGGTCCTACTGATAATAATTGAGAACGATTTCCTGCTTTTGAAATTAATTTATCAGCATCAGCCATTGTGACTTGATTCAAAAATGTAGAAGTTAATCGACGATATTTTTCAACATCGTTCTGTGGTGATTGCAACCATTCATCACCTCTAGTATCTTGAAATGCCCACACATTATAATGCGTGTTCTTTTGTATTGGATCTGTACCAAGCAGTCGAATGCCCGCATAATTGTCTGCTAAACCATTATCACCGGAAATATCCCATTCATACATCATTCGCATTGAATCAATCAATGCATTTCCACCTGCACGATAAAAATCACCACCACGAGGAGCTCTTATCGTTGTATTTCGTATAACCAAATCCGTCCAAAAACCAATATATGCACTGTCAATAGGTGCATTAGAAACGTTTTTTACGGAATATGTCAAAAGCACGAAATAATCTGCAAAAGGATAATTCCATGCATATGATTGAAATTTGACTTCAATTCCCAAAGGATAATCATGTCCGGGGATCTTTTGATTCAATTCAGGCACAAATAGGTTGGTATCCGTGAAGACTGTTACGTAATCCCTGTGACTGATTGCCTTGGGAGTATAAAACAAATCATTTGGAAGAGATGAACTCTGAATGAGATAATTGCTATCGATATTTGTGAATTCAAAACCTTGAGAAACATTCAATACAGATGATACATCAATCGCAGCTGTTGAAACAGCCGTGACCCTATTTCCACCAATATCTTTGATCCCTCCAACCCATAAACCTCCCAAGAACATATGTTCAATGCCACTTCCACGAGGATATTCACAAGATGGAATACGAGGCCAGCCGGCAAAACCGGTACCAATAGTGCCAAAACTGCTGATAGACAAGCGAATATTACCTACATCGGTAATCATTCTTTGCTCACCCGAACCAGCAATCAAGTAGGTCGGGAATAGTAAGCTGATTATGAAAGGGAGAAACTGTTTCATGATAGTATTAGAATTTGGGAACCCAAAAATACTGAATTGACATTATGTATAACCGTAATTATTGCCAATAGAAAGGAAGAATTCTTGAATTCCGCTCAAACATGGAAGCCAATATGGCATGGCATTGACCATTGACCGTAATCATAAGAAAACGCCATGTTAGTTATTTGGTCACACTAAGGAATTTTGGTATTTTTACGACAATATTATTCACGAATCAACAAAGTATCGCCATGATACCATTAACCGCAACTTCGACGCTTGAAAGAGTACATACAGTTCGACAAAACAAGATCATGAAGGAATTGATGGACAAGGACACCACAGTGATGTTCGAAGATCCATTGGATAATGAAATGGTTTTGAATATGGGGCCTCAGCATCCTGCCACACATGGTGTATTGCGCGTACTATTGCGTCTTGATGGTGAAACCATCGTCAAGTGTGTTCCGGAGCTTGGCTATCTTCATCGTGGATATGAGAAATTGGCCGAAGCAATGACATATCATGAATTCATTCCTCATACTGATCGATTGGATTATATGTCTCCCATGTCAAACAATATGGGAATTGCTTATGCAATTGAAAGAGCGATTGGAATTGAAGCTCCTGAAAGAGCACAATGGATTCGTGTTCTCTTGACGGAAATGGCAAGAATTAGTTCTCATCTCATGGCTATGGGAGCCACTTGTATGGATGTTGGAGCCTTGACTTTATTCCTTTGGACATTCACCGAAAGAGAAAAACTCTATGATATCTTTGAGCTAATTTGTGGCGCTCGATTTACGACCAGTTTTTCAAGAATTGGTGGTATTGCAAATGATATATCTCCGGAAGTATTGAAAATGATTCGTGATTGGGTGAATCAATTCCCCGATCGTTTGAAAGAATCCGAAGGGCTTGTCAATCGTAATCGAATTTTTATCGAACGATTGGCCGGTGTCGGTTATATGCCTGCAGACAAAGCAATTCAACTTGGTTTGACAGGTCCATGTTTGCGTGGATCGGGAATTAACCATGATCTTCGTCGTGATATGCCGTATTGGGTGTATGATCAATTGGATTTTGATGTCATCACTCATAATGATTGCGACACTTGGGCTAGATATATTGTCCGCGTACAAGAAATGAAAGAATCTGTCAAAATCATTCATCAAGTACTAGACAAATTGCCTAAAGGCCCTGTTTTGGCCGATGATCCCAAACATGTGCTCCCTCAAAAAGCTCACATCTACACCAAAATGGAAGAATTGATCAATGATTTCATGCTGATTAATTTCGGTGCAATGCCGCCTGTAGGTGAAACATATACAGCGATTGAGGGTCCAAAAGGTGAATTAGGCTTCTTTATTGTTTCTGATGGCACAGGTCATCCTTGGAAATTGAAAATTCGCTCTCCTTCATCTTCAAATCTTCAAGGATTAAAATATATGTCCGAAGGTTCAATGGTTTCTGATATTGTTGCTATTATAGGTTCCGTAGATCCCGTTATGGGAGAGGCAGATAAATAAGTCGTTGACAATTAAGATATATCCGAAAGGGCAGGCGCTAGGTCTGCCTTTTTCATATACATCGAGTTTATCATGAATATTGCTTGTATTATCCCTGCTGCCGGCAAAGGATCACGTTTTGGAAATGATATTCCAAAGCAATTCCTTAGGATTAATGATATCATGATCATCGAATATGCCATTCGCTCATTGATAGATGGATTAATCACATGTGGAGATCATGTCTTATCGCTTATCATTGCTTGTGATCCGGAAAGAGTGATTGAATTACAAAATATTTGCAAGCAATATCTTCCATTGTCATCCATTGAATTTGTGGAAGGTGGTATAGAGAGAAAAGATTCAATCAGAAATGCAATGCATACAGCCTCAGCTATGAAATCCGATAAAGTTATTATTCATGATGCAGCCAGGCCATTCATTCCCAAAGCGGTAATACGAGAGTTAATGAAAGCAAGCGCAGATCATGTTTGTGTCATTCCTGCATTGGATGTTTCTGATACATTGAAAAAAGTGTCTGATGATATAGTTGAGAAAACATGTGATCGTAAGCAATTCATGTTGGCTCAGACACCCCAGATTGTTGACACAAAAGTTTATGCTACAACAATACAATCGATTGGCGATGCTATATTTACTGATGATGCATCAATTATGGAAAATGCTGGTTATAATGTTCTTTGTATAAAAGGACATGAAATGATGCGAAAAATAACATATCCATATGATTTGATTCTTTCCGAACTTCATGCATTTATGTATGAACATGAAAATGGAGTTTGACTTGAATATAGCAATCATAGGTGGTAATAGTAAGATTGCATCCGCAATCATAGACTTGCTTATCAAAGAAACAACATGGAAATTACATGTATATTCCATGACTCTAAATCAAGTTTCCACAGAAAGAATTCAGTATAAAGCAATACCATATCCAGAGCTAAAGTCTTGGAAAGAAGAGTTTCTTTCCGTAAGACCTGATTATATAATCAATACTGCTGCAATGACCAATGTTGATGCATGCGAAGAAAAAAAACAGGAAGCATGGGCTGCTAATGCAGTATTTGCCGAGCAATTATCTAGAATTGCATTGATAATTGAAGCTCATCTCATCCATTTTTCAACAGATTATGTATTTGATGGCCTTAAAGGCCCATACTCGGAACATGATCAACCTAGACCAATTTCTTATTATGGCAAATCCAAATTGGCAGGTGAAAATGCCGTTTTGAAATCACATGCAAAGAATACGGTGATACGAACAAATGTTGTCTATGGTTTGACAAATGATAATCAACAGGATTTTGTCAAGTGGGTTTTACATACCGCAGACGCAGGCAAACAAATGAATATAGTCGATGATCAATATTCAAATCCAACATTGACCGATGATTTAGCTTTGGCTGTGAAGAGAATCATTGAAAAAAAGAGATGTGGGATTTATCATATTGGTGGAAATACACAATGTAATCGACTAGAATTTGCATTGGAGATAGCAAAGATTTTTCATTTGGATCAATCCTTGTTTATACCAACAAAGACAAAAGACCTACATCAACCGGCACAAAGACCACTGATAAGTGGATTGATCAATTTGAAAGCACATACAGATCTGGGAATATCATTCAGTACAATCACTGAAGGCCTGGTCAGACTAAGACATCAGATGCATGTACAAAAACAAGAGTAATATATGAAAATCATGATTTGTGGTTCCGGTACAATGGGAAGGGGTATTGCCCTTGTTTCCATTTTGTCCGGACATTCAGCCATACTGTTTGATAAAAATCAAGAAGCCCTCAATCAAGCGAAATCTTTCATTGATGCACAATTGAAGAAATCACTTGATAAAGGAAGCATAAATAATGAACAATATGATAATTATTCCAAGCAGTGTGTATGTACTGGTGAATTAAGCGAACAAGTGTCACATGCTGATATTATCATTGAAGCAATCATTGAATCAATTGAAATCAAAGAAGCACTTTTTGCATCTATCGAAGAATCTGGCTTAAGAGAAGAAGCAATATTGGCAACAAATACATCTTCATTGTCAGTGAACATTCTTTCGAAAAACAGAAAGTATCCTTCTCATTTTATTGGTTTGCACTTTTTCAATCCTGCGCATATCATGAAATTGGTTGAGATCATCAGAACTCCCATTACGAAAGATGAAGTATTAAATACTGCATTGGAGTTTTGTCGCTCGATTAAAAAAGTACCGGTTATAGCAAAGGACGTACCCGGATTTATCGTAAATCGCGTTGCCCGAAATTACTACAATGAAGCAATGCGTATTGCCACCGAAAATGCTTCCAATCCAAAACAAATAGATACTCTGATGAAATCACTCGGTTTCAAAATGGGACCATTTGAATTGATGGATCTTATCGGGAATGATGTCAATTTAGAAGTTACAAAATCTGTCGCCGCTCAATATTTCAATGAACCAAGATTTACTCCATCACTCATGCAACAAGATATCGTGAATGCGGGTAGATATGGCAGAAAATCCGGTGCCGGATTTTATGAATATGAATAATCAATATTTATTTAAGGATAAGTTATGAATATCGTAGTAATCGGAGCAGGAACAATGGGCAATGGAATTGCTCATGTATGCGCTCAACATGGTCATTCAGTCTCACTTGTTGATATAAGTGAAGCATCTCTTTCAAAAGGCATTGCAACTATTACCGGAAATCTTGATCGCCAGGTGAAGAAAGAGATTATTTCAAATGATGATAAGCAAGCTATTCTCGGAAGAATTATTGCATCAACTGATTTGACACAATCAGCTACCAATGCAGACCTCATCATTGAAGCGGCAACTGAACAAAAGAATGTCAAGATTGCATTGTTTCAACAAGCACAATCAACTGCAAAGCCCGAATGTATTTTTGCTTCGAATACTTCTTCGATTTCCATAACTGAATTGGGTGCAGCGACCAATCGTCCAGATAAATTCATCGGAATGCACTTTTTCAATCCTGTACCAGTCATGAAATTATGCGAGATCGTAAGAGGTTTTGCAACTTCCGATGAAACATATCAAATCATCTTTGATCTTGCTAAGCAATTGAGTAAAGTACCTGTAACCGTACAAGATTATCCCGGCTTCATATCAAATCGCATCTTGATGCCAATGATCAATGAAGCGGTGTATTGTTTGATGGAAGGCATTGCAAGTGCTGAAGATATTGATACAGTCATGAAATTGGGAATGGCGCATCCTATGGGACCACTTACATTGGCTGATTTTATCGGTCTTGATGTATGTCTTTCAATCATGGAAGTATTACATGATGGCTTGGGTGATAGTAAGTATCGTGCATGTCCTCTATTGCGCAAGATGGTTGCTGCCGGTCATCTCGGACGCAAATCCGGTAAAGGTTTCTATGATTATTCACAAGGTTCATGAAAGCCATTGTTCAAAGAGTTCATTCATCATCGGTAAGCATCGATGATACTATTCATGCCTCGATTCATCGGGGCATGAATGTTCTTATTGGATATTGTCAAGGTGATGACACTAGCAAAAATGAATGGCTCATTGATAAATTGTTAGGACTCCGCATTTTTCCTGATGAACATGGTAAGATGAATCTATCTTTAATGGATATATCCGGCGAATTGCTCATCATACCAAATTTCACATTATGTGCTCAAAATGACAGAGGTTTGAGACCGAGTTTTGTTCATGCTGAAGATCCTGCAAATGCAAAAGTTCTCTTTGAACATTTCAATTCAAGCTTGAACGATCGATATCCTTTTGCCAAATCAGGAGTATTTGGTGCAGATATGAAAGTTCATATAGAGAATGATGGTCCGGTAACCTTGATATTAGAAAGATGATATATGAACATACTGTACAATCATGATCTCACACAGTTCACGGGTTTCAAGACTCCTGTGAATGTTAAAAAGTATGTACTCATTGAACATGAGAATGATTTTGATGTACTTTCTTCAGTACAATTAGTAAATCCTTTGATCATAGGTGGTGGAACGAATTACTTATTTGTCAATCCTGAAGTTGATGAAGCCATTAGTTATATAGGTACAAGCATCACACTGCTTGAAGATTCAGACAAATCCTCCACAGTTAGAGTTGAAGCCGGTAAGAATTGGCATGAATTTGTCATGGAAATGCTCGATAATGGATTATATGGACTTGAAAATCTTGTACTTATACCGGGAAATGTTGGAGCAGCTCCTGTACAAAATATTGGTGCTTATGGAAGGGAAGTAGCAGAAGCAATTATTGCCGTACATTGTTTTGATTTAGATTCCGGAAAGAGAATCACGCTTACAAATGAAGAGTGTAAGTTTCAATACAGACATAGTATCTTTAAAAATCTGGAATTGAAACAATGTTTGATTACTCATGTAGATTTCCGCTTACACAAGATTGAATCTCCAATGGCAAAGTATCCGGATGTTGAGGAGTATCTACGTGAACATGAAATTGGATCTCCGAATTCAAAGGATATTGCAAATGCAATAATTCAGATTAGAAATAAAAAGCTTCCAAATCCAAAAATCATCGGAAATGCGGGCAGTTTTTTTAAAAATCCAATCATACCGAATTCTACATACATAAAGTTAAAGCAAAAGTACTTTGATTTGCCCTCATATCAAATAAATGAACATGAAGTTAAACTTCCTGCTGGTTGGTTGATTGATAAAGCGGGTTGGAAAGGTTTTAGATGTAATGGAGCAGGCGTACATGATAGACAGGCACTTGTTCTTATCAATGCAGACAATGCATTTGGACATGACGTTTATGAATTATCAACAAAGATTCAGAATTCAGTCAAAGAATTATATGGTATTGATCTTGAACCTGAAGTGAATATCATAAGATGAGTTTACTATGAAAGTCATGAAATTTGGAGGTTCAGTTCTTCATCATGAAGCCGGTTTTCAGGCGATGGTAGATATTGTAAAAAGACAAGATGACAAACATGTGATTGTTATTTCTGCTTTTTCCGATATCACAAGAAAATTACATTCTATGATGAATTCCGCACTTCATCAATCATATGATACATCAATGATCGAATTACATTCAATTATTCAGTATCATCAAATGCTCTCAGATGTATTGTTGCCTAATAAGTCAATATTTCTGAAGCTACTCGAAAAAACATCAATGCTACTTCAAAGACTTGTGAAGGGAATTTCTTTAACAAAAGAAATTAGTCCTCGCATTAGTGATATGATTCTTGCTCAAGGCGAAATACTAGCAACTTGTTTTGTCAAAGAATTATTATCATCACATGAAGTTAATATTGGAATGATTGATTCCGGTGATATAATCATTACCAATGAACTACATGGATCTGCCAAACCGATAGAGGCATTGGTTTCGCATCATGTTCATACAACACTTGTACCTGCTTTTGATCACCATGATTTTATAATCATAGCAGGTTTCTACGGTAAGAATTCACATGGAGATCTTACAACCATGGGGTATGAAAGTTCAAATCTGACCGCTGCATTATTGGGTAGTACATTAAAGGCGGATGAAATTACGATTTGGACAGATGTCTGTGGAATTCGATCATCAGATCCGAAGCATATTGTCAATACAATCGCCATCCCAAGATTATCATATTTGCAAGCCCAAGAATTGGCAGATAATGGTTTGAAATTACTTCATCATTGGATGTTAGATCTTCCACTAAAACATTCCATTCCTGTATCAATAGCAAATGCTTTTGATGATGAGGGAGAACAAACTAGAATCTCCAATGAGTATGATGAAGTAGTTCCAACAATCATCATCAGACATTCACAGGACATGAAAAATTTTGCTCATTTATATTCGGATGATGATAATTCAATAGTACATATTTCAATTTTTACCCAAAATGATGATATCATTCAAAAGATATATGCATTGGCATCAGAATTATCATTGAATGAAAGAATTATCGTAAACACATTTGCAACAAGAAATATGCATCATATAATCTTGCATGATCATATTGCTCAATATTTCATGAACGCTTTACATACATTGATCGAGAACGAAAATGAAACATCATCATGAATCCCCGGATAGATCCACTATGCCTGTACAAGGCAATTCTTACATAGTTTCTAGAGAAGGGAAAGAATTATTCTCAGCTTTTATTACTGAGTACAAACCGGCATCATGTTGGGCAAATATAGAAGTCATAGATGCAAAGCCTGGATATGAGGAATATTATCCTCAACAAGCATCCATGAAATTAAAGGTCGCTCTTTATGATTTTACAATAAGTGAAAAGTAATTACATATCACAAATAGCTGTTTACAATTGATTCTACTTGTTGGCGGATATCATTCATGGCGTCATTTGCATTGATGATAAATATGTTCCTATCCGACTTCTTCGCAATTTCGAGATATCCTTCTTTTGTTCTTTCGAAAAATGCATCACCCGATCTTTCCATTCTATCAGGTTTAGTTTGATTATCATTTGATCTAAATCCTGCTCTTTTTGCCGCATCATCAACTGATAAATCAAAAATAAAAGTGATATCAGGTATAAGTCCCGCTGTTGCAAAATCATTTATGGATTCAATGGACTCAATGGATAGTCCTCTGCCATATCCCTGATATGCTACAGATGAATCAATATATCTATCACAGATCACAATTTTTCCTGCTTCCAATGCAGGTCTGATGACACTACTCACTAATTGAGCTCTTGCCGCAGTGAAGAGAAGTAATTCGCATCGCGGATCTACTTGTTCTCTAGAATCCAACAATAATTGTCTGATCTGTTCAGAAAGAATATTTCCACCGGGTTCACGAAGCGTTGTCACGACATGATTTCGTCTTTCAAGCATTTCCTTCAATAATTGAATCTGCGTTGATTTACCACTGCCATCAATTCCTTCAAATGTGATGAACATTATATGCTCTCCTTATCTATCACAATCACAAATTCACCTTTTGCATTCTGTTCTGTCAACAATTGCAGTATCTCAGTAGGATTTCCTCTGAACGATTGTTCAAATTTCTTGGTCAATTCTCTCACCACATAAAATTGTCTTGCATTTAATGATTGTGATGATTCAAATGAATTGAACAAATCCAATATCCGATATGGACTCTCGTAAAGAATTACGACATTCTTTCTATCATGTAAAGAATTGATAAAGGAATCTCTTCCTTTCTTATGAGGGGGAAAACCAAGAAAACACCAATCATCAGTTGAAAAACCACTTTGCACAAGTGCCGGTATTAATGCTGTTGCACCCGGCAAGACATGATAAGGAACTTCCATTGTGATAGCCGTTTGAATGAGAATCATACCTGGATCTGAAATACCGGGAGTTCCTGCATCTGAGACATAACAAACTCTCTTACCTTTTTTGACTTCATTACAAAGAAATTCACTTATGGATTTTTCATTATGCTCGCGACAAGAATGAAGTTTTCGTGGGATAATGGAGTATTGCTTTAATAATTGTCCCGTTACTCTAGTGTCTTCACAAGCAATGATTTCAGATACTGATAATAATCTCAATGCACGAAGGGTCATGTCCTCCAAGTTTCCAATAGGAGTTGGTATGAAATATAATGCGGGATCATATTGTCTTTCTTCATGTTTCACTATTGTTTCCTAATTCTTTTGTCTTCATTATCCTTCCTTTTCTCAAATCGCTAAAAAAAGTAGACAATAGTTCCGAAGATTCTTTAGCCATGATTCCTTGATGAACTTCACATTGATGATTCAATCGTTTATCATTCAGTAGTTCATATAATGAATGAACAGCGCCTGCTTTTGGATCATTTGAGGCAAAATAGATAACTGGAATCCGCGAGAGAATAATAGCTCCTGCACACATAGCACATGGTTCCAGTGTAACATATAAAGTACAGTCTAACAATCTTCTTGTATTCAGTTTTTTAGATGCTGATTCAATCACCAATAATTCAGCATGTCCTATCGGATTTTGAAGATGTTCTGTTTGATTATATGAACATGCTATGACTTCATCATTCTTCACTATAACTGCACCAATTGGAACTTCACCTAGCGAATATGCAATCTTTGCTTGATCTATAGCAAGATTCATGAATTCTAAATGCCTAGATTCTTGAGTCATTAGAAACGGATTCCAAATTTATCAGGATATATCACTTTTTCCAAAACTAGTCCTTGTGGTTCAGCAACAGGAGCTCTCTTTATCTGTGAATACCTCTGAGGTACATTCAATAAATGCATGATTTCTTCTCTTTTCATTGAACCTCGAGCATATTCCAACATTGCTCCAACCAATGAACGAACCATGGCATATACGAATCTATTGGCGCCTATATGCAAGATGTAATCTCCTGTATCTGTGCATTTCCATTCACATAATGCAACATTACATACATAAGAAATAGTAGAAGGATTATGCTTTGAAAAAGAAGTGAAATCATGTTCGCCTATAAACATATCTCCGGAACTAAGCAGTTTTTTCTCATCCAATGGATATGGATAATAGGTAGAGAAATATCTATTGAAAACATGCTCAATGCTAGTAATTGTATAGGAATATTCTCGATACTCAGCATCTCGAGTACAATGGAAATCACAAAGTGGTATGCAATGGCCAATTATGCGAATATCTTTTGGCAGTCTACTATTTATTGCACGAATGATCTTATCATCCGGAACAGAGAAAATCTCATTGGTTGATTTGAAATGTGCTATCTGACCGCGAGCATGAACTCCGGCATCAGTTCTACCGGAACCCAGCACATGAATCTCATGGCCTGTTAATTTCTTGAGTGCATCTTCAATTGCCTGTTGCACACTGTTACCATTGTTTTGTCTTTGCCATCCCGAATAATTCGTTCCATCATATTCGACTTTCAAGACATGAATGATGCGATTGGACATGATGCAATTCACATGACAGAAAGAGGGAAATATCTTTGATTGACTGTAGGGATGTCAAGCAAAGAACTATTAACTAGGCCATTCTTATCATCTATAGAAAGCAATTTTATGCGATAAGGTTGAAGGTCAATATGCTGATCGGCTGAGAACTGACATCGAATATAATTATCAGTCCATCCTTTCCAAAGGCCAGTTTCCGGATCATAAGATTCGGGTATGACGATATACTCTTTGCCGATCTCTGAAGCATAAAACTCCAGTCTTTTGTGTTCAGAGAGAGTTCTCAATCTAGCATTACGTAATTTTCGAATTCTCATTGGAACTGCATCAGGATAATCAGCGGCTGGAGTATTATCTCTTTCCGAATAAGTGAAAACATGTAAATATGAAAAGGGAAGTGATTCAATAAATGTAAATGTTTCCTCAAATTCAGCATCTGTTTCACCAGGAAAACCAACGATGACATCAGCACCTATACAAGCATGGGGAAGCAATTGTTTGTAGGCAAGCAAAGTATCTCGATATGCAGATGCTTTATATCTTCTTTTCATTCTTCTCAATACCGATGGCGATCCACTTTGAAGAGGTATATGAAGATGCGGTACGATCTTCTTTGAACTTGTGATGAGTTGAATAATATGATCTGATACAAGATTTGGTTCTATGGAGCCGATTCTAAAGCGAGATTTGGTTTCTAAAGCTTCTATCATTTTCAAAACATCGTAAAATGTATGTTCATCATGATGATAATCACCGAGATTGATTCCGGAGAGAATGATTTCATGATAACCTTGTTCTTCCAATCGTTTGATTCTATCTGGAATATCTTTCAAGTCAATGCTTCTGCTTTTTCCTCTTGCCATTGGAATTGTGCAAAAGCTGCAACTATAATCACAGCCATCCTGTATTTTCAAAAATGCTCTGGTTCTAGCATCCTCATCTGCTGACTGTGAAAAAGCAAACTCAGCATTATCAATTGATTGAACAAATAGCTCTGGAGTCTCCCTTTTTGAATAATCTGTGATCAATTGATCTATTTTTAATTTATCAGCTGTTCCAATGACTGCATCAACTCCGGGTATTGTCGATATTTCTTCGGATTTCAATTGTGCATAGCAACCTGTAACTCCAATGAATGCATTCGGAGATTTTTGCTGTATTTTGCGAATGATTTTACGGCATTCCGTATCGGCATTCTCTGTCACCGTACAAGTATTTATAATCACTGCATCGGTAAGATCGCCGAAAGGAACGATTTCATGACCCAATTTTTCATATTGATCTCTTAGTTGAGAAGTTTCTGAATAATTGAGTTTACAACCTAATGTATGAAATGATATTTTCATAGTATATCTACATAATTACGACGCAAAAATACTCAATTATGGAGTCCATTCCATGAAGAAGGATATCATCGGAAAAGAATATTCCTTGACATTTACAGTACAATCTGATATGACTGCCACATTGGACGGAACAGAGATACATCCTGTCTGCTCAACCGTAACTATGGTGTATTATGCCGAATTGGCAGCAAGAAAAGTCATAGAACCATTGTTTGATACCGGCGATCAAGCCATAGGAGGCGGAATCAACCTTAAACATACTGGAATGGCTGCTCTTGGAGAAGTAGTAGAGGTCAATGCAAGGATAGTCTCTTTCGATGGTAGAGTATTGATATGTGAGATAGAATCCACCGTCAATCATGGTGCAATCATCCTCTGCAAAGGAACACAAACGCAATTGGTATTACAACAGGAAATCATCAATGAATTGATTGACAAGGCATATACAAGACTTCTTTTATAATTTCTTCTCATCTCTTTCTAATTGCTCTCTATGATCAGGATGTGCTATATCAATGAGGGCCTTACATCTTTGCTTTATGTTTTTCCCAAACATATCAGCTATTCCATATTCAGTGACAATATAATGTGCATGAGCTCTTGTTGTAACAACACCCGCTCCGGGTTGTAACATGCCTACTATTTTACTTTCACCGGAAGCGGTGACAGAAGGAAGAGCAATGATGGGTTTCCCTCCATCTGAAAGCGATGCACCTCTCATAAAATCCATTTGACCTCCAACACCCGAATAAATGGATGTACCGATGGAATCAGCACAGATTTGTCCTGTCAAATCTATTTCAATCGCACTATTGATGGCTGTAACTTTTGGATTTCTACGAATGACATTTGTATCATTGATATATGCGATATCAAGGAAAACAATTGCGGGATTATCATCTACAAAATCATACAGTTTCTTTGAGCCCATTACAAATCCAGTCACAATCTTCCCTGGATGTACTCTTTTCATAGATCCATCGATCACACCTTTTTCAATAAGTGGGATTAAGCCATCAGAAAACATTTCTGTATGAATTCCCAGATGTTTATGATTGGACAATGAACTTAGAACAGCATCAGGAATTGCTCCTATACCCATTTGGAGTGTTGCTCCATCTTCAATGAGAGTAGCTACATGATTTCCAATGGCGGTATGAACTTCTGATAAAATTGGGCCATGATATTCAGGCAAATCTTGATTATGTATCACGCCATAATCTATATTGTCAATATGAATAAAACCATCCCCATGTGTTCTTGGCATATGCTCATTGATTTGAGCTATTATTGTTGTAGAGTGTTCTAATACTGCTTTGGCAATATCAACTGAAATTCCCAAAGAGCAAAATCCATGTGCATCAGGTGGTGAAACCTGGATCAATGCACAATCAACAGGCATTAAACCACGACGAAAAAGCATCGGAACTTCACTCAGAAATATCGGCATATATTCAGCTCTTCCAGCATTCACGGCTTCTCGTATGTTTGACCCCACAAAAAAAGCATTCACTTTGAATGATTGCTCCATACCTGGCTCTGAATATGGTGCCGGTCCTTCCGTATGGAGTTGAATAATCTCAACATTTCGCAATGAATCTGAATAATGCATCATTGCTTCGATCAATGACTGGGGAGCCGCAGCCACGCTATGAATGAAAACTCGGGAATTTGATGTTAAAAGCGATAAAGCTTCTAAAGCCGTGGTCAAGACCATAATTCTATCCTATTATGCCAAGTAGTTGTGGTCAATTATGTAATTTTAAGCCAAGAATACTCGAAATGAGTGTCACTTAATTTACTGAATATCGATATTAACTTTCTTGAGAAATGTATGATTAAAGCAGTGATATTCGATTTGGACAATACACTTGTAGATTTCATGGCAATGAAACATCAGGCAATTGATGCGGCAATCAATGCAATGATTGATGCAGGATTGAATTTGACCATGAATCAGTTGCAAGGACATATCAAGACAATATATGATGCACAAGGAATTGAGTATCAAAGAGTGTTCGATGAATTGCTCACTCAACAATTGGGATATCTAGATTATCGCATCTTATCAGCCGGCATCATTGCGTATAGAAGAGCAAGAGAGGCAGCTTTGAAGCCATATCCCCATGTGACTGCAACTTTGATGTCGCTTGTAAAGTCAAATATAAAACTTGGTGTTGTATCAGATGCACCTGCTAGAGAAGCTTGGCTCAGACTGTGTCACATCAATTATCATCATACTTTTGATGCAGTGGTTACATATGATGATACCGGTGAAAGAAAGCCAAGTCCTGTACCATTTCAAACAGCTTTGAAAAAGCTAGACATTGCTCCTGAACATGCAATCATGGTTGGTGATTGGGTTGAAAGAGACATGGTCGGTGCAAAGAATGTTGGCATGCATACAGCTTTTGCTCAATATGGTGATTCATTTGGCAATCAAGATGTAAAAGCTGATTATATACTTGAAGATATCTCTCAACTACTCCAGATAGTCCAATCACATAATGCTTCTTAATGAAGATTCATGCTTAATCGCTTACCAATATTACGCTTACTTTCTCAATATGGAATGCCGATTCTCATATCATTGATTATATGTGGAATCGGTTTGGGAATTTTCTCATTGTCTTTGGTAACAAAAACTTCCATTGACAAAGGTGAGATACATCACTCTGAGTCAATCATGGATTCAGTTCATATTTACAGAAACAAGTTCAGTATTCCACATATCGTTTCTAATAATGAACAAGATGCATTCATGGCAATGGGATATGTTCATGCTCAAGACAGATTGTGGCAAATGGATATAGCTCGAAGAGCTGGTAGAGGACGATTGGCAGAAATCTTCGGAGAGCAAGCTTTACAAACGGATAGATTCATGAGGGTGATGAATCTTGTGGAAATAGCAGGGAAATTATTCAAGAATTCGAGTAAAACAACAAAACAAATCCTTGAATCCTATAGCAAAGGTGTAAACCTTTTTTTGGAGATGAATCCTGATAAAGTGCCATTTGAATTTGGAGCATTGAGTTATAAACCTGAATCATGGACACCTGAAGATTGTCTCATCATCATGAGATTAATGGCGATTGAAATGAATATGAGCATGTGGACAGATTTAGCATTCGGTGAGATTGCTGATAAATTTGGGATTCAACCTGCTCTAGCTATGATACCGAAAAATACTCCGGGAACTGTATATCAATATGGAGGTTCAAGTCAAGAGGTTAAGTCTGTAGATAATTCAATTGCACAAGGAAATATGGAAGGTTTTTCTACCGTACAAACTTCCATGGTTCTAACTGCAAGGGAGTATCTTGGCTTCTCTGGAGATGGCATAGGTAGCAATGCTTGGGTAATGCGAACATCTCCAAAAGAAAAGATATCATCCGTAATTTTGGCTAATGATCCTCATTTGAAGTTATCATTACCAGCCCGTTGGTATCAAGCACATATAACCAGCCCTGGTTTTAATGCCATTGGTGCAACCATTCCTGGTTTACCTCTCATTGTTTCGGGTAGGAATGAAGTGAGTTCTTGGGGTATCACTAATATGATGAATGATGATTTTGACTATTTCATAGAAAAAATCGATAAAAAGAATTCAAATTTCTATTTCAATGAATCCGGCGAAAGGGTAAAATTCAAATATAAAAGAGATACCATCATCATTAAAAATGGTGAACCACTTATTTATGATATCCGCTATACTGATCGCTCTGCCGTTATTTCAGATGCGCCTCCAACTGGACCTATAAAGGATATCAAGAATGTGAAATCCATATTTGATAGATATTGTTTGACATATTCTTGGACAGGCATGCAGATGTCTGATGAGATTCTCGGTGTTTACAAAGTCATGAAATCAACTTCTTGGACAGATTGCAAAAAAGGATTTGATCTATGGTGTGCACCTGCATTGAATTTTGTTTATGGAAATGCGAATGGTACCATTGCTTCTGCAACAATAGGAATGATCGCCAAGAGAGGAGATAAAAATAATCCGAATCTTCCTTCACCTGGTTGGAAAAAAGGCTATTCTTGGACGGGTGTTTATACTTCTTCCATTTTACCATCTCAATCATTCCAAGGAAATGATTATTCCAAACGATTCATCATTACAGCAAATAATCCGCTCACGTCTAATCCAAATGTATATCATTCTGCTCTGTGGGAACCTTCATCCAGAGCAGATAGATTACAACAAACCTTGAAAGAATTTGATGAATATGATGTTCGCGATGCCCAATTTTTACAAATGGATGTGTATTCGGCATATGCTCAACAAGTGATGGATTCAATATTGCCTGGATTGATTAAAAAGAAAAAGTATATGCCTGTGAATGCCAAAAAGGCAATAGAAAAAATGAAGAACTGGAAATGTTATATCACAAATCAAGATATAGAACCTTCGATATTTTCATTGTTTATTGAAGAGTATTATCGATCAGTTTTTGAAGATCAACTCACTGCACCGATATTAAAGCTCTATAATATTGTAACCAATGTTCCTACCCGTATCATTCTGCACACATTGCATGATTCAGAAGGAAAATGGAATACTTGGTTTGACGATGTAAGGACAAAACAAATCAAGGAAGACAGATCAGAGATAGTATTCAGATCATTCTTGAGAGCAATCAAAAAAGGGGAGACATACTATGGAAATACAGATATACGGACTTGGAAATATGGCAAGTTACATTCCATCACATTGGAACATCTGTTTTCTTCAAGCAAATTATTATCACCAATTGTGACCCATGGTCCATTTCCGCATGGCGGTAATAATACTACCTTAAACAATGGATCTTGGTCATTCAATGATCCATTCAAACAAACCTTGGGAGCATCAGTCAGAGTCATTTCCGACATGCGAGACTCCATGCTTTATTGCGTATTACCGGGTGGTGTGTCCGGAGAGCCACTAAGCTCACATTATAGTGATCAAGTTCAATTATGGCTCAATGGGGGGTATATCGCTCTTTCAGCCACGAGAAATATTTCACCCGATTTCACGCTTTCTTCAATCTTGGCGCCGGAACCAAAGAATGACTGAATTCATCATTGATACAAAAAAGTATCCCAAACCACGCAGCAGACATCACAATGCTGCGAATGTGTATTTCCCTTTGGACAAATTGGGTACAATACCCAGATATTATCCTCCATTGATCGAGCAAATCAATTGGAGTGATTTTTTTACCAATGGAATGCCTCCTTCGGTATTGGATATTGGTTGTGGATGGGGATCATTCATGATGAATTATTCTGTAAATAATCCTGAATCCAATATTCTGGGAATAGAAATCAGACATTTATTGACTGAATGGATTAATAATATCATACATGGTGAATCTATTACAAATGCACATGCTTTATGGTATTCTTTACCAAATGGATTGCATTTCCTTGCCAATGATTCCATACATGAATTCTTCTCATTTTTCCCGGATCCTTGGGTTAAAAAGAAACATCATAAAAGAAGAGCATTCACCGAAGAACTGATTCAAGAATGTATCCGATTATCAAAACATGATGCACAATTCAGAATCATGACTGATGTTCCTGAAGTTGCAGATTATCAATTAGCTCTACTGAGTGAACACCCTGCATTTGTCATGGAATATGCAGAGTATTGTGGTGAATACGACCTTACTTGGAATGATACTGTATCGGGAATCTCTCTTCAGGAATATAATGCTGAGCTGTGGAATCTACCCATGACCGATCAAGAAGTTTTCTCACGGAAGAAGCATATTCCATATCTTAGAATATCATATCGAATTCAAAAGATTTGATGACATCCATCAACATATTGGATTTTCTTGAAAATCAACCATTAACGCCTTCTCTTTTGCTATTTGCTTATCAAACCGGCTGGTTTCCCATGGCAGACGATGAAACAAATGAGATTTATTGGCATTCACCGATAAGAAGAGCAATATTTCCATTAAGTGAGGATGGACCAAAAACCACACTCAAGAAAGCTTATAAGAAATCAGAATGGTCTTTTACAATTAACTCTGCATTTTCAGATGTAATTCAACAATGTGCCAAACGAAAAGATACATGGATAAGTCAAGACATAATAATGACTTACACTGAATTACATAATCAAGGATTTGCACATTCTGTTGAAACATATCATGAAGAAAATCTCATTGGTGGACTCTATGGAGTATCCATAGGATCTGCTTTCTTTGGTGAATCCATGTTCAGTCTTCAATCAAATGCTTCAAAATTGGCTTTTGTACATTTATACAATCATTTGATACATCAAGGATTCACGCTTCTGGATTCTCAGTATATAAATGATCATACTCTATCATTGGGTGCAAAAACCATATCGAGATCCCAATATCTGCAGATGCTTTCAGAAGCAGTACAAAAGAAAGACATAGCATTTACTCATTCTAATTTGTAATCGTCATGAGAACCATCTCAATTGAAAGTAATGGTAGAATTGAAAAGACAGCTGTGTATTTGAATGGTGAACAAATATCAGGTATTAAGGAATTACTTTTGTCAATAGATGAAGAAGGTATATTCAATGCAATAATTTCATTCAGTTCCTCTTCAGGTACTTTACTAACAAAACAGTTGTTTACCGATGATCTATCGCAATTGCAAAGAAGAGAAGCCGCTTTCTCGGAAGATGAAGCGATGGATTTACGCTCAATGGCAATTGAAAGTGATGGAACTCTCGACAATACATCAGTATTCATGAATAATGAGTTTATTGATGGCATAGTGTCAATCATGGTGCATATCATGATTGATTCGGTTCAAAAGAGAGAAAATGTGTTCACAAAGATCTTTTCCAAAAATCAATCATATTCAGAAACACGATTTATTTCTGAAATCGTCTTAAGGAACCCTGATGGTTCTGAAAGTATCGAATCTATTTTCTGAGGTATTCCATGAATAAGTTCATGAAACATGCATATATCCTTTTCATCATTACCATGCTATCTTTCGTAGTATTGCCATTCACTTCTGAAGCGCGAGGTAGCTTTGGTGGGAGAGGCGGCCGCTCTTTTGGTACTCGATCATTTGGCGGATCACGGTCTTTTGGTTCATCCAGAAGAAATTCTTTTGGTTCACCACGAACATTCTCTAATGGAAGATCTTTTCGATCGATGTCCACAGGTCGTTTCGCCAATGGACAACAATATAGAACTCGTTATGGAATCCCAAGAAAAACAACTTCAATGAATCTTGCTCAAAATGGAAAAAACAGAAACTATGCGGTTCATTCGTATGGGGGATTGGGAGATGGTTTCATGACAGGATATCTACTTGGTTCGATTCCTTGGTATTGGCATATGCCATTTCATCCGGCATTTTACTATTCGAGACCTGTGGTCGTAGATGGTACAAATGGCCAAAAGGAAGTCTATCCAGGAACATTTTCCTTCGGATCCGTAATCTTGGTGATTTTGATGTTAGGCGGAGTAGGCTTTATAATCTACGCTTTGTTCTTTAGAAGAAAAAAACAACACTTCAATTACGGAGAACATTCTTCATTTGGGTAATCATTGTTGAATAGTCATATAAATAGTCACTGCTCTTGATTTTGTTCTTCTTTCTTGAATGGAAGAATCTCCATTCATCTCACGAATTCCTTCACCTGAAACATCATGAGATTGTAGACCACATGTTTTGAGGTAATCAGTAATGCTTTGAGCTCTTTTAATGGAGAGCTTTTTATTATACTGAACAGTACCAACATCATCTGTGTATCCTTTAATGATGACAAACTTATTTCGATCTTTCACTTGATCGCAAATCTCTTGTAACTGAGATCTATGAGCAGAAGTCAATTTCCATTGATTGCTTTCAAAATACAATTCGAGAGTGGTATTCGAAAATGGTTTTTGTACTTGAGGAAGCGCTACCACTTTTTTATCTTCAGGCCTGATATCAGGTTGAAGACACACAAAGTACATCCCTTCACGATCATTTATTGTGTCGGTTGAAATGATGCATGCCGTATCCCCTCGGGCAGTTAATGTGATAGAACGCTCATTCCCGGATGTGTTTATATATGGGCCTAAATTGACCGGTTTACTCCATGAGGTCCAGCTATCATCCAATCTTCTTGATAAGAAGAGATCACTTCCTCCATAACCTCCCAGTCCATTTGAGTAGTAATACAGTGTTTTATTATCTTGTGCTATAAATGGGGAACCCTCTCGTGAAGATGTATTAATTGATTTACCCATCCACACTGGACTTGACCATACATTGTCACTCTCTTTAAAAGAAACATATAAGTCTAAATCTCCCATTGATTCTGAATGATTCATTGCTAGAATCAATACATTTTGATCTGCATTCATTGTTGCAAAATATTGAGGCGATCTCATGACAAAATCTTTAATGGTGAGAGCAGGTTTGATATCCCAAGTGTCTTTCTTTACATCTGCCATGTGAAAAGATAAATTGCCAAGTGCATTAACTGTTGCTATGAATGCTGAATTTCCATCTGAAGTAATTGAGAAAAGAGCATTGGAAAGTTTTGTATTGATTGTTGGCCCTGCATTAATAGGTGAGGTCCAATAATTATTGCTGATTCTATCGGTATACCATATATCATCCGGATCCGAAATACCACCGATATTATCCGGATGCTCTTTTCGGACAAAATACAATCTTGTTCCTGAAGGATGAAGAACAGGAAGCAATGTACGAGAATAACTATTCACTATGTCGGGCAATCGTTCTTTGCAATAGAAGAATTGTTGTGCTTCAACTATGTGAAACATAAACAGCTGCAAAACAATAAAACATATATTGTTTAATTGTTGAATTGTGCTTTTATTGCGCTCCATGTTATTCCTGTTGTATCTTGTTTCCCCAGAAAGTCAGACCATCGCTGTATGCTCCAAAGTCCATCAACTTGTCTTTTTATGACAAATCTCAAAGAACCGTTTGCTTCACCTGAAATTGAAATCATTCCATGCGGGACTATAAGTCGATAATCAGACTGAATAATGACTGAATCCGGGGTTATTCCATCAATATTGGTATTTGTTAATTGTAATTCCGTTTGTACTTCTTTCGGAATTTTAGACATGACATTTTGAAAATAGACTCTTTCTTGATTGATGTTCCATTGAGAAAACAAACCACCATATCTGGTGAGTACTTCAATGCTTGGTTCAAATACAAAAAATTGGTTTGAAGCATTCAAAGAATCTGAGAAACATCGAACATATCCTGTTGGATCTTTGAATTGAATAGATTTTTTCAGATTTAAAAGTACAGTCTGATAATCAAAAGGAGGATCATACTGTACAGCATTTTCAGGATTCTCAGGAGTTCTTGGTTCCAATAAAGAACATCCTGAACATATGAGACAGAACAACAATATAGAAAGGTGGTGAAACATACTTACATCGTTATTCTTGATTCTAAAGCTTTTGATAGCGTTGCTTCATCTGTGTACTCTAATTCACTACCAATAGGAATGCCCCGTGCAGGACGACTGACAATGATTTCCAATGGCTTGATCATCCTGGCCAAATATTGCATTGTGACTTCACCTTCGACAGTAGGATTAAGAGCCAAAATGATTTCCTTAACATTAGAATCTAATCGTGCAATCAATTCACGAATTTTAAGATCATCCGGATTTATGCCCTCAAGCGGGTTTATATTTCCATGCAAAACATGATATAATCCCTTGAATTCACTCATCCTTTCAATAATCAATACATCCGTTGGTTGTTCTACCACGCAAATGACCGTTCGATCTCTTCTTTCTGAAGAACAAATCGGGCATGGATCATGTTCGGTATATGTAAAGCATACTGAACATGAATGAACAGATTCTTTCATTCGTATCAAAGATGTCGCAAATGAATGTATGAATTCATCTGATTGTCTTAAGAGAAAAAAGGCAAGTCTTTGTGCTGTTTTTCTTCCAATCGATGGAAGGGAAGCAAAATGCTCCACAACAGCTTCTATGGCTTCGGATTGAACATTCATAGTATGAGGTATGATAGTTGACACGCAAATTTACTAAGTTATTCGTGTTCGACTCTCTGATATGGTCAATTCATGGAATTATCTGCTATTTTTGCATGTATTATCATGAAAATCACACTTTTTAACCGGAGTTAGTTATGGGAATATTCTCTCGAATAGCCGATGTGTTCAAAGCAAATGTAAATGATGCACTTGATAAAGCAGAAGATCCGGAAAAGATGCTCAAGCAAATGGTCATTGAAATGGAAGAATCTGTAAATAAAGCTACATTAGCCATAGCAAATTCCATGGCCCATGAAAAATCACTCCTACGCAAGATTGAAAAAGCCAAGAGTGATTCTGCCGAATGGTTACATAAAGCTCAACAAGCAGTAACTGCTGGCAGGGAAGATTTGGCAAGAGCAGCTTTAGAGAAGAAAGCTATTCAGGACAAGAACATAAGTGATCTAGAGCCGATTTATCTTACTGCAAAATCTACATCTAATAAATTACGTACTCAACTTGATGCGCTAAAACATAAACTTGATGAAGCAAGAGCTAGACAAGGCACTTTAATAGCCAGATCTCAAGCCGCTAAAGCACAAAAGCAAATAGCCCAAACATTCAGCGGAGTAGGTTCTGATGCTTTCTCAAAATTTGACAAATTTGAGTCAAAAATTGAAACACTAGAATCTCAAGCAGAAGCATTTGAACAATTGGCAGGTGAATCAACTTCACTCGATGATGAATTCAAGAAACTCTCTTCATCTTCTCAAGTTGAACAACAATTACTCGAGTTAAAGGCATCTATGGGCAAATTGCCTTCTGCATCAAAAGATGCACTTCCACCACATCAAGAATAAGGAATGGAATCATGCATACTCCCGAAGATCTCATACAAAAGACAAGAGATAAAGTAGAAACAGTACTGAAAACTCAGTATCCCGATCATGTGTGTTTTGACAATGAATCATTTTCAATTGATGCCGGCTCTTCCAGGGTGATGATCATCATCAGACCTTTTACTGACAATGATACTTGTATTGAATGCATGGCTACTTTGGTTACAGGAGCAAATATCAATGAGGATTTACTCAGATTTCTCATGAGAAAGAATGCTGAATTACATTTTGGTGCATTCTCTTTGATGTTTGATGATACAATTTGTTTTGCGCATTCAATAGCGGGAATCAATGCCGATGAAAATGAAATCATCACCAGCATACAATCTGTGGCTTTGATTGCAGATCACTATGTTGATGAGATTATGACTATGGCCGGCGGTGAAAGATGTAGCGAAATTTCCGGTATATAATGCAAGTTATTATGGAGTATTCGGACTGGGAGCAAACATTCTAATGGAATATCTCAGTCCGATTTGTCCTCTAAAGCCGGATATGTTCAATGTTGCATCACTCAATGTGGAAGAAAACGGAAGATCATACAAAGCTGAGGCGGTAATATGCATAGATGGGGAAATTCGTATCATTGGTTCAATTCCTATCACTCCACCAATCTGCAAAGGATTATATGTAGTAATTGCACCTGAACCCAATGTTCTTTCTTGGAATGTTTGATTGCCAACCACAAAGCCAATGGATTCCGGACTCACTATTCTTGTTTTCTGATTATACTCACCTGATGACGGAATGCCAAGTCTCAATCCTCCAATCCCACGAAGAACAAATCCATAAATTTCAAATATATTATATCGAATATCCGCTTGAAATTCTATGAATTGCATGCTTGCATCAATAGTGTTCTCCATGATTGCTTGTGAAAAACCACTTGTGGAATTATCATCTCTTATTGGAAATGTAGAAGAAGTTGTAAGTAATCCACTTCTATCGCGGTAACCCAGACCACCGGTTAGAGAGAGAACATTAGATAAAGGAAATTCACCTTGAATACCAAAGGAGAAACCATTACCTGTTCCGGAAGTAAATTCATCACAAGAAACTGTCCCACCGAATTGTTTAAATTCAGATGAAAATGTATTACTGATGAATCCACCGGATGCTTGAACTGCATAAATTTCTGTTTGTAAGAATCTATAGGACTGTGCCTTTAATCCGGGTGTGGAAATGGTTAGTAGTATGAAGTATATGTAGTATTTGAACATTTTCATGTTTTTATAAACTTTAATGAATTCAGATTCCAAATTACACACTTTGAGTAAATTCGTTCATCCATATTTATACACATTATCGTATTACCATACTCTAATTTATCAGGCAATAGGTGACCTAAGAGTTATAACGGTGATTTCAGGCGGAATACCCACTCTGATAGGTGGACCAACTGTACCGAGTCCACGATTCACATATAAATACTTGTCATGCTGCATATACAATCCTGACCATTGTTCATAAACAAATTGTGCAGGACTATATGCTTCGCCTAAAAATTCAATTCCAATTTGGCCTCCATGAGTATGTCCAGATAGCGTTAGATCTGCCAAACCCGAATCCAATATCTCCATTTTCCAATATGTTGGATCATGAGCCATTAGAATTGATGTGGCTTCTTTTGAAACACCGTCAAATGTTTGGGTTAAATCTCCAAACTTTTGATTGAAACCTGTATTGTCAGTACCGGCAATAATCAAATCAGCATTATTGATTTGTAGAGTTCTAGCATTATTGATCAATAAATCAATTCCTGTCGAGCGAATCATAGTACACAATTGCTTATGCTTAATTCCGGTCATATAATGATCATGATTACCCAAAGAACCATATATGCCAATTTGAGCATGAAGTTGGCGAAGAATTGGAAGATAGATTTGTAATTCATCTGGATCGAAATTCACATAGTCACCGGTTATGGCAATTATGTCTGCTTTTTGCTTATTGATGATATGCACTACTTCTTGTAAATAACCGGTTCCAAAGTATGAACCCGTATGAATATCTGAAATCTGTAGAAGGCGAATGCCATCTAGATTTCTACTTAGTCCAGGAAGAACAAGTTCAATCTCTTTTGTTTCAATATCATAAATGGTATGTAATACCCCTTGAGCTGTTATAATGAAAGGCAATATAGAAGCTGAAACACCAATTGTGTGTAGTACTTTTCTTCTTTCAAGAGAAGGTGAATCATCAACCGTTACTATTGAATTACTCTTAATTTTTTTAAAGAGTGTAATGACTAGACCGATTCCATCTTTTAACAGAAGAAAGATTGTCAATGGATATTTAGGTACATACCAAATGGCAATCATGATTTGAAATACATGTCCGGTAGCAAGATTATTCCCTGTAGATAATCTCTCAATTGTGGTTCCGATGAGTAATAAGAACATGCATACTGCTACATAGATATATGTCTTTTTCCAGAATGGCTGAACATTTTCAAGCACATCAAGGTAATTCTTATATTTTCTATAGATATAGTAATCTATTCCACCTTGTATAATTGCAAGGATTCCTAAAAACATAATGAGTCTAGCGATATCAGGTGTCATGCTTGAAACTTGTGGTGAATCATCTACTGAACAAATCTATTGATTTTCACCATAATGCGGATAGAGGATTGTTTCTTTCCACAATGTTCCTTGAATTGTGATAGCATATGTACCAAAGATCAAATCATTAGGCAATGCTATATATCTATTTTCACCTGAATGTAACTGAAAATGCTCCTTGAGAAGAATTCTTCCATCTATTGTTGATACAATGCAATGAAGTTGTTCATTCAATCCCGACTGAATATGAATAGTATTATTCTTCACCATGAATTGATATTGACCTTTTCTTGTGATGGGTCTAATTGTCCAAGCACAAGTTTGCTCATAGGGGACATCACATCCTCTTAGATCTCGAGTTGTACAATCGATCTCACCATCTAGCCATTGAATGACATAGGTATTGAAAGTTCTATCATCAGGTGGGAGATAGGGCATGACAGAAAGTGAAATCTCACCAGTTTTATTTCCGGGATTATCAAGCATGAGTTGATATTCGCCGGGAACTGTTTGTACATGAGACGCACCTGTAATACCGGAAGTAACATGCTGTTCAATCATGCTTCCCAATGGATCATAAGTAATTGCCAATTTAGCATTTGAATAAGCGGATGGTATAGATAATTTCATGGAGAATCTTTCACCAGGTTTTACTGAACCATTTGATTGCAAAGTGAATGCAGCAATATTGGGATCAATGACTGAAATTCTCATTTCATCGGAAGATTCACAAAATCCATTATTTCCAATAACTTTTACAATTATGTCCGATGAAATAGAATCAAAGCGAATAAGACTATCATTCAATTGAGTATAGGTACTATTGCTCGACCAAGAATAGGTATTTGCTCCATTTGATTGTACTTCAATTGCATTGCCTCTACACATGACTGTATCCTTGGGTAAAGTGACAATTGGGACATCTTTGACATCAACATAAAATGAGTCTAGAGATGCACATCCTGCTCTTTGTCCATTGATGATGATATATCCTGATGAATTTGGCATTATAATCAGTGAATCATTCTTGCTGGAAAGCAAAGAACAATCTCCTTTCAAAGTTATTCCTGTGGATGGAAAAACAGTAACAGTAATTGGATTATTCCTACATGTAATTGTATCAGCGGTTTTCAGGATTGGTAGCGAAGCATTGACATTAACTAGAATGCTGTCAATAGGTGAGAAGCAACCGTCTTTACTTCCACGATATGTATAGTATGTGTTCTGCAGTGGTTTTGCCAATAATGTATTGCCATTTTTTGAAATGATGCTCGGATGATCCGACCATTCATATGTGTCTCCACCTTTCGCTGACAATGTAATTTCATTACCCAAGCAAGTTACAGTATCACCCGATACTGAAATTATTGGTATATCTTTTACAATGACCAAAACGCTGTCCTGAACAGAACATCCGCCATTTGTTCCTTCTACAAAATACATTGTTGTTTTGCCAGGACTGACTTGTATATCCGCTTGATTCGATGTAAATCCTGAAGTCTTTTCAGTCCAAAGATACGTCATGGCACCTGAAGGTTTCAGTATTGCTGTATCTCCCGGACAAATTGAAATATTACTTCCTGCATCAACATTGGGTAAAGGTAAAACCCGAATGATCACGGAATCATATCCAATGCAATTCCCATTTTTTGCTTCAACATAATATGTAGTTGTTGTACTTGGTGAGAATGTTGGTTCAGATGAATTAATATCATCAATTCCATTTCCGGGTGACCAACGATATGTCATTGCACCTTTCGGTTTGAGAGTAATAGGAGTTCCGGGACAAGTTGCAGTATCATCAACCAAAGAGATTTTCAATTCATCAGCTACGGTTACTTTTACGGTGTCATATGAAACGCAACCCGCAATAGAAGTCACAGTCAACACATACTCTATGGATGCAGTAGGCGTGCAAACAGGCATCGCTGTTTGACTATTGTCCAGATAAGTATTGGGTGACCAAGAATATCGTGCGCCATTTTCAGGAGCAGAGCCAAGTTGCAATGGCTCTTTGGGACAAGTTGATTTATCAATACCGGCATTAGCAACAAATCCTTGTACCACATTCACTCGAATAAATGCTGTATCAATACATTGTCCACTCGATACGATGACACCATATGTTGCATTATTTTCTGGTTGAACTATTGGTGTTGATGAATTTGTATCGGATATATTCGGACCCATGAACCATCTAAACACACTTCCACCTGATGCGCGAAGCTGTATTCTATCTCCTCGACAAATAGTTGTATCAGGTGATGTCAAAGCTGTTAAATTATTTTCTGTATTGATTATTACAGTATCATATGCAATGCAACCAAACTCATTGGTTACTTTCAAAATGTACCTAAAATTTGGACCGGGAGGACTTGCAATTGTCTTGGATAGGAACTTATTAGTAACATATTGTTCCGGTGACCACAGATAGGTATATCCACTCTTGGGATTCAAACCGATCTCTACTGATCCACCCGGACAAGTTGTCTTATCTTTGCCAGCATCTGCAATAGGAAAGGGAACAACATCAACTCTTATTGGTACTGTATCTGTACAAATACCATTTGAAGCTATGAGATAATATTGTGTCGTTGAATCAGGGCTTGCAATTGGATTAGCAATTGTTGTTGAAGATAATCCATAGGATGGGATCCATTTATAGGTAGTAGCTCCTGAAGCTTTCAATTGTACTTTGCCACCTTTACAAATACTACTTGGAACTTCATATTGAAGATTAACAGGAGGAAGTAAACCCACATGGATTGTTTGCTTGGTTTGACATCCAAATGGATTGGTAATGAACAATGTGTAAGTTGTGGGAGCATTTGGTTTTGCAATTGGATTTGCAATTGCAGCATTACTCAAACCTATTGTTGGTGACCAAGCATAGGAATAGCCAGTCATTGGTGGAGCACCTATTCTAATACCTGAACTAGGACATGCCAATACTGAGTCAATGCTCAATCCAAGACCATATTCAATTTGAGTTGGCAAGCCCAAAACAGTTCTTCCACTTTGATTTAGAACATTTAGAGTATACCCAATTTCATTACCAGACTTATTTGGCTTATTGATTACATCTAATTGGCTCGGCCTGTCTGCTACAACATAGATTTTGCCATCCGGTCCCAATTGCATACCGAATAATTTTCTTGTTCCTAAAGGTAGAGTCCACATGGAACCTGCAATTGATACCTCATCATTGAATGAAACATCGAATTGGAATAATGCAGATTCTGCACTCTGTTGTTTATCCAATGTTCCTGTTGTAAAGAGTTTCTTGCTATCCGGTGAAAATGCAGCCCCATAATTTCCATAACATTTGTTTTTGGCAATGAATTTGGGGTTCGTTGCTTGACCAGATTGTAGATTGAAATCAAAAAGTACTACAGCTTGCAAATAATTTGTACCATCAGCTTCGGAGAGTACTACCAATTTAGAGCCATCCGGTGAAACCTTCATAGCGCCAACTGTGTAATAGTTAAACAAATTACTATAATTGGAAAGAACTGGTGAAGAAACTCCTGATGCAGTCACTTTATAAGCTATGATTCTGGATTGTGATTTATGATGAAAAATTGCCCAATATGAATTATCCGCACAATGTTGTGTGCCCGCCAATTTCTCTGACATATTATCTTGCAATTCTACATTGGAAAGTAAAATTGTTGGAGTATTTTCAAGACTGATATGAGAATAATATGATTTGCTATGTGTTGTCCCCTGACCGGTTAAGTCAGGCGCAGTAAATAAGTATACTCTTTTTGCATTTGCGGGGTCGGGGATAAATATGCAACATTGCGTTGATGAAATTCCACTTTTGAGCGAATCTCCACCAGGTACTATTGATCCATCTGGAAGAAAAAGTTTTTTGCCATCTGAATACAATAATACATTTCCTGTGTTTGGATCGCAATAGACTGCACAACCTTCCCATGTATCGAGTTTTCCAGTGATAGGTGAGGGAATGGCATTCGTAAATTTAATGCCTCCAAATTTGCCATAATACCAAGTCTGATTTGAACCTTGCTGTGCAAATAATGAAGTAGAAATAAAAAACACCAATGGTAAAAGTAGGATTCGTATCATTGTAACTCCTTGATGACCCTTAAAATTACAAAAAGTTTTATGTGCACTTACGGAATAATATTGAAGTGATTTATCCACATAAATCATTAGGAATTTCTATACCTGCTATATGTGCAGTTTGTATGAAATCACTAGGGGGTTCTTGGATGAATAGTAATTCTTTACAGGTAATAGGATGAACAAAACCAAGCATTCTTGCATGTAATGCCTGATGCTTCATGATATTCAAACACTGAATGGCTGAATTCTTTGATTCATTGCCAAATTTTACTTGATGTGGCAAAATATCACCGCCATAGGACATGTCGCCAATCAATGGATGATGAATGGATGAAAAGTGAACCCTGATTTGATGCGTTCTACCAGTGTGGAGTTTGATTTGTAACAATGAAGCAAATTTCCCCCTGCTGCGTGTCCAATATTCAGTTTTTGCATATTTACCACTTTGTTTGGTAACTGAAAAAACTTTCCTATTTCTTGGAGACGGAGCTAGATTGTTTTCGATGATGGCATGATCATCTTTGACAATTCCCCAAGCCAAAGCCACATATTCTCTTTTCACAGTTCTATCAGCAAACTGCTTTGATAGTTCAGGAGTAATTTCTGATTTTTTGGAAATGACCATCAAGCCGGAAGTATCTTTGTCGAGTCTATGCACTATTCCGGGTCTTAAAGCATCATCCTTGGCTATGATGGCTTGTGTAAACGCATCTTCAGGCAAATCTTCTTCTTCGGAATCTTCTTCAAATCCGGATAAAGGAATTGCTTCTCTATAACCTATGTGCCATAATACTGCATTTACAAGTGTACCATATCTGTTACCAAAGCCGGGATGTACAACAAGTCCTGAAGGTTTATTTATTACCAATAAATAGTCATCCTCGAAAACTATTTCCAATGGAATATTTTCAGGTAATAACTCGAGTGGGGGAGGTCGCATGAATATGCAACGGATCGAGTCTCCGGGTTTAATCTTATATGAACCCTTTCTTATTGTACCGTTTACAGTCACCTGCTCAGTATCGATTGCCTGCTGAACTTTATTTCTCGTTGCATTGGCTATGGCATTGGTGATATAGACATCAAGTCTCAAAGGTTCTTGTCCTTTTGAGACCAACAAGTCAATCACTTTTTCTATATAATCAGGATATTGTTCCTTTTCAATTTCCATTATGTGTTGTTTCTGTGAATTCATTCACTTGTGTAAATGGATATGGCAGATATCGATTATATAATAGTATGAGAATCATGCCAATTGAAACACAGGAGTCTGCGATATTGAAAACAGGCCAGTGGGTATATGCAAACTGTCCAATTTGTATGTCCGGAATGTCAATTTGTATAAAATCAACAACCAAGCCATAGAAGAGAGGACCTTCTCCATATAATACACCATAAAACATGCGATCGATAAAATTACCGAAAGCTCCAGCCAGTATAAGCATGATGGCTATTCTAATTTGAATTTTTGCTGATTCTATCTTTAACAAATAATATACTAATCCAATTGAAGCAATTAGTGAAAACAATGTCAGAAATATTTTACCTGAACCAAACTCAACACCAAAAGCCATTCCTGGATTCTCTACGAATGTAAAACGCAGAAACTCGCCAATTACTGATATGCTTTCACCGAGAAACATACCTGGATGGGTAAATCCAAATAAAGAAAAACCTTTTACTGCTATTTTTGTCGCTTGATCAAGAACAATCAACAAAGAAGCAATAAATAACAAGCGATGTGAATGGACTTTTGAATCCATCATGATTTACTCATTTCTTCCAGCAATAATATCAATGCCATTATCGGGACAACGACCATGAATTTTGTATGATGCAGACTGCGTAGTAATTGGTACGGCCAATAATCTTGCTTTGGCAATGAGAATATTACATTCTTTACAAATACCGTATGTTTTATCATCAATTCTTTTAATGGCATCATCTAATTTTTTGATATAATCAAAAATACGATTCATCTGAGCATATGTTTTTTCTTTTTCCAATGCCTCAGATCCTTGCTCTGCCATGTGTACAGAATATATCATCGACTCGGAAGCCATTTCTGCATTGGTTAAATCATCTAACCTTTCCTTGAGCATTCTCATTTCATCCAATGCTTCATCTTTGATCTTCTGAATGTGTTGTCTGAACATTTTTAAGTCAGTATCAGAATATCGTACCTTCTTTGTAGATGGTTTGATGATTGGCTTCTCTTCTTTTGGATGCATGGCAAATGCTGCAGCACCTTTTCCTTCAGGCATTTTCATTGCTTCCAAGCCTGCAGCTGATGGTTTTTCAGATGCTTTATTACTTGATTTTGATCTACCAGCAGGCTTCTTTTCTTGCAAAGTTAACTGCAATGGAGGCATCGCGGGCATATCCAATTCAATCAATGCTTCATCAGGAGGAGCAGAGGTGAGATCATTAGAAGGAGTGGACTCCTTACTTTCTTTAGTTGCAATCTTGGGTAATGATTTTTTACTTGACTTTTCAGTTTTAGGAGCAACTGTATCTTTAGTATCAATCTTTTTTGTCTTAGGCTTGATTGAATCTTTCTTTTCTGTTTTTGAGGTGGCGATGGTGTTTTTTCCTTTATTTGAAACAGAAAGCGAAGCCGATTGCTTAGAAGTTGTTTTTTCAACACTTTTGGCAACTGGCTTCGCTTGTTTTTTTTCAGTTTTGGTAGATTCTACCACTGAAGACTTCACTGCTTTTTGTTTAGAAACAATCTTTGATTTCACTGTAACAATTTCTTTTGTAACAGTTTTTTGTTTCTTGACAGTGACTGGGGCAGTTTTCGGTCCTTTAGAGGGACTTACTTTTTTTTTACGGCAGCTTTCTTAGCTGCCGGTTTTGCTGCTTTCTTTGCTACCGGCTTTGCTGCTTTAGCTGCCGGTTTTGCCGCTACTTTCTTTGCTGCCGGTTTTGCTGCTACCGGTTTTGCAGCTTTTTTTGCTGCTGGTTTAGCCGCAGTTTTTTTTGCTGCAGGTTTAACTGCTGCTTTTGCTACGGGCTTTGCCGCAACCTTTTTTGCTGCAGGTTTAGCCGCTGCTTTCGCTACGGGTTTAGCTGCAACTTTTTTAGCTGCTGGTTTAACAGCTGCTTTTTTTGCTGCAGGTTTAGCCGCTGCTTTCGCTACGGGTTTGACTGCTGCTTTTTTCACTGCGGGTTTTGCCGCAGCTTTCTTTGCTGCAGGTTTCGCAGCTGCTTTCTTAGCGACGGGTTTAACCGCTGCTTTCTTTGCTGCGGGTTTCTTTGTTGAGGCCATACAGCATACACCTTAAGTAATAAAACAAAACAAAACTAAATGCGGGATGCATTTACTTTTTCTGTTATCAATCAACTCTTGTGATAAACACAGAAATAATCTCTTGATCAATTTCAATTGTATGAGCATCGGAATTAATACTCTCAACGCTTTTACATGTCACACACAAAATTTCATTACAAACATAATCAGATAATTTGATTATTGCATCAGAAATTTCTTTGTTTGCTGAAAATTTTACATTGATTCGATCTGTGACTTGTAAACCTATATTCTTTCTGAGGTTTTGAATACGATTAACGAATTCTCTTGCCAAGCCTTCTTGCTTTAATTCTTGATCAATCTCTGTATCAAGCGCAACTGTCAGAGAACCTTCATTTGCAACAAGCCAACCTTCCATATCTTGAGTGATTACATCAACATCTTCCAAAGAAATGAAATAAGAATCTTCATCGATATTGAATTTGAATGATTGTTCTTGCAAGAATGATCGTATCTGATGTTCATCCATACTAGAAATCACATTTGCTATTTTCTGTGTTTGTTTACCAAATCTCTTTCCCAATGCTTTGAAATTAGCTTTAACACTGCGTTTCACAATACCTGCTTCTTCATTTACATACTCAACTGCTTTGATATTGAGCTCTTCTTTGATGATATTCTCGATTGCTTGAATATCACGCCTTTGTTGAGGTGATATGACTGGAATCAGTATTCTCTTTAGTGGTTGTCTTGTCTTGATTTTTGATTTTTCACGTAATGATCTTGCAAGAAAAACAATTGTTTGTGCAAGAGACATTCTTCTTTCCAAATCTGCATCTATACAAACAAGATCACCCATAGCAATCAATTTCATATGAATGGAAAGTTCTTGTTTTTCAGTACGGATTCTTCTGTATAAAACCTCAGGTAAAAATGGTGCAGCCGGAGCCATCATTGATAACACATCCAAGAGCACATTTCTTAAGGTCTGATAAGCTGAAATCTTATCACTGTCTTTTTCGCCTTTCCAGAATCTTCTGCGATTTCTTCTGACATACCAATTTGAAACATCATTAATCATGAACTCTTGAACCAAACGACATGCTCTGAACACATCATAGGATTCCATGTATTGATGATATAGTCTCAAGGTTGAATGTGTTTTTGATATAATCCAACGATCGATTTCGGGGCAATCAGCCAATTCAATAATATCTTCATTACCATCTATTCCATCGATATTTGCATAAAGACTATAAAAGGAATATGTATTGGTAAGTGTTCTGAAAAAATCTGCAATGACTGTCTTGGCTATATCAGATTCATTGAATAAAGTTGGTCTCCAAGGTGGATTATTAACCATGAAATACCAACGAACTGCATCTGCACCATATGCATCCATCATGAGGAAGGGATCAACGGTATTCCCTCTACTTTTGGACATTTTAAGTCCATTTTTGTCCAATACAAGTTCATTTACAATGATATTCTTAAATGCCGGTTTTTCAAACAATGCAGAAGCAATATTGTGGAGTGTATAGAACCAACCTCTTGTTTGATCGATGCCTTCAGAAATAAAATCAGCTGGGAACTGACTTTCAAATAATTCTTTATTTTCAAAAGGATAATGGAATTGTGCAAATGGCACACATCCTGAATCGAACCAAACATCAATTACTTCAGTGGTTCTACGATAGATTTTTCCATTTTTTCGGAAAATTACTTTGTCAACAAAAGGTCTATGTAAATCCAAAGGCAGAGGAGCATCAGAAACGGGAACATAAGTATCATCAGATATTTGATATTCACCTTTCAATAATTCCTCTATTGAACCTATGGCAAACATGTCTTCTTTGTCTTCACTCACCCAAATGGGTAATGGTGTTCCCCAATATCTGTCACGACTTAAAGACCATTCCTTTACTTCCTCAAGCCAATTACCAAATCTACCGGTACCAATTTCAGAAGGTTGCCAGCGAATGGTCTTATTCAAATCAATCATTGTCTGCTTATAAGCAGGAGACTTAATGAACCAAGAATTTCTGGCATAATACATTACTGGATTGTCTGTTCTCCAGCAATGTGGGTAGCTGTGAACATAATCAAAAGAAGATTTAAAAATCTTACCTGCTTGCTTCAATGCTATGATAATGTCTTTATCGGCACCTTCTTCGACTCTATCAGCATATTTGAATGTTTTGATTGCTCTACCGGCAAAATCCGAGATGATCTCTGTAAAGTGTCCATTCGGTGTGACCGGTTGAAGAACAGGAAGATTAAATGCCTTTGACAATTCAAAATCATCCACACCAAATGCAGGTGATATATGAACTACACCTGTTCCATCTTCTGTGGAAACAAAAGTTCCTGGAAGAATGGTCAAAGCATTGGGGAAAGTAACAGAATCAATAGAACAATAAGAAAAGATTTGTTCATATGCTGATCCAAGCAATTCCTCTCCCTTTACCTTGGCAAGTATCTTTGGATCCTCACCGAGAAGTGATTTGAGTGATTCAGCAATGATGAATCTTTCAGATTTTCCTTCATTCAACTCTTTTTCCACTATAACATAATCTATATTAACACCCACAGCCAATGCAACATTCGAGAATAATGTCCATGGCGTAGTTGTCCAAACCAAGATGTGAGCACCGATTGCATCAGATATTTTTGAATCAAGTATCTTGATTTTTAGATATACACTTGGATCTTTGACTTCTCTATAACCGAGTGACAATTCATGTGAACTAAGAGGTGTTTCTATGGTAGGGGATTGAGGGACTACTTTATATCCTTTATAGATTAGGCCTTTGTCGAAAAATGTTTTCAATGCCCACCATACAGATTCCACATAATCATTTGTACATGTGATATAGGCAGAATTCATATCCACCCAAAATCCCATACGTTTGGTGAAATCTCCCCAGCCCATGTCTCTTTCAATATTGCTAAAAACAAACTCACGGCAAGTAGCATTGAATTTGTCAATACCCATGACTTCAATATCTGACTTATTGACCAAACCTAATTGTTTCTCTACGGCTATTTCAACTGGCAGGCCGTGAGTATCCCAACCGGCTTGTCTGCGCACATAATGGCCTGTCATGGTTTTATATCTGCACACCAAGTCCTTATCGGTTCTGGCCATCAAATGATGAATTCCGGGATTTCCATTGACTGTAGGTGGTCCTTCAAAGAAGCTAAATACAGGAGATTCTGCACGAGCAGACAATGATTTCTCGAAGATTTTCTGGTCTTCCCAAAATACAAGAATCTCTTTTTCTAAATCAGGATAATGAAGTTTTTCTGGTAAAGGTTGATACATGGAGTATCCGAGCAATTCGAAATGATATGAATTATGAAATCAGGAAACGCACATGATCAAGATGCTGCTCACTGATCATAGATTTTTACTAACATGGCAATTATAGTGATTTTTCATTGTAATTACCAACAAAAACAAGAGGTTCTACTTAAGAAAGAATGAATAAGAGTCATAATTTTCGATGCGTAATGCGTATTTTTGCAATGCAGTATGCTTTCCATTTCTTAACCATTGAATCAACCATGAAAGACATCCATGTTTGTGGCATAGGCCATGCACTTGTAGATATTGAATTTGCAATAGACGAACACACTTTCAATGATTTGGGATTGACCAAAGGTTCTATGTCATTAGTCTCAGAGGAAGATCAGTCCAAAGTCATCTCCACATTATCAGATCGTTCACATCATCGGTCCAGCGGTGGATCTGCCGCAAATACAATCATTGCAATTGGACAGTTCGGTGGGAAAGCCGCATATAAGACCATTTTGGGAGATGATGCATTTGGTGAATTTTATGCTCAAGAGTTTCGTGACTTGGGAATTATACTTGATGCAGAGATCAAAGAACACTCCAAAACAGGTACATGTTTAGTTTTGATTACGCCCGATGCTGAAAGAACAATGATGACTTCACTCGGTGTGAACAGTACATATAATAGAGATCATTTGGTTGAAGATACCATCTCAAGATCAGAATGGCTATACGTTGAAGGGTATCGATTAACTGAACCAGGTGGAGCAGATGCCATTAAAGAGGCTGTTATTTTAGCAAAGAAACATGATACCAAAATTGCTTTTACTTATTCAGATTCCTTTGTTGTCAATGCCTTCCGTGATATTGTGGATGAGATATCTTCATTCACGGATCTAGTGTTTTGCAATGATTCTGAAGCAATGGCGTATACAAAGACTGATAATCATGAAGAAGCTTTTCGTTTATTAAATGAGAGATTCCCTCATACGGTTATGACACGCGGTAAGCATGGTTCTGAATTATTGGTAAAAGGCGAGAGACATACAATTCCTGCTTATTCAATAACGGCTGTCGATACAACAGGAGCCGGTGACATGTATGCAGGAGGTTTTCTGTATGGCATTACACAAGGGTACTCAGTTTTGCGATCAGGACATCTTGCTTCTTATTCATCATCTCGAGTTGTATCACAATTTGGTGCGCGATTAAAAGAATCTCCTGCTGAACTACATGATTCCATCATTGCAAAGTTTGCATGAAAACTATTTACATACATATAGTTTTGATATTACTATTCTCATCGAACACACTTGCTCAATCCGGTTCAAGTGTGAAAGATTTCCAGAAGAAATTATCAGATTATTATGATCAGGAATTGATTGCAGATGTTCTTTCTGAAATCAGTGATGAACAAGCGAAAGTATGGAGTTGGGACATTGGTGATTATTCACTGGATCATCACAATGATGTAGCATTTGTAGTTCGATTTCCGAAAGAGAAAATCAAAGCATGTTCTGTGTATTTCTTTATAGATATAAATGGGACGCTGACTTTAGTGCACAAGATAGCAAGAGCATTCATTGACTCACCACTAGAAGTTGGGGTTGCAATCAAAAATGCTAGTTGCCATGTAACTTCCAAGAATGAACAATTCAATTGGAATATTACCGGATATCAATTCAGACAAGGCGTTTTCTATGAAAGTGATCAATTCTCTACTTCTAGAAATGCAGGTCAAACTCTTGAGATACATCGTGATCATGTGCAAAGAAGGAATAAAACACATGTTTTTTCTACCAGAACAGAAGAAACTTCATACTATCATCATTATCATGATATTCCTGTTTATTCATCCGGCATCACAATCCCATATGGGTTCCATAAACCTATTATTATAGATGCTCCGGAAGATGTGATCAAAGGGGCATTTTATTGGAAAGGACCTCAAGATGCTTCCATGATTATAGAGAAAAGTGTGTATGATAATTCGCATTGGAAATTGGAATTGCTGATTATTGATGACACCTTGATACAATCACGATGTGATACTTGCTTGCAAGATAAAATCAACATCTATATATCTGAAACCACCCCGAGCTTTGGTAAGTCCATTGGCAAAGACACAAATAAGCCTAGTACTATCAAAACAATTGAGTTAGTCCCCAATGCTGAGATTCCACATCAGAGCTATATGAAAGTATCAGGCATGCATACATCAATTCCTATTGAATTCTTTCGAGAATCCAATGGATATCATATCACAGCGATAATTCCATTTTCGGAATTACCAATGATTGATTTCAATTCCTTATCAAATGAAAAGGTTAGCATCGGTTGCACAATTGAACTAGTAGATGTGGATAATCCATATAGGCCGGAAGAACAAACAAGAATAGTTAATTCAGATTTTGAATATGGTAATTCCGCTTCACTTGGTGTATTAACTTTCTATCCCGTACATACCTATGATGGTGTAATTCACCGTCAGTTTTCGAAACAATTTGTTCAAACATTACAACAATTGGGATTCTGAAGATGAGTATTCTTCCAATTTATGTGTATGATCATTCCATCCTCAAGCATAAAGCTGATACAGTCGAACATTTGAATGATGATATTCGTACTTTTATTAATGATATGAAAGAGACCATGCTGAATGCAGAAGGAATAGGTCTTGCTGCAAATCAGGTTGGTTCACCATTGTCAATTACAATCATCGATATTTCCCCCGTGGAAGGCTGTGAATCAATCAAACCTTTGACAATGATCAATCCAAAGATTACGCATTATTCTGATGAAGAAACTGATTATGAAGAGGGTTGCCTGAGTTTGCCCAATCTTAGAGAACTCGTGATTCGTCCTGAAGGCATACAGGTTTCATTCATGGATGAGCATGAAAAGATGCATACAATGGAAGCCGATGGACTTCTTGCAAGAGTGATGCAACATGAAATAGATCATTTGAATGGAATCTATTTCACAGATCGATTGACCCAACTCAAAAGAACGCTTCTTCAAAGTAAATTACGCAGAATCAGCAAAGGTGAATCCACAGCCGATTATGATATAGTCTTACCCGATGGCTCAAAGATCACAATGGAGAAATCATAATGAAAGTATTGGTTACAGGTGCAACCGGCTTCATAGGAAGTCATGTAGTTGATACATTGCAAAATGCCAATGCTGATATCATCTGCATAGCTCGTCCAACCAGTGATTTGCGTTGGCTAAAAGAGAAAGATGTCACAATCATCAATGCATCATTGGACAATCCTGAATCCTTGAAACCTGCTGTTGAAGGTATTGACATGATCATTCATGTGGCTGGATTGACAGCCGCTAGAAATGATGAGGAATTTTTGCGAGGAAATAGAGACTCAACAAGAAATCTCTTGGAACTTGTATCGAAGTATGCACCAAATCTGCAAAGATTTCTTCATGTGAGTTCACAAACCGTAACCGGACCATCGCCATCAATAATTGAACCTGTCCATGAGGATTCACCACTTTACCCCATAACCGCATATGGTAGATCAAAGAAGGCAGCTGAGGAAGTCGTAAGAGAATATTCCCAACGATTCCCGACAACAATTGTTAGACCACCCGCTGTATATGGCGAGAGAGATACAGCAATTCTGACTTTCTTTCAATCTGTTGCAAAGGGCGTGGTTCCTCTCATCGGTTTTGATGAAAAGAAAGTAAGTCTCATCCATGGAGTAGATTTGGCCAGAGGTATTGTAGAATCGGCATTTAGTCCCAATACCATTGGCGAAACTTATTTCATTTCAAGTGAAGAATTCTATAGTTGGAAACAGATTGCAGAGATAACAAAAAATGCATTTGGCAAATCTTTTGTGTTACCAATCCGCGTTCCTCATGCCACTGTCATGATGCTTGCCGGTTTGTCTCAGATATTTGGAAAGTTTTCATCAAAACCTCCTGTATTGAACTATGAGAAAGGAAAAGATCTGATCCAACCATATTGGATATGCTCGGTCGAGAAGGCAAAAAGAGATTTTGGATGGAAGCAAGAGATCTCAATTGAAGAGGGCATCAAAAGAACAGTTGAGTGGTATAAAGAGCATAAATGGATATGATTTTGGAAAAAGCGATTGGCATACTTGGAATAATTCTTATTCTCTTTCTCTGGAGAATGGTCATCATTGGATTATCACTCCAAGTAGTCATAGCTATTTTCATCATGAAAGTTCCTTTTGGGATTTCACTAATGTCGTCCATTGGTAATGGGATATCAGGCTTTCTTGCTCTTGCTTCCAATGGTGCGCAAATGCTTTTCGGAAATATTGCCGACCCAGCTTATGCGAAAACATTCGGTTTTCAATTTGCATTTTCAGTACTGCCGGTCATCATCTTTTTTTCATCAGTGATGTCCATGCTCTATCATCTTGGGATCATGCAATATATCGTAAGAGGTATGTCATGGTTTATGAGTCGCACATTGAAAACATCAGGTATAGAATCATTGTCGGCTTCTGCCAATATATTTCTTGGTCAAACAGAAGCCCCTTTATTAATCAGACCATATTTGGCATCAGCTTCCAGGTCTGAACTTAATACGATAATGGTTGGAGGATTCATAACCATAGCAGGTGGTGTGATGGCAGGTTACATTCAAATGGGTGTTTCTGCGGCTTCATTGCTTACTGCAAGTTTAATGTCAGCACCTGCAGGATTGATGCTTTCCAAGATCGTCATCCCATCGTCACTTTCAGACAAGGAATCCTCAGAAACAGCTCCTGTATTACCGGAAAGTTCAACTATAGTAGAAGCGGCTGCTAATGGAGCAATGGATGGATTAAAATTAGCTGCTGGAATTGCGGCCATGCTCATTGCATTTGTGGCAATCATTGCGGGAATAAATGCCGGAATGCTGAATATTCATCATGCACTTGATCAGTATTCCATTTGGTTTCCGCATGACCTTAAAGAACTTTTTGGAGTAATTTTTACTCCTATTGGTTACATGATTGGGGTTCCGATGCAAGATATTGACAAGTTTGGAGCATTATTTGGTACCAAAATCAGTCTGAATGAATTTCTTGCTTATGCTGACTTGTCAGAATACATAAAACAAGGAAATCTGATGCCAAAGACAGTCACAATGGCTACTTTTGCATTATGCGGATTCGCGAATTTTAGTTCAATTGCCATTCAAATCGGTGGAATAGGCGCATTGATACCTGAAAGAAAAAAAGACATAGCCGCTCTGGGACTCAAAGCAATGATTACCGGAGCATTAGGAAATTTGCTCACAGCCACTTTGGCAGGTTTACTGTATTAACATGAAAAATTGGACATGCATACTGACTTCAACCCCCAAACCGGGAGTCGGCGTCATACAACTCAATAGACCACAAGTGCTCAATGCATTGAGTCTTCAAACAATGATTGAAATCGTAGAAGCAATGGAAGAATTCGATCGCTCACCCGATATTCGATGCATTGTGATACATGGTAATGAAAAAGCATTTGCTGCCGGTGCAGATATCAAGGAGATGTCGGATGCCGGTTCCATGGACATGCTTGAAAGAGATCAATTCGCAAGATGGGAACGAATTAGAGCAATCAAAAAACCAATTATTGGAGCCATTTCTGGATTCGCACTAGGTGGTGGATGTGAATTAGCCATGAATTGCGATATGTTGATCGCTAGTGAAACAGCACAATTTGGTCAACCCGAGATAAATATCGGAGTAATGCCCGGAGCAGGTGGAACTCAAAGACTCACAAGAGCAATTGGTAAGGTGAGAGCAATGGAAATCGCATTGACAGGCCGCATGATTTCTGCTCGGGAAGCATGGAGATCAGGTCTCATCAATAGAGTAGTTCCTGTTGAATCATATCTTCAAGAGGCAATTGCTCTTGCATCCGAAATTGCGAGCAAAGCACCAATTGCAGTAAAATTGATCAAAGAGTCTGTACTAAAATCATTTAGCACAACACTTGAAGGTGGATTAGAATTCGAAAGAAAGAATTTTTATCTCCTTTTTGCATCGGAAGATCAAAAGGAAGGTATGAATGCATTCATAGAAAAAAGAAAACCAACATGGAAAAACAAATAAGAATAGAATTATGGTTTATCTCATTTTGCTAAGACATGGCGAATCTCAATGGAATGTTGAAAATCGCTTTACCGGTTGGGTAGATGTTGATATCACTTCCAAAGGAGAAGAAGAGGCTCGTAATGCGGGTCTTGCTTTGAAGGAGTATCCAATCGACATGTTATTCACTTCTGCCTTACTCAGGGCAATTCGTACTGCTGATATTGCTTTGCAATCCGCAGGAAAAGGTACAATTCCCACGAAGAGAAGCGAAAAATTGAATGAAAGACATTATGGCGATCT
>JBEEPK010000004.1:0-74598 GCA_041191145.1 Bacteroidota bacterium
ATTTTTGTCTGATCAAAGCTGAGATTTTGGCATTCTCAAAAGTATATCCGATTTGTCCGCAAGACATTATACCCAATCCATATAATGGGTCTATAAGTAATTGACCCGGCAATCCTGTCTCGGGTAGATAAATGGCAGAATCAAAATCATCTGTCTCAGACCATGCCATTCTGATTGACCAATTCCATGGACTCGATGTCTGTGCCGAATGAAATTCTAATGCACAACCAATTCCAAATGATTGAGAATGAGTATTCATGATATGTGATTCAACTCTTATCACACTTCTGACTGAATTCCCTCGATATGCTATTTCTGATCTTAAGCGCCAATCGGTCTCAGTCTGTAGATTCACGGTAGGTTTTTCGGATGAACGAATTTCATTCATCACTCTGAAGAGTATACTTGTTTTATCTCCCATACAAGTCAATTGACCAATCATTCGAATCCCTTTCTTCAATGAATTGGAATTCTTTGAAGTAGAAATCTGGGAATACATTTCATTATTGATTGCATACTTGAAAGAACCAATGGTACCATTCATCAGTACATGAATACCCTGATCATTGGAGCAAATCCCGCTTCTTCCGAATGATTGTCCTATAGGAGACCGAAAGTCTGGATCAAAATATCGAATCATAATGGCTTGATCATGATTGCCTCCATCATGATGCAGCGTACACATCCCGCCATAATTGTATCTTCTGTCGAATAATGCATTTGCCGAAATAGTCCACTCCTTATTCAATTCAGACTGCATATCAAATGAAATCATCCATTGCTCTTGCTCACCAATTGAGTATGCAGTGGGTGCTATTGCATGTCCATATTTTTGATAGAGTCCCGCCACCGAAAATACATGATTGACTATTTGAATTGTATTGAACATTGCCAGGCGCAATTCTTTAGTACCTTCTCTTTGATGTAATTCATGTTCTGTTCTTGCATAAGTACTAATTGGAAAACTCGTGAGTAAATCTTCATCATTGATTGTGGCATGTCGATACCTATTTGAAAAACTGAATCCGATTGTATTCTTGATATTATTGCTCTGCATGAAATATTGTCCACCAATACCTCTGAAATTCGAAAATTCAAGAAGGGAAGTTGTTGGTCTGATCGAACTTGACCATCGAAGTGCTCTTTGACTTGGTTTTGAAATATCCGCAATCGAGATCCCTGATGCAAGAAGACCACCCATCCCATGTTCAATGGAATGATCACCGATTATCAACTTGTAATTCTTGTCCGAGTACTGCAATGATCCATATAACATGGCATGCTCATATGCTTCACCACTTTGCTTTCCATATGATAGTGCAAGGGTATATCGAGGATTCCCAATGAAGAGTCTTTGCATGAATGCTTCATTTGAACCTAGAAAAACGCCTTCGCGCATACCTCGTGTTTCAGGTATTGATAGAGAAATTCTAGATCTATATCTTCCATGAATTTGCGTTTGTGGATTGCTTATTCTCGTACACTTGAGAAGGATGCGTCGAATGGATGTGTCGATATTCTTTGGTGATTGATTCAATAAATCTTGAACATTATCGATGTCGGGATATTGTTTGATCAATCGCTTTATCATGCGCATCAATCCGTGAGTCATGCCCGGAAGGAAGAGCAATTCATCGGTGATATTTCGAAGATCCAATGGATGCACGGAATAGTATTCGAGCGCATCGAATTGTTGTTGAGTAGAAGTAAGAGTGCTTTCGTCCATCCCCACCGCATCATCTTGTGCGTGAGCAAAAGATGAGAAGAGAATGAGCAGTACAATGCTCGCCATGATGCCCCCTGAATCATATCAGATATGCACGGCGATCCATTTTCTTGAACGATACTGTTGAAATCCAATCACCGTGAGCGCAATATAGCTCAATACGACTCCGATCCAAATGCCGGATTCACGAAGCGGTGTATATCGGGAGAGAATGAAGGCCAATGGGATTTGAATCACGACCAAAGCTGTAAATACAATCATCATGCTTCGAGCTGCGGCACCCGCGCCACTGATGACGCGTAATGTGATTGAACCGATGGCAAAGAAAATATATCCGAAACATGCGATATGAAGATATTCAACTGTCTCACGAATGATATTTGGATCATCGGTATAGATTCGAGCGAAATATTCACCGAAGAGATATGTGAGGATTGCAAGAATTCCCAAGAGCCATGACAATTGCTTAACAGCAGATCGATAAAACATGCCGATGCGATCAATTTGTTTTGCTCCAAGATTCTGACCCGTAGCAGTTTCAAGTGCGATGCCCATTGCAAAGACAGACATGAAAGCAAAAAGATCAACCTTTAATCCCAATGTATATGCCGCAAGCGTGACTTTTGGATCGAAATATGATGCGAATGTGAAGAGAGCCAATCGACTGATGCTGACGGAGAACATTTGAAGTGATGACCAAATGCCTTGTTTAACAATTCTGCCAAGAAGTGGGAAATCAAATCTGAAGTCATTGAATGATAATGTCAAGCCTGCCTTACCGGTGATGATCATCGACAATGAAATGATTGCTCCAATAATTTGCGATGCCGCAGTTGCAATTCCAGCGCCAAGCATTCCATATTCAGGGATGAATCCCCAACCAAAAATCAGAATAGGTGCAAGGATTGCATTGATGATTGTGGTAAGCAGAAGAATCGACATCGGATATACGGAATTACCCGATGAGCGAATGATTGCATTGATTTGAAATGTCACGAAATTACCAGGCACGCCGAAGAGCAATGCATAGAGATATACTTCAGTGAATGCATAGACATCGGGATCTCTGTCTAATCCGAGCGCATGCAAGGTAGTGGGAAGAAGCATGCCAAGTATAATTGCAAGTATCGTTGAGAATGCAAGCATTGTCATGATGCCTTGAGTGGCCGTATAGGATGCTTGCTCTCGATTTCCTTCACCAATTCTGCGCGCCACGATGATTCCGGTTCCAATGGCAAAGCCACTTCCGAAATTAAAAATCATGAAGCCCAATTGCTCGCTCACACCGATTGCGGCGATTGCTGCAGATCCGAGTTTGCTGACAAAAAAAGTATCTATCCATGAATACAGCATATTCACGATAAAACTGAAAGCAAGCGGCAAAGCAAAAATGCGAAGAGTGGAATCGATGGGACCATTCAATAGGTCCACACCCATTCTTTGTTGTTTTTGTGGTGAAGGTTGACTCATTGGCAAAAACCCATCAATCACTTGATGGGTCGAGGATCAGAATTTCGGATACCAAAGTATCGTCAATCTCGGCAGTGAATAAAATGTTGAGATTTCAATATCGCCCCAATCTTTGTATTTCTGTTCATTGGGTAAATTGATGGTGTCATTCTTACTTTCAAAGTCCAAACGCCATTCAGCGATAGGAATGATCATGCCGAATGAAGTTGGGATATTCACCATGAAACCTGCACCGGCATTGAATGCCAATTGACTGTCATCAGTGAATAAAACATTGGTTGAATGAATTCTCTTGGATTGAAAATTAATGCCACCCAATGCAAAGAATGCAACCTTGCTTCGAGGATTGGCGATTGCTCGGGCAGTGATATTGAAAACTGTATAGACATCAGGATCCGTTGGTGTTCCGGGAACAGGCAATGCATTCTTTAGTTTTGCATTATTTCTGGTATGCAAGATTCCGGCTTCAAGCATCAAGAATTCGAGTGGATTATAGGCAACACTAAAACCAAGTGCAGGATTTCCGTCCCATGAGCGCGTATCTCTTCTCTCAGGTCTGTCTATATCAGTCAATGTTTCGACAATTGTATTTGTTGCAAGTGAAGGACCAAATCCAATAAATCTTGCATATGGATTTTTTTCGATTGATTGTACTTGTTCTTCAGTGTCTTCCTCATTTCGGTCATCTTGTGCGATGATAGGAAATGTTGAAAGTCCAAAAAGAAAGACTATGAGGAATAGTGGTAGTCTGAATAAAGACTTTGCATTATTGCTAGTCATGGTGATTATCTCCTCGAAAGTGAGTGCATGTATATCGGCAATCTTTTGGGCTATGAAGCGAACAAATTGTGGTTCATTTCTTTTGCCACGATGTGGAACCGGAGTCATATACGGTGAATCGGTTTCAATCATGATTTTGTCCAAAGGAGTCGCTCGAACAATCTCATCCAAAATACTTTTCTTATATGTGATATTTCCTGTGAAGGAAATATGAAAACCGAGATCCAAAGCTTTATGAAGCATTGTTAAGTCCGAAGAGAAACAATGAAGCACTCCTTTGAGTTCACCTGTCTGCTCTTCTTGTAATATCTCAAGCATGTCATCATCAGATTCACGATTATGAATGATCACGGGAAAATCATGAGACTTGGCGATATTCAATTGTCTGCGAAAGACATCTTTCTGTACATTCTTTGGGGCGAAATCATAATAATAATCAAGTCCGATTTCACCGACCGCTTTTACTTTTGACATTGAAAGTGAAGAAGTGATGCGCTCCTCCACCTCATTTGAATAGTCATTTGCATTATGTGGATGCACGCCCATTCCGCAGTAAATATTGTCATATTGATTACAAATGGACAATACTCCATCATAACGATTGGGTTCAATTGCAGGAATGATAATTGCCTTGACACCATTTGCAAAAGCTTGCGCTATCATCTCGTCACGATCTTCGTCGAAGATATCGGCATCTATGTGTGCATGCGTGTCTATCAACGATTCTTACCCAAATATTCAATATGTATCTGTCTTTCTTCTTCCTGATCGGGCAAGGTCTTGATTGTGACTTTCCAGTCTGTTTGAGGCATTCCTGTTCCTGCTTTCTCAGGCCATTCAACAAATTTGATTACATTTTCATCGCTCATGCATTCGGAAAATCCAATCTCAAGCAATTCTTTCTCATCTTGAATACGGTATAAATCAATATGATACAATGCAATCTCGATGCCATCGGGATTTGTTCCGATATATTGATTCATGATTGTGAATGTAGGACTAGACACTATATCATGTACCAAATAATATGCACAAACGCCCCGTACGAATTCGGTTTTTCCTGCACCCAAATCACCCGCGAGTGTTATGATGTCACCTGCTGATAATTTCTCTGCAAATCGTTTTCCGATAGATCGAGTTTCTTCTTCCGAATAAGAGTGGTAGCTATCTGCTTCCATGCGCATGCACTTATTGTGAAACAAAATGATTGGGACAGATCAATGACCTGTCCCGAACTTTAGCGAGGTTCCAATGTGATGACAGGCAAAATCATTTCTTCAAGTGAAATTCCGCCATGCTGAAAACTATCGCGATATTTCTGTACATAATGATTGAATTCTGTTGGATACACAAAATATGTATCTTCCTTTGCAATGATATAATTGGTGGAAGCAGTATGCTCCGGTAATTTATAATGCTCGGGATCTTTGATTGTCATTGCATTTTTGGCATCAGACTTCACATTCTTTCCATGCTTGAAGCGAAGATTCGTGGATGTCTCACGATCGCCATGAGCTTTTACGGCATGCATGCAACGAACAGAACCATGATCGGTTGTGATTACGATATTGATGTCTTTGTACTGGGACAAAGTCCGAAGCATTCCTAAAAATGATGAGTGCTTGAACCATGACTTTGTGAGTGAGCGATAAGCGGACTCATCCGGTGCGATTTCCTTGAGAATCGGATAATCAGAACGAGAATGTGCAATCATGTCCACTGCATTCACTACAATTGCAGTAAGATGATTTCGGGTATATCGCTGTATGTCATTCTCGATTCTTTTTCCAAAATCAGTGTCAATGATCTTGACATAAGAAAGATCGTTCTTTAGTTCAATTCTTCTGCGTTTGAGCAATGCCGCCAGCAATTCTTTTTCATGTGAGTTTTGACTATGTTCACTCACACCAGGCACATCGCCCTTCCAATAATTTGGATAATGCTTTTTGATGTCTGCAGGAAAAAGTCCGGCAAAAATCGCATTTCTTGCATACGGAGTTGCTGTTGGAATGATTGAACAGTAATAGTCCTTCTGCACGGTGAAATATGGTCTGATGAGTTCTTCCATCATCAACCATTGATCGAGTCGCATGCAGTCAATCACAAAGAAGAATGTTGGCTTGCCATTTGACAATTTTGGAATGACAAATTTATCGGCAATATGAGGAGAAAGTTTCGGTGCAGATGAATCATCGCCTCTGAGCCAAGATTCATAATTGTTCTCAACGAATTTTCCGAATTCCGCATTACACTCTCGCCATTGATCCTTGAGCGTCTGTTGAAAACCAAGCTCAGGATGCATATCAAGTTCAATGCTCCAATTCACCATTTTCAAATAAACATCCAACCAATCGGACCAATCCATGAAACCGTGAAGTCGGCGTGCGATTTCAGAAAATCCCTGCAAATAATCATGAGTGATTTTTTCTTCTGCGATTCTTCTGGATTCAAGGAATTTCTTGCATGCAGCAAGAATTTGTGCGGGATTTACAGGTTTGGTGAGATAATCATCGATCTTTCCTCCGATTGCCTGCTCCATCAATGATTCGGCTTCATTTTTTGTGACCATCACGACAGGCATTGAAGGATCTATATCCTTGAGTACGGATAAGGTTTCTAGTCCTGACATTCCAACCATTGATTCATCAAGAAACACTAAATCATAGGAAGTATTGGAGGCAAGTTCAATGGCGTCTTCACCATTGGTGGCGGTTTCTACATCATAACCGCGTTGATTGAGAAGTATGATATGCGGCTTGAGAAGCTCAATCTCATCATCAATCCAAAGTATGCGCTTTTTTGATTGTTCCATTGTCTAATACTCCATTGTTCCTTGATACATGCATGAATCATTGCATTGTGATAATCTTATCAATTTGTGTGATAATGAATTGTCTTGCAATAAAAATGGACTCAAGGAGTATGGCGGCCTCAGATTAATGGAAAAAGATTTCTGCAAATATCGGATTATGAAAGGCAATCCCCAAATAAAGTCGGAAGTTAGCGGAGCTAGACCTTTAAGTATAATTTTTATTGTAAAAACTTCTTCGCCAGAATTCTTGCCTCGCGATCGGCTTCATCAATTTGATGCATTTCCGGATTGTCAATTATTGATATCTGTCCCAATACTTTTTCGATAATTTGGGGTATTTGCATAAAACTTGCCTTGTTTTCTAAAAAGTATTGTACAGCAATTTCATTCGCAGCATTCAGAATCGCGGGAGCTGTACCTCCGGCTTTCATGGCATCATATGCCAATTGCAGACATGGAAAGCGCTCTGTATCTGGTTTGAAAAAAGATAAGTTTCCGGCAGTGAGCAAATCCAGTTTGGGTAAATCTGCATGTCTTCTTTCAGGATAAAACAATGCATAGATTATTGGCACGCGCATATCAGGCGTGCCAAGTTGCGCTTTGATGGATGCATCACCGAATTGCACGAGTGAATGTATGATGCTTTGTGGATGAATCACCACCTCGATTTGTTCGGGCGTGAGATCGAAGAGCCAGCGAGCTTCAATGACCTCGAATCCTTTATTCATAAGCGTTGCGGAATCAATCGTGATTTTCTGACCCATCACCCAATTGGGATGCTTGAGCGCCTGTTCTCTTGTTATGAATGGAAATGCAACTTTTTCGAATTCCCGAAATGGACCACCGGATGCTGTCAATATGATTTTGTCGATCATGGATCGCTCTTCGCCTGCCATGCATTGCAGAATGGCACTATGCTCACTGTCAACAGCGAGTATCGGTACCTGCTTTTCTTTTGCAGATTTCATCACTATAGAGCCGGCACTTACAAGTGTCTCTTTATTCGCAAGTGCTATTGTTGCGCCTTGCTCGATTGCGGCCAATGTTGGCGCAACTCCGCTGAAACCAACCAATGCCTGCATCACGATATCATTGTCGGGATGACTCGCCGCTGCAATTACGCCTTCTTCACCGCAAAGGATTTCGCCTTTGAATGATGTGTTGCTTTTGAATTCTCTCCATGCATCTTCATTGCTAATAGCAACTGCTTTAGGATTGAATTCTCTGATTTGATCTTCCAATTCCTTGATGCGAGTATTTGCTGTGAGAACATTGATAGAAAAATCATCTTTGAATTGTCTGACGATGTCCAAGGTTTGAGTCCCAATGGAACCGGTTGAGCCGAGTATTGTGAGAGTTCTCAAGTGTTTCCTCAATTAAATGGTAGCCATTGGAATCGCACTGCTGGTACGATTGCCGGTGCGGTGAGCATTGCCAATCCTGCATCCATCGAATAACGATCATTGTTCAAACGGAGTCCGATGAATCCTGCTGAATTTCTGGGACGCATGATGTCTGCACACCAAAGTTCTGCCAATACGCGAGTATCATGTCTGGAAAATAAGCGAATGTCAAAACCTAATCCAAAACCCAATGCACCATCATTAAAATTTATGATGCCTGAACCCCATCTTCCTGCATTAGCTTCATACACATTTTCAGAACCGGTCTTGAAAAAGAGAGCAGTGGTCAATATTGTTCTCGGCATGTGAAAGGAACCAATCATGTATGCATGTTGTATGAGATTCGCACTATTCGCATAGATGAGTGAGTAACCGCCGGCGAGAGTATAATGTCCGGGAATATTTTCCTGCTCTTCTTCGTAAAAAGTGTATTTCACATTCACATGCTTTCCTTGCTCTTCGAATGATAAGCCGGGGATGAATGTCATGCCACCATTTATGGAAATATCTTCATAGCCAAAGCCTGCCTGAACAAATGCCAATTGCGTGATGGATACATAAGAATCCAATCCAATGGGATCTGCAGTTGGCATGAAGTACAATGATGATTGCTGCCTATATACAGTTCGAATTGTTTGAATATGCGCAATCTCATCTGAATAGAGAGTGATGTCTCCAATCATAGCCTTTACGATGATGGATTCAATGATCGTGGAATCTTCTCTGATTGTATTCTCACCTTTTTCTTTGTACTGACCTGTAAGAATATCTCCATTCGCCAATCTGAATCTGTATGAAAGATCTTTCTGTAGTTTAATGGAAGAGAATGGTTCATTTGTGAATATGTCTTCATCAGCAAGCAATGTGATTGCACAGCATAATATCATCATGAGTAATGATGCGATGAATTTCATCCCAATACTCCGGATGAACCACGAGAATGTGAATATGCAAGCTGGCCACAAGCGGCATCAATATCGAGTCCGCTGGATGAACGTATCATTACCGTGACATCTTCTTCACGCAATGCTTTGATGAATGCATGAAATGTGGATTCCGGAGCAGGTTTGAGTGATGCAGAAATTCCTTCAGGTGCAGTGAATTCAATTGTGTGAAAAGGAATGACATTCACTTTCGAAGGAAATCTTCTCGTGATTTTTGCAAGTCTCATCACATCTTCCATGCTATCATTGAAGCCATCAAATAAGATATATTCAAATGTGATTGGCTTCCTTGTTTTTTGATAATAATACTCCAAAGCATCGCCGAGTTCTTTGAGTGAGTATTTGTTCGCGATAGGCATGATTGCTTCTCTTTGACCCTGCGTAGTACCATGTAATGATAATGCCAATTTTATCTGCTTTGCCTCATCAGCCATGCGAATTATGCCGGGTACAATACCTGCTGTTGAAAGTGTGATATGCTTTGCAGTAATGAGGCCGATTTCTGGATTGGTGAGAATGTCAACTGCTTTCATGACATTGTCATAATTCAACATTGGTTCGCCCATTCCCATAAATACAATATTTGTGATATCAGTTCCACAAATTTCTCTGGCTTTCATGTATTGATCTACAATTTCAGCAGGTGCAAGATTGCGCTTCAATTTTAAAGTTGCGGTGGCACAGAATGCACAACCCAAAGCACAGCCAACTTGCGTTGAAATACAAAGCGTACGGCGCTTTGGTATTCCTTCTTCATTTACCATCTCACTCGGAATCATCACGGTTTCCACTGCAGTTTCATCAAGCAGTGAGAAGAGCATTTTCTGCGTTCCATCTTGTGAAACATGCACATCCTTCACGGTTAAAGAATGATGATCTTCTCCGAATTTTTCTTTGAGTGTATTCCTGACATCTTTCGGTAATGTTGAAATGGTATCAAAAGAAAATGATGATTCATGATTCCTGGCATACAGCGCATGAAAAACCTGTTTCCCTCGATAGGCAGGAAATCCCATGTTTTTCATGATGCCTGTCAAATCTTCGGAAGAAAAATTTCCGATGCATGACATGGCGGGATGAGAATCATTGAGTTGTTTCATATTGCTGTTGGTATAGAAACAAAACCGGCGAGAGGGAACTCCTCACGCCGGTAAAATGCAATTCAGGAAAATATTAGTTTCTTGGTGTTTCAACGAAAATTTGAACGGTTCTTGAAAGAACTCGACCGGTTGCATTTTCATTTGTGAAAATTTCTACATCTTCTCCGCGACCAAACACTTCATATCTGTTGTCCGGAGAAATAGATTCAAGAATTGTTCGAACTGCATTTGCTCTATTCAATGCGAGATTGCGATTATAGTCGGGAGCACCAATGCGATCTGTATATCCATAGATTTTGACAGTGGAATTACCTTTGATGACCGGACCAACCTTCTTCTTGAGAATTTCCGCATTTTCACCGGAGATTTCTGATTTATCGAAATCAAACAAAATCAATGAAAATTTTGTTACTGTCATGTCTTTGCTTTGTTCGATGGAAGGCATGACGCTGGACATATAATCGATCGGAATGGAACCTGAAACATTCGAAACATTTCCATCTGATTTTGTCATCGACAATGTATAATCAATCGGTACTTGAGCACTGGAAAGATCATTCGGACGAATAACCCATCGCTGAGGAGTAGGAGTACCCACACCAACCAATTCTCTCAATGAGCGATCTGCTTGTGTGATATTCAGTGTCCATGAATTCACTGAAGTACTATCAAGATTCTTTGGTCTGAATTCCAATAATTCAGGTTTTGTCCAACGAGTTTCATCGCCACGAATAGCAATCGGTTCAAGTATGTCAGCATGTGATGATCGCAATGTCACTCTTCTATTTTCACTCATCCCGTCTTTTTGATTGACTGCAGTGGGTACATCAGGCAAAGCTCTTGAACTTGTTGCAATACGACTTTCATTGATATTGTAATTTTTTGTCAAATAGTCTTTTACATGTTGCGCGCGACGCATAGCCAATCCTTTATTTTTCGACTCGGATTTTCCATCTATGGAACCGATGAGACTGAGTGAAGCATCAGGATTATTCAGCATGCGAAGACCTACGATATCCATTGTTCGTTTATTGATTTCAATGGCATCTTGGGGTAGAGTTTCAAGAGTGAATTCACCACGAGCATCACCACGACTTGAAAATTGTAATGATGGATCCGGTTTGTCACTGTTTTGACCGAAGAAAACAAATGGTATGAATGGATACATTTCTGAATATTGAATATCCTCGACTTTCAAACCATTTTCCAATACGCGATAGTCTCCACCATCATTGTAATAACCAACTTCCATGATTGTATTTTCAGTTGGAGGAGTAGGTTTTGGCTTAGATGCCTTTGTTGGACCAAGCGTGATTGAAACACCGATGCGTAGTTGATCTATCGTCCAAGGAGAGAAGTTGACATCGGTGCTGAAATCACCAATGGCCTTGCGATATGTGATTTCAGGAGTTATAGTATAATTCCATGCTTTCATTGGGATTCCGGCTCCGATGATGACCGCAAAACGATCTGTGGTTCCGGGGATCGAAGAGTATACTGTTGAGGAATCAACTCCGCCAAAATTCTCGGAATATTCACTTGTCAAACGGCTTCCATATTCAAGTCCTGCAATGAGATATCCCGGGCTATCTGAAAAAATTCCATTGATTTTCAAGGCCGGGGAAAACTCCAACATGGTGATTGAACTTGTCAAAGTATTTTGAGTATTATTACCCAAATCTTGAATCAAGTCTGCTCCCATTCCATGAATCCCAAGTCTGCCGGTTAAACGGAACATATCGCTGAGATCATAGTCTGCAAAGCCACCAACATGAAATGCCATAGAGGAGGATGAAGCGGTATACTGACCGAATTGGGTTGCAGTGAAATCAGGTGAGTGGAAATTATAGTTCAATCCACCATAGATACCAAACTCAAAAGACTTGTTCAGTGATTTGGAATTCTGTGCGGAAATGTTTGCCGCTGCAAACAAAACAAGGAGAGTTAAATAAAGTGATCTCATGAATATTCTTTTTCCTAAAATGCGAGAAATGAGGGTTTTAAACGATTGCCCCGCTATTTTTCTTGTACAAAAATGGTGAATTGTCATGAATTCTCTAACGATTGTCTTTTCTCAAATCGTTTAATCCATTGTATTTGCACAAAAGCCCTTCTGATCTTCTCAAAAGGGCCACTGTGTTTTGGGAGGGGAAAAGGAGCATAACTCCTTTCTTTCTTTAATCGGATCAATGTGCTCCGACCGCTTTGATGTCTTTGCCAAGACGCTGTAAATACGCAATCAAAGCAATGATCTCTTTGTTTGCATCAACAGGCATAGTCTTGTTTTCAGGGAGATCTTTGGCTATTTCTTCCGCTTGAGCCCTCGCTTCTTTTTCAGCTTTTTGCTCCATGCCTTCGGGATATGGGACGCCAAGTTTTCTCATGGTGATGATTTTGCCTTCCAATTCATGATACTTTGTATTATCCGTAAATAACCATGGATAAGCGGGCATGATTGTACCGGGAGAGATTGTTTGTGGCTCCATCATATGCATATAATGCCATGCATGAGGGTATTTTCCTCCAACTCTGTGAAGATCAGGACCTGTTCTCTTTGAACCCCATAGGAATGGATGATCATACACAAATTCGCCTGCTTTTGAATATTCTCCATAGCGCTCTGTTTCAGATCGAAATGGTCGAATCATTTGGGAATGACAACCAACACAACCTTCGCGGATATAAATGTCACGACCCTGTAGCTCAAGCGGTGTATATGGTTGTACGGATGCAATTGTCGGAATATTGGATTGAATGATTGCCGTGGGAACATATTCGATGATTCCGCCAATCAAAACCACAATGAGTGATAATACTGCAAAACGCAATGGCTTGGCTTCCAATACTCTATGCCAATGCTTATGTGTCGTGGAAATAGACTCAGCTAAAGGTGCGGCCTTCACATGCTCATCAGCAAGCAATGAACCGGATTTTGCGGTTTTATAGAGATTGTACACTGCAACACATGCACCGATGATATACAGTGTGCCACCGACGGCTCTGATCATGTACATCGGAACCAATTGTGTGACTGTCTCAAGGAAATTCGCATATCGCAATGTGCCATCTGGAAGGAATTCTTTCCACATGAGCGATTGCATGATACCGCCGATATACATTGGAATTGCATAAAACAAAATACCGAGTGTCGCCGCCCAGAAATGAATATTGGCCAATTTCAATGAATGTAGTTTTGTGCGGTAAATTCTTGGAATGATATAGTACAACATACCATATGCCAAGCCACCATTCCAAGCAAGCGCTCCAAGATGAACATGTCCGATGATATAGTCTGTATAATGAGCAATTGCATTCACATTTTTCAATGACATCATGGGTCCTTCAAATGTGCTCATGCCATATGCCGTCACGCCAACTACCATGAATTTCAATACGGGGTCTTCCCGCACTTTGTCCCAAGCTCCTCGTAGAGTCAATAATCCATTTACCATTCCTCCCCAAGAAGGTGCAATGAGCATGATTGAAAAAACCGTACCTAGAGATTGCGCCCAATCCGGAAGTGCAGTATATAAGAGGTGATGGGGACCGGCCCAGATATAGAGAAAAATCAATGCCCAGAAATGCACGATGGATAATCGATAAGAAAAGACGGGTCTATTCGCCGCTTTGGGAATGAAATAATACATGATTCCCAAAAAGGGTGTCGTCAAGAAAAATGCAACTGCATTATGTCCATACCACCACTGCACCAATGCATCTTGCACGCCGGCATAGAATGAATAGCTTTTCAAAAGTGATACCGGCAATTCAAATGAATTGACGATATGGAGCAGTGCAACAGTGAGGAATGTGGCGATATAAAACCAAATCGCAACGAACATGTGCTTTTCTCTTCTTTTGAAGATGGTCCCCATCATATTCCATCCGAATATCACCCAAACTGCGGCAATGGCTATATCAATCGGCCATTCCAATTCTGCATATTCTTTGCTTGTGGTGAATCCAAGAGGAAGCGTCAAAGCGGCACTGACAATGATCAATTGCCATCCCCAGAAATGTAATGTGCTCAATGTGTCAGAGTACATTCTTGCTTTTGTCAATCTCTGCAGTGAATAATACACCCCCATGAACATTGCATTGCCCGCAAAAGCAAAGATCACCGCATTTGTATGCAATGGTCTCAAACGGCCATATGATAATTCAGGAATGAATCCGAGAAAATCCGGCCACACCAATTTCAATGCAACGATGAGCCCAACAAGAAAACCGACTAATGACCAAGTTGCGGTGGCCCATGCGAAATTCTTGACAATGGCATTGTCATAAGCAAATGATTCGAGGGTGCCATTCCCCGATGATTCTTGAGAAGTACCTTCCGGGAACGATGAGTGTTCACTGTCGTTGCTCATTCCCATCTCCTTGACATAATTGATAGACTAGTTGATCTGTTTGAATACAGTCACTTTTCGAATATGTCAAAATTGAGGTCTTGCGATTCCGGAAACAATGATATTTGTCATATTAAGTGGATTGATTCCACTTAGGTGAGAGTGTGAGAATATGGGAGTGTATAGGACATTTCGAATGATGAGCCCCAGGCAAATAACTTGTGCTCATCAAGAATTCATTCACAATTTCCCCGCCTGTGAATTTGAAGGTGTTTTTGAAGAGCTTTGTCCATTCTTCTCGATTAAAAGATATATGCATATCCAGCCAATTTATGAAGGATCCATATTCTTTTTGCAATTGTAGTATTTGACCTGCATTATGAATCACAGCTTTGATCTTTGCCCTATTGCGAATGATGGATGCATCTCCAAGTAAACGCTCGATATCAAGTTCTCCATACTTTGCAACAGTTGCAATGTCGAATCCTTCGAATGCTTCTCTGAAATGATATCGTTTTTTGAGAATGGTCAGCCAAGAAAGTCCTGCTTGATTGATTTCCAGACATAATCGCTCGAACAATGCATTGTCGGAATCCAATGGATAACCATATTCAGCATCATGATATGCAATATGCAATGGTGAACATTGTTCTTGTAAGGTATAATCACAATAGGATGGGGTGCTTGCATTCATATATTGTTTACCCCAAGATGAATGCGAAGAAGTGAGTGGGCCCAGAGGGATTTGAACCCCCAACCAACGGATTATGAGTCCGCTGCTCTAACCGTTGAGCTATAGGCCCGGTCATAAAATCAATTGTCCGCTGCTCTAACCGTTGAGCTATAGGCCCGGTCATAAAATCAATTGAATAATCCAATCATGAAGCCAAGTTGAAATGCCAAGCCTGATGCTTCAATTCCTGAAGAAACATTATTGACAATAGTCTTGCCATTTTCCTTCCAATCTCCCATGAAACTCAATGCATATCCTGCATGAGCACGAACAGTAACGATTCTTGGCTTGTCGCTTCCAAGCAATGCAGGAGCAAATTCAACGCTGAGCCCGGGATTGACCATGAAATAATTATTTCTCAAGGAATGATTGAATACATTCACATCGGTCGGACTACCACCAATTGTACTATTGGATGTTTCAATGCCTTTCGCATATTGAGTTGTGGTAACTTCCATTGTACCCCAACCTCCGGAAATTCCCGGAATGAGATATAATGATTTTGCCAAAGAAAATGCATAATCAAAGCCAAATCCTGTATATGCATTGGACAAAGAAGCAGAACGCAAATATTGTTGTTGATTGACCGTAAATTCTTTCTCAGCAGTACTGATGTCTCCGCCGAGATTGGAAATGGAAATACGAACATTTGGAAGTATGCCGATTGTGGCAACGCCAATTGCACCGGTCATAGTGAGAGGTGTGGACAATTCACCAAGTCCTGCAGTGGAAAGTTGAGCATTCACATCTTTCAACTCAGGTGTGAAGAGGGAAACTACAAAACCGCCACCAACACCGAAATAAGGTACTTTCTCTTCTTGAATGACAGTTTCTTCGAATGTCAATTCATCCAATCTATCATCCTGTGCTTTGAGTGAAGCGATGCTTGTAAACAGCAGTGCAAGCACAATCATAGAATTCTTGAATATATTCATGGTCATTGGAAAGTATGGTAAAATCGCATTCCGTTCAATAGAGCTTGCAAAAATAGGGAATTCTTGGAAAGAATTCGAATAAGCTTGTCATTGTCCTGAAAATTGTGCGGATCTCTTTTCCAAAAATGCCGAAGTGCCCTCTTTGAAATCATTTGTTCCACAAATTTCTCCAAAAATGATCGCCTCGCTTTCCATTCCTTCTTGTGTGCCCAAGTCTTCCGCCGCTCTTATTGCTTTCAAACTTGCTGAAATCGCCAATGGCGCTTTGGATGCTATCAATTCGGCAATCTTCAGGCATTCATCAATGAGTGTCTCAGATGCAAAAACCTTATTGACAAGACCGATTCTCAAAGCTTCCTCAGAATCTATGATGGCTCCGCTTAAGATCAATTCCATGGATTGTGCTCTTCCAACCAATTTTGTGAGTCTTTGTGTTCCACCATAACCGGGAATGATGCCGAGATTTACTTCTGGTTGACCAAATTTTGCCTGCGGAGCGGCAAATCTCATATGACATGCCAAAGCTAACTCGCAACCGCCACCCAATGCGAATCCATTGACTGCGGCAATGACAGGCTTGTTCAAATATTCTAATTCAGTGAAGATTTCTTGGCCAAAACGGGCAAAATCAGCACCTGTTTCAGCATTCTGCTCATGCAATTGTGCGATGTCTGCACCAGCCGCAAAAGCTTTTGGTCCTGCACCGGTAATAATAATTGCTCGACAAAATTCAGAATTTGCACAAAATTGGAGCGCTTTTTGCAGTTCAGTCAATAAGGTTGCGTTTAAGGCGTTTAACTTGTCCGGTCTATTCAAAGTAATAAGGCAAACATGGCCTTTTTCTTCAAGAATGATGGTTTCATAGTTCATGATAATGATCCGGGACTGATGGAAGTTTACTGTTAAAGGCGCAATTTACCATTTTCCGCCTTGCATTGATATTCGATAATTGAGAGAAAATATGCGAAAACACTTCAAATATGTATGGCTCATTTGGTTATTGGCAATCTCCATGCTGATTCCCGTTACAGATACTTCTGCGGCATCCAGAAAAAAAGGAAAATCTTCTTCCTCTCGTTCCATAAAGAAAAAGTCAGGGAAAAGCTCCAAGAAGTCTTCTTCAAAAAAATCAAAGAAAGGAAAAAAATCAAAGAAAGGAAAAGGCAGGAAATCGTCCGGTTCAAGTCATAATCAACTTGTTTCAATCAATGGAAGGCAAAATTTCATTGAGGACACGATGATTGCTCCAGGACTTCGCTATATGCATTTCCTTTATGGTCCTTTGAATCACCCCGTATATGCCGTTGAAATGGATGCGAATGATCCTACGCTGAAAGTTGGAGTTATCAAAGGGAATAATAAAAATGATGGACTCGAAAGAATCGGTGATATGTTCAATAGAATAGACACAACCGTAAGAGATAGTTTGCTTTCAGCAGTAAATGCAAATTTCTGGCGTGCCTATCGCAATACTGCAATTGGTCCATTGGTTTTGAATGGCGAAGTGATTCAAATGGGGAATGAGAAGAATTGGACAAGTGCATTCTTCGATGCCAAGAATAAAATGTATATCGGCAAATATGATTTGCAGGGCGTAATTAGAACAGAGAAAGGTGAAACATATCGCATTGCTTTCACCAATGAAAGACCTAGCATGGATGGAATTGCCTTGTATAATCTCTATGGTGGAAACTCGATCCCTCATGTGCCAAATATGCAAGTGGATAAAGCGGCAGAGGATTTCTTGGAGAATAGACCTCAGTCTGCAGAAGATTCAACGGAAGAAGAACTAGACATGGAACAGTTGAAAGCAGAATTGGCTGAAATGAAGAGACAATCCAATATTGAATATCCACTGATCAAAGTGCAAGTTCGCTTTCTGCGCTCACCATCGGTGAATAAGGAAGTTCCTTGTTTAGTAAATGCTGTGGATACTGGCACTGTGGCAATGCCGCTTCGAGGTGCCATCATTTCTTTGGGAAGAGATTTTCCCGCCGGAAAATTACCAGTGGCCGGCGATACTCTATTCATCAAGTATTATACAAGTGAGAGTGATACGATGCCTTTTGTTCAAGCGGTTTGTGGCACTCCGAGATTGATGGAAGCCGGAGAATTACGTACGCAAGGAGTGAGTGAAGGTGCGAGAAATAGCAGATTCATCGGACATAATCTTCCGAGAACCGCAGTAGGAACAAATACGCGAAAGACAAAGAATTGGCTTGTACTTGTTGATCCATCAGGCAAGGGAAGAGGAGCAACATTGGATCAAATGGGTGCAATTATGAAGAAACTCGGAGCTCATGATGCTCTTAATCTCGATGGCGGAGGTTCCTCTATGATGATGGTTTGCGGTGAGAATGTATGTACCAATTCACGAGTGCCGACAGGTAGAAGGATATCATGTGCTTTGGCGGTGTTCAGAAAACAGAAGGTTTTGCGAGAACGATTGCAAGAACAAAATCCGATAGAATAAAAAAAGCGGGATGATCCAATGTGATCATCCCGCTTTCTATTTTTTTTAAGTTCTATCAATAGGAATAGCGTTTTGCATCGCCGGTTGCAAGTGGTGCAAGATCGCGATGTTCGAGTCTGCGAACACCAATCAAGCGGGTATCATAATACGTACTTTCAAGTGAAGAAACCGTTACGCCATAGCGTGAACTCGCATGAGCGAAGAGATTGTCTCCAAGATAAATACCTACATGAGATACATACACTTCTTTGCGTGTGTGGAAGAAAACCAAATCACCAAATTTCATTTCTGATCTATTGCGGATTGGTCTTCCTACATTCCATTGTGTTGCAGCTGTTCTTGGGAGTGTGATGTCTCCCGCGCCTGCAAACACAGCCCTTGTGAATGCTGAACAATCAATTCCTGATTTTGAAGTACCACCATAAATATATGTGGTGCCTACCCAGTTCATGATTTCATCCATAATGGCTTTTCTGGCAATTCCACCATCAGTGGTTTCATTCGATGAAGGATCATTTGGATCGCTGTCGATATATGAAAGCCATAATGAACGGAATGCATCCATGTCAACTACCACATCGTCTTCTTCTTCAAGTTCAGATAAATCCTCACCTTGAGAAAGCATGTCGCCGGAAACGGCATCTGATGCGGTTAATTCACCTTGATCAATGTGAGTTGTATTTGACTGTTGTTCTGAGAGAGCCTCGGCAATAGAGCCAGTATTCGTGGCGATGTCCGTTGTCGGGGTTAGGTCGGATTCCGATTGTAAACCGGCCAGTCTTGACAAATCATCATTATTGTTGAGATAGTCGAAAGCAAGTCTCTTGCCTGCAACTTTATCACATTTTGTTTTTGAAACATGTACGATTTGATAACGCTTCTTTGATTTCTTTTTCTTAGAAGCTACTCGTTTCGTTACCTTTCGCTTGTCCGATTTTTTTCGGGCAGCATATGAGCTATTGGTTGGCAAAGCTAAAGCAATCACGAAGAGAACCAAGCTGAGCCAGAAAGGTACGAGGGGTATGGACTTACGCATAATCACCTCTGTAATTGATAAAAATACCTTGTCTGGTAGTATGGTGCCGATCCTGTGAGGAGGTATCGACGTTCTTCCGGGCGGCGCGTCTGTTGAGCCGATAGCGGAAGCTGAATTAGCGTTCTCTGAAACGTACTCTTTCGAGTGAAATCGTTCCAAAGACTCCCGGGCGGAGACCGATAACGGAAGTTTGTGCTAATCGATAGTTAACTGTGTAATATAAAAACACCCAAGGAGCTTGCTCAATAATGATGCGCTCCATTTCATTGTATGCTTTGAATCTTTGTTCAGGTTTAATGCCCGGCCAAAGAGCCAATTCATACAGTGAATCAACACTTCGATGCGAAAATCTTGTGTCATTCAGGCCTTTGGGTGAGGCCATTTTCGAATAAAAAAGTGCGAGTACATTCTCCGGATCGGGATAATCCGCAATCCAATTCCCACGCCAGAAACCAAGTTTCCCTGAGTGCATCATTGATGAATGTTCGGGAAAATTGACCTGTCTCAAAGCGACTTTGATGCCGAACTTGAGCCATTGTTGTTGTAATGCCTCAACTACTTGCACTGTGGTCGCATTATTTCCGGATTGAAGTATTATCTCAGGCAAACCTTGTCCGCCCGGATAACCTGCTTCCATTAATAATGCTTTTGCTTTGACAGGGTCATATGTATATCCTTTGACTTCATTAGAAAAGCCGGGCATTGTCGGGGATAAAGGTCCATGCTCTGCAGGAATCCCTTTTCCTTTTAAGACATATTTGCAAAGTGCCTTGCGGTCAATCGCATAATTCAGAGCTTGTCTGATTGCTTTTGATTTCCACAAAGGCAAGCGTGATGTTTCGGCATTTGCAGATTCGTCAAGCATAATTCCACAAAAAACTATGTCTTGTGACTCTTCTCTATGAAGCGTGTGACTTGCATATGATTCAGTGAGCTTGTCATTCTCAAGAACCTTCGGCAGAAAAATCGGATCTATGGAGAGAATCATATCGAGATTCCCATTATCATATTCCAAAAATTCTGTTTTTGTGTCCTTAATGAATTGTACAATGACAGTATCCAAATAGGGTAATCTCTGTCCGGATTCGTCAAACTCATGATACAATGAATTGCGTTTGAGCTCAATGAATCTGTCTGGCTCCCATCTATGAAATGCAAATGGGCCGGTTCCTATCGGGTGATTTCCAAATGATGTACCATATAATTGAATCGCTTCTTTCGGCACGATTCTGCAATATGGCATTGTCAATAAGGAAAGCAATGGTGCAAAAGGCTTGTTCAAAACCAGTGACACCGTGCTGTCATTAATAACTCTTATCCCTTCAATATGCCGATTGCCCTCTCCAAGCTTAGTGGCTTCATGAAATTCTTCGGCACCGGAAAATCGGTCGCGAAAAATCCAAAAACCCGTAGTCTTTGTTCGGGCATCGCAAATCCGCTCAAAACTGAATTTCACATCTTCTGCCTTGAATTTCCTCGTAAATGAGGGAGCTTTAAAGCATGAGTCTCTGTGAAATGAAATATCCGTACGAAGCGAAAATGTCCAAGTCAAACCTGTTTCATCAATAGTCCAAGACTTTGCAAGTCCCGGAATAATCGCTCCATTGGAATCCAATTTCACCAAAGTCTCAAAGATATGACCTCCAATATGAATCGGTCCGGATATTCCGGCCATTGCGGGGTCAAGAGTTGTTAAACCCTGTGGTTCATTATAGGTGAATGTCGCATCTTTTTTAGTGACTGCATCTCCGCAAGAAGCGAATGATACAGTGCTTAGTATGATGCAAATCTGTATTCCTATTTTCAAAGAACTATCTGCTTCGTGGAAGAAGCAGTCTTTCAGTTTACGAAGAAAGTATGTAAACCAAGAGTCTGCAACTAAAGAATTTTTTTTCACATAGCCAAGTAAATCAAGAACTTGCATCATTTTGTAGGGTAAATTGAGTATAAATGAACAAAGTGGTATCAATCGTTACAACTCGTTCTCTTTCAATTAATTATGAAAAAATACCGCAAAATGGTTTATGGCGATTTTTGCGATTAAACTTTTTTCGGAGTGTGGAAAAAAACTGACATATCGGGTATCGGAAAGGCATATTTTTGCCAAATGAAGATGTCATCACTACAAAAATCACTCTTTGCGAGTTTCTTGTTTTTCGTCACACTCTGGTTTGGCGGTGGTTTGATTCGCACAGCCATTGGTTTTGATGTATTCCTACCCGGAACTTTGGACATCAAGCCATTCTTACATCAAGAACAAATTAACTATTCTCTTCGATTGATGGGAATCACAGCGTATTATACCATTGCGGGATATGTTCTTGGTTTTTTGAGTGCTTTGATTCTCATGTTTACACTTAAAGGGAATATTAAGAAGAGAGGCTGGCTATTTATGGGCGCAAGTTTGTTTTTCTTATTTGCACCTTATGAATTTTATCTTGCTTGGCTTGATCTTCAATTGATTTATCGTGTCAATGCAATTGATTTTGTAAATTTGCTTAAGGACGATGGTTTACTGATACTGTTCAAACAGCGCTTCCATCCATGGATGACGGCAATCGGTTTCCTCTCCTTACTCTCCTATATCACCGCACTTCTCTTTTTGGCGTGGCAGCCGCTGAAAGCACATGAGAAAGCGGAACATGTACAATGATTTTTCATTGAAAAACCGTGAAACTACAAAGCATATTAGATGACATGCTCACATTGGCGCATGATCTGAATTACTCTGTTCGCAGAGAAAAGGGAAATTTCCGTGGCGGGGATTGTCGTGTCAATGATGATCGGTATATCGTCCTGAATTCACTGATTCCATTGGAATCTCGGGTAGTATTACTGGCAAGAATCCTGGCTAAACATGATTTGAAGGATATGCCAGTCAAGCCTGCAGTGAAAGCAGTGATAGAGAAAGAAAAGGGAAAAGATGATACAGGTCGTACTATTGAAATGGAATTTTCGACTGAATAATGAAAAGCCCCCAATGAGATAAATACTCTTGGGGGCTTTTTGATGTTATTCTATATTAGCTTAGTCGAACCGGCATCACAAGTATGAGAATATCGCTGTTTTCGGATGTTGGTTCAATTAATACCGCTCTGTTTGGGGAAGAAAATGATAATCTGACCATACCGGCCTCATCACCGGACAATTGCTGAAGGGCCTCTTCCAAGTATCTGTGATTAAATCCAATCTCAAATGTATCAGAACCTGAAAATTCGCATACTGTGGATTCATCAGCATTGCTTCCTGTTTCATCGTCTTCGCCATGTACATGAACTCTGTTCGGGGTAAGCGTGATCTTGATTTGTCTGCTTGTGCTGCTTGTAAAGAGAGCAACCCGCTTGATCACTCCTGCCAGATCCTTCTGATTGACCATGGCAATCTTGTCATTATCAACCGGTATCACATTTTCATAAGGAGGGAAACGCTCATCAATGATGCGTGTGATGACTGTAGTGTCTGACATTGCAAAGCGAGCATGAGTACGGGTAACGGACATATCAACATTTGAATCCACTTTGCGCAGTACATCCATAGCTCTTGAAGGAATGATCACATCAAGATCATCAGGGAAATGTTCGCCACGGACAATAACGCGCGCCAAGCGATAACTATCTGTGGAAACCCCAATCACATGATTGCCGCGGAACTGAAACAGTACGCCAGTCATGGCAGGTCGATACTCATCATCAGAAACGGCAAACATTGTTCTATTTGCTATCTTCATTGCATCAGCTGCGGATAGCAATGCATGTTCGCCCTCAGGGAAAACAGGCTGTTGGGGATAATCGGCACTGTCCATTCCTTTCATTGTAAATGAACCACCACTTGTTCTGAAAGTGATATCCAAATTGGAATTGATTTCAATCAACAATGCTCCTTCCTGTCCAAGCGAGCGCAATAGCTCATGTAATTTTCTTGCCGGAATCAAGACTGTTCCTTGCTCTTCAACCATGCAAGGAACATGTGTCGAAATGGTCATTTCCTGATCAGATGCAATTAAATCCAACCCTGTCTTTGAGGCGGTGCAATGCACATGTTCTAAAACAGGAAGTGTTGAACGAGGTGGAATCGCAGGCAAAACGCGCTGCATAGCTTTTTGAAAATCACCGAGTGAGATTGAAAATTTCATGAGAATGCGGGTGATGATTTATGAAAGTGAATATCTTATAATTCGCCAAATCCGGAACTGAAAAACAAAGTGATATCATCCATTGCTTGTTTCTCATCAGGACCATCAACTGTTACTTCTAATTTGCAACCAAGTTCAGCAGCCAAAGTCATGACTCCAATGATACTCTTTGCATTGATGGAAAATCCGTCCCTGTTAAGGAAAATTTCGGATTTGTATTTTGCGGCAAGTTTAACAAGCGAAGCTGCAGGTCTTGTATGAAGACCAGCTCTATTTTTAACGGTTACGGTTGATACTAGCATAGTGATTCAATTCGAGTTATTGTCTGATAATGGACCAGGTTTTATTGCGGGATTTGGTAAATACCATGATCAGATAGAAAATATACAAATTCTTATGACCTGAATTCATGGAAAATTGTCAACAATTTGTCCACAATGATAGCGAATGCCGAGAGGATGTCCAAGTTAGCAATCGAGTAAATCGTATTTTTGAAACAATGGTTCCGTATTTCTAAGTCCAGAGGCCAATTATCATGTCTTTTTCATCAGCCATTCGAACAACAATTGAAGATTCAATTGCTACAAAACAAGCATTGCTTGCTAGTCAGTCTGAAGCCATTGAAAGAACCGGAATACTGCTTGCTGAGAAATTGAAAGCAGGCGGCAAGATTATGTTCTGTGGAAATGGCGGAAGTGCTGCAGATAGCCAACATCTAGCCGCTGAACTGGTGGTCAGATTACGAAGCTCCGTGAATCGCGCAGCAATTCCTGCAATGGCATTGACAGTTGATCCTTCCATCATGACAGCTGGTGGAAATGACATCGGTTTCGAAAATGTTTTTGCTCGCTGCGTTGAAGCATATGGTCGCTCGGGTGATGTGCTCATAGGCATTTCCACATCTGGTAATTCACAAAATGTGAAACTTGCCATGGAAAAGGCAAAACAACAAGGGGTATATGTCATTGGTCTTTTGGGTGGCTCCGGGGGTTTTCTCCTTCAAGAAAGTGACGATGCTGTTGTGGTGCCAAGTTCGGTTACGGCACGAATCCAAGAGTCGCATATCATGATTGGTCATATTTGGTGCGAAATGGTGGAAGAGATTCTATTCCCTGAGTTATTCACCTGATTCAATTGAATTATTCAAAATATTAAGACATAGTCTCATTGTTTCTCGATTACATTCCTTCATGCGGAAGGTAGTGTCCAATGCCTGTATGGAAATTGCAATCTGTCTAGCTGCCTTTCCTGAATATATGAGTTGAGATGCATTGTGATGCTGAACAATGTATTGAATCAATGCTTTGTCATTACCCTTGAAACGCATTCTGTCTCTGTCCAATATTAGTATGTCCTTGCCAATCAATCCCACAAGAATGTCTTTTCTTCTCAGAAACTGAAGCTTATCCTTTTCATCAATTGTAATCTCTGCAAAAATTTCATGCATGCCAATCATGAATATGATTGAACATATGCCGGAAATGAACAATTGCATTCTGCTATTGGAACGATATGCAATCAGGATTGATGCAATGATCATGAGTGATATCCATATTGAAAATTCCCCTCGATATGCAATCCAATCTAATTTTGAAATGAGTAGATGTAATTCATCTGTAATTACAATGATTTGATGAGCAGACATTGCAAAAAGCTCTGCAAGATAAACGCTGAATGAAAAGCAAATCACCGCGATGATTGTCCAACAAAGTGCAAGGGTGAACATCGGGATAAATATGAGATTTGCAATTGGTGAAATGAATGAAATCATTTCGAAATGCCATGCAGTCAATGGAAGTAGAATCAACATTGCCGACATTGAAGTTGATAGTGAGTGTGCAATCCATTTTGGAAAAATTTTCTGATGAGTTAAATGAAGATATTGGGGCAAGAAAATCAATCCGAACATGCCGGCCATAGACATCTGAAATCCAATTGAAGAGAGTAATGTTGGATCGAGTGAAATCATGAATCCTCCAACAGTCAGTAGAATATGTATTCCATGTGCTTTTCTTTGAAGTGAGAATATCGTGTAACCAAGAGATGTCATCATGCAAGCACGAATTGCCGGTGGGTCCCAATGAATGATCTCCAAAAACACAATCAATGAAAGTATGAGTAATGCATTTCTTATGATGAGTGAAGGAATCCACGAAAGAAGAAAAAGTATCATCAATGATATTATTCCAGCGTGAAATCCACTCACCGATAATATGTGTGCTGTACCCAATAAGACAAAGGCATTTCGAAGATCAGATGAAATATCCGATGTCTCTCCGAGTACTATGCCTTTGATTAATGGTACACTTTCCTTTGGAAAAATTCTACTCAATGCAATATCAATCCACTCACGAATGTACCTGATGAAAGAATAAATGCCATTGTTCGCGGATTGAATGATGGCTGTCTCTTTCACCATAATGAGAAATTGCATGTTCTTGCTTTGTAGATAGTTCATTTGATCAAACTGGCCGCTCAATTCAGCTTTATCGGGATTTGAAGCAATTCCTCGAACCTGAATTTCCATACCTTCTTTGAGTGCCAATCGTGAACCTGTGAAGCGAAGTAGAATCCTGCAATGCTCTATTCGAGGCAATTGAGGCGTGTCTAAATACCCTTTGATGATGCACTGCGTGAAATTATTTTTCTCAGAAATTTCCTGAATTCTTCCTTTTGCAATGGCCTTGAATCGAATGGCATGTCCTTTTACACCAATAATATTCATGGAATCTGCTTCGGCATGAATACACATTCCTAGGAGTATCGCAGATAGAATTTTCCCGATGGGTAAGATTATAGAAAGGAAAGCCATGAATATCGACATGATTATTAAATACACCGAATCAATGCGGATATCAAGTATGCTATGTATGCTAATTCCCAGAAGCATGAATAGCACGATGAAAAGCGTGGGTATCATGGAATATTTGAAAGTCATCTCGTCCCCTAATTGAACATTCAAAAATAAAAAAGCCGCCCAAATTGGACGGCTCTTGCATTTCTACCGATAATCACTGATTATTCTTCGTCGAATCCTGCCATGTCATCGAACACATCTTCGCAATCATAAAGATGCTTTTGTCCGGAGAATCTTCCTTTTCCGCTTGTACTTTTCTCATCAGTGTTCATGGCTTTTTGTTCGAGAGTTGCACGAATGCCTGCATCTCTTTTACGAAGTTGTTCGTCGGTTTTTCTGTCGAAATATTTGCGACCATCCACATAGGTTTGTTCAACTCTAGAGAAGTTGGACAATGGGTTGCCTGACCATACAACGATATCTGCATCTTTGCCAATCTCAATTGAGCCAATGCGATCATCCACTTTGAGAAGTTTGGCAGGATTGATTGTGACAAATTTCATAGCTTCTTCTTCGGAGACCGGACCATATTTCACTGACTTGCCGGCTTCTTGATTCAGTCTGCGGGCCATCTCGGCATCATCACTGTTAATGGCAACCGTTACGCCTTCTTCATGGAGAATTGCAGGGTTTTCCGGGATTGCATCATACACTTCGAATTTATATGCCCACCAATCTGCAAAACTTGAAGCTCCAACTCCATGAACCTTCATTTCTTTTGCTAGCTTATATCCTTCGAGAATATGCGTGAAAGTATTGATCTTGAAACCAAATTCTTCCGCAAGTCTAATGAGCATGAGGATTTCGCTTTGTACATAGGAATGACAATGAATTTGTCGTTTTCCTCGAATGATTTCAAGCAATGTTTCTAGTTGAATATCCTTGCGTGGAGGTAATTTTCCGGATGTTCCGGCTTCTTTCCATGCTTTTTCATATTCAAGTGCGGCGCGGAATCCATCACGCATGATTTCTTCCACACCCATTCTGGTTTGTGGATAGCGCGATGTGAAACGATCACCCCAATTCGCCTGTTTTACGTTTTCACCAAGTGCAAATTTGATTGTACCGGGAAAATCCATTTTCAATCCATCGGCATCATCACCCCAGCGAAGCTTGATGAGTTGTAATTGTCCGCCGATTGGATTGGCTGATCCATGAAGCAAATGGCTTGCAGTAACGCCACCGGCAAGTTGACGATAGATATTGATATCATCGGGTTGCAAAACGTCACCGATTCGAACTTCCGCTGTCACAGCATGTGTGCCTTCATTCACTCCGGATTCAATTGCAATGTGAGAGTGCTCGTCAATGATACCAGGAGCCAAATGCTTTCCGGTTGCGTCAATAACCGTATCGGCTTTTTGCTGTAAATCTTTTGCAATAGCTGTGATTTTCCCACCTGAGATCAAGACATCAACACCTTTTAATATTCCTTCTTTTGCTGAAGTCCAAACTGTGGCATTTTTGAATAATACTGTTTTCTGAGTAGGAATGCTTTCAAGACCAAATGGTCCATCGGGGAAAACAATTGGATATGTTTTTGAAAGTGAACCAAGTTTTTCTTGATTGTTTTTTTCTATGTATCCGCTATCTCGAATTGCGGTCCAAGCAATTTCTCGACCTGTAGGCAATAATGCAGTACCTCTCGCATTTAAAGAGTCCATGAATCCAGTTGCTCGAATCATGCCAATTGCGCCGAGAGAATCGCCGGTAAAAGTGAAATGTACTTGTTTGCCTGACTGTGTGATTTTACAAGAGATTTTTACAGAATCCTTCAAGAGTGAAGCACTTGGAGCATCAATTTTTCCATCTATGTTCCATTGCATTTTCGGAAGTGATTCGGCTGTAAATCTCCAGTATCCTCTCAAATCATATTCGGGTTTTTGTTGTATGACATGTTCTTCACCGGCAACAAATACCGAAGTGATTGAACCTGATTCAAAGAGATTCGCATCGGAAATGATAAGATTTGCAAAGGCTCCCGATTTGATAGTACCCGCCAAATCGTCTATTCCCCACATTTCTGCGGGAATCGTTGTGAGTGCGGCAAGTGCAGTTTCTTCTTTTAAGCCGTAACGAATTGCTTTGCGAAGATTCTTGAGGAAATCCGATTTGTCTTTCAATCCATGCATCGTGATTGCAAATTTCACTCCAACAGAATCCAATGCGGCAGGATTAGAAGGCGCTGCATCCCATGCTTTCAATTCTGCAAGAGATACACCGGATGCATTTCTCAATGATTGCACATTGGGTGCGCCCGGAAATGCAATCGGAATGATCATCTTTGACTTTAATGATGCGATTTGAGATAGTCTGCGATATTCATAGCCACTGCCTTCATAAATCATAGAAAGACCAAACTCTTTGGCAATCTTTGATGCACGAAGAACGGAGTGTTCATTATTCGTTTCGAAAATTACCGGCGTTTTTCTTGAGATAATTCCGGCAATTGCTTCGAGAGAAAAATTTGTTTCAGGAGCCTGTATTTTGGGATTTCTTGCAAATGCGGATTGTGCTTCTGCATACCATTGACCATCCAAAAAGGCCTGTCTGAGCAATGCAATGCTGCCCATCATTGCTGAGGGGTATGCATTGCGAGAATTACCTTTTTTGAAGGACATCCATTGTGAAATATCTGGTTTTACAATCACCTCATTCGCTGTGCCGGCTCTTGCCAATACAAGTGCCGAAGTTCCGCGCATGATGCCATCCATGGAATTAACATGAGCCATGCAAAAACCTTGTTTATACAATTCGGATGCAGACTTTTCATCAATCCCAAGTGTATTCGCAATATTCATTTCAGGCTTGATCGCCTCATTCCAGTAACGAGCTCCACGATTCAATGATCCTGGTTTCTCAACTTCATCTTCACCCTCGGCAGAAAATGCAGGTCCTTTCTTTTGAGAATTCCCTGATCCTGCTGATGAATATGATTCAATGAAACCGGCATATACATAAGCTCCATTCAATGAACGAACTGTTGCACCAACAGGAATAACAATCTGTGCACCTGCAGCTTCAATTCTATCATTTCTAATGATAATAGTTGCATTTCTGATGATTCTGCCTGGTTCGGGTATGAGCGTACATTGAGTTAAAGCAATGTACTTTAAGGGCTTGTCACGCAAACCATCAATTGATTTGCTCTGCATCAGAGGTTGTGCAAATGCGTGAAATTCACTTGTAATCCATGCAATGCAAACAAAAAGCATGAATCGGAGAAGAGAATGAATCTTTGTGGACATCGTATTGAAATCCTTGTCTATTTGATTATTGGAGGGGCAAAATACTAAAAATGAATGATGTCAGCGATGCTTGTTACATACATTTTCATAATAAAAAACCCGCTCTTCAAAAGAAAAGCGGGCTTCTGCGGGACCGACGAGGCTCGAACTCGCGACCTCTGCCTTGACAGGGCAGCGCTCTAACCAGCTGAGCTACGATCCCAAGACTATGTTTGAATGTGGACTCGAGGGGAATCGAACCCCTGACCTCGTGAATGCCATTCAAGCGCTCTCCCAACTGAGCTACGAGCCCGTTGCAAACGCGAGCGACAAAATTAGGGTCATTTAACCGAAAAACCAAACTGTTTTTTTATTTAAAAGTAAATTCATTTGAAAAGTGATTGAAATGCATAATGAAAAGCCCTGAACTCTCCTGTTTTTTTGATAGTTTTGCTTTGTGATTATAAGTTGGTTAGTACAAAAAAACTTCCTTTTTACTTAATCACTTGTGATGTACCACATGAGATGATGGATGATGATTCTTGAACTTCTTTTGCTCATAGCTTGCTTTGGGCTTAGTGCATTCAATGCCATGTCAAGGTCTGCCCTTACGGAGTTGACCCCACAATTCTTGGATGCATTTGAAGCAATAAAGCCTGATAGAGCAGGGTTCCTCATCAAACTTCGCTCCACAAATGCAGATCAGGCTCGAATCTCATTGCTCATAATGGATGCACTGATCTTGATCATGATTGGTGCAATGACATTTTCTTGGACAAATTCCAGTTTTGAAGAACCACTGGCAGAAATACCTGCAATCGCAATTTCACTGCTCTTGGTTATTATTATCAAGACATTGACATCTGCTATTGGGGAGCGTTATGCAGAGAGACTTACCACTTCGACTGTAGTTTACCTTAGATTTCTTTCGCTAGCATTTTATCCTCTGTCAATAATACTTGGTCGTCTTGGTAGATTGATTAATCCGCCGATGACTGAATCTGAGCAAAGAGAGGAATTTGATGCTCTCGTAGATACCGCTCGTGAGGAGGGAACTCTCGATGATGGTGAATATAGAATCTTTAAAAGCATCATGAATTTCAGTGAAATTCGTGTAGGCGATATAATGACCCCGAGATCTGTTGTATTTAGCGTTCCATCTACGAAAACAGTGGCAGAAGTTGCTTTATTACCTGAATTGCAAATGTATTCTCGATTCCCGGTTTGGGAAGGAGACTCCATCGATGGCGTAATCGGATATGCCCTCACAAAGGATGTTCTTCGCGCCGCTCTTGACGGTAGAAGAAATCGCACGCTCGACAGATTGGTGCGCCAAGCGAATTTCATTCCTGATAATGCCACACTCGAAAAAGCTCTCGAGCAATTTCTTCAAGGTAGACAACATATGTTTGTTGTTGTTGATGAATATGGTGGAATCGAGGGTTTGGTGACTATGGAAGATGTATTGGAAACAATGCTAGGCACTGAGATCATGGATGAAGCCGATAGAGTCGTGGACTTGCGTGATCTTGCTAAATCTCGAAGAGATAAACGCGTTGCCGAGTATCAGGAAAGAGACTTGTTGAATAAACAAGAAACCGATGAAGACAATGATTCCGAAGAAGAATGATCGTAAAAAAAATCATATCAACTCTCCTTTTAAGCATGCTCATACTCACCATGAGTGGTGCTCCAATGCTTCTTCATCATTGTTGCGGTGAATTAGAGTCTATATCTTTTTCACTCGATCATCAAGATGAATGCTGTAAGCAATCATTTTCAGATATCATTATTGATGCACCGGCATGTTGCGAAGATGAGATCATCGAAACAGCATTGAATCTCGAAGGATTTCCGCATACAGTATCCATTCTGTTTATTTCCCCAATGATCGAAATACTGGAATATTGGAAATCTGATATACACTCACTTGAACAATCTACCCTTCTTCTTGCCTCCTTTTTAACTTTTTCTTCCACCTCATCTCTGTTTCAAGACCGAACTGATCTCTGCATATTTCGAATATAGAATGCTGTGATTCATTATCGATTATCATTAGTATTCATTAATATTCAAGAGAACATTTATGTACAGATATTTCAGAATCATGCTCTCCGCATGGTTATGTGGTTTTGTCTTTGCACCCGCTTTCTCTCAACAAGATACCATTCGAGGCATTGTATTGAGTTCTATAGACTCAACACGATTGCCGGGTGCAACAATAATTTGGAAAAATTCCAGCAGTGGTGTGAGAGCTGATCAGCAAGGACAATTCTCAATCATAAGATCAACTTCATCTCAAATTGAATTGATCATTTCTTCTGTGGGCTATGCCAAGGACACAATTGAAATCAAACAATATCAATCCGGTGAAATAATTCGCATTGCACTTGTTCCGGATGCACGATCGGAATCAGTCATTGTTGAAGAATCAGGACTGCAATCCATAACGAAAGCTGAAATCAAAACAGAAAAAATATCTTCCAGGCAGTTACGCGAATCTGCTTGTTGTTCTCTTGCGGAATCCTTCGAGCGAAGTCCATCCGTTGAAGTTTCCTATGCCGATGCTGCAACAGGAGCAAAGGTCATTCAATTGCTCGGTCTGAAAGGTATGTATACCCAAACACTGCAGGAAGCAATTCCAGGATTGAAAGGTCTTGCCCTGCCATATGGTATGGATCTCATACCCGGCGCATTTCTGGAATCAATAAGCATCTCAAAGGGCGCTGCATCTGTCATGAATGGATATGAAGGAGTTGCAGGACTAATAAATATCGAGATGCTCAAACCTATCATGTCACCGAGATTTTTTGTTAATGCCTATGTGAATCAAATGCAACGCTATGAGTTGAATTTGGCATCTGCATTTGAACCCGTGAATGGTCTTCATGCCATGCTTATGGTACATGGAAGCACATTTAATCAAGAAATGGATGGCAATAATGATGGATATATTGATATGCCTCTTTTTGATAAAATGAATGCAACTTTCCGCATGGAATATTTGAAGAATGATATCGAATATCAATTCATGGGAAGATATGTTAATGATGAACATCGTGGCGGAATGACTAATGGTTTCGCTGAATCGCAGGGCATAAATGATGTGTTCAAAAGCAATACAATGCTCGAGCGATTTGAATTTATGTCCAAAATTGGATTCCTCGAATTAGATAATCCATTTGCTGAATCATTCGCAATTCAAATGGCAGGATCACTTCATTCCATGGATTCTGAATTCGGAATAAGAAATTATTCCGGAAAACAACAAAGCGGATTCATTAAAGCGATTGCCGTAAAGGAGATTGCCGATGAACATAAATTGTGGTATGGCGTATCATATATGTATGATTCCTTTGATGAAAACTTCATGTCATTAGACAGAGATCGCATTGAATCTGTACCCGGCATATTCGCGGAAAATACATTTACACCGAGTGAAGAGTTAACCATCGTTACTGGACTGAGAATAGATTATCATAATCTCTTCGGACTTATAGTAACCCCCAGAATGCATGTGAAATATGAACCAATCGATAATATGCAAATGCGTTTGTCAGCCGGAAGTGGAATGCGCGTGGCGAATATCTTTGCCGATAATATGTCTTCATTCGTAAATAATCGAGCAATTATTATTGATTCAGTATTGAATCCCGAGAAGGCATGGAATTATGGCGCATCAATCACCTATTCCACAACAATACTTGGGCTGCCTTTTATATTTGATTCTGAACTCTATCAAACAAGATTTATCAATCAAGTGAATACAGATCTTGATGCTTCCGCACGCACACTTCGAATCGTGAATGATTCAATGGCTTATGCAACTTCACTGATGCTTCAAATGCAAGTATTGCCCTGGACTGGTTTCAAAATGAATCTTGCTTGGCGATACAATGATATGTGGCAGATGAGTGATCAAAGAATGCAAAGAAGAATTATGGTGAGTCCTCACAGAGTATTGCTAACAATTTCTCAATCATTATTGAATGATCAACTGCAATGTGATGTCACAGGTATGTGGAATGGTGAGGGAAGGCTTCCTACGCTTCTCGAAAATCCTGAGGAATTTCGCATGAATGAGACATATCCTTCATTTATGCGATTGAATGCCCAATTGTCATGGCGTACTCCTGCATTTGATATTTATCTCGGTGCTGAAAATATCATGAATACCCTTCAGAATCATGTGGTAATATCACCTGAGAATCCTCGAAGTCAGTATTTCGAAGGATCGCTCGTTTGGGGTATGCTCGACAATCGCATGATCTATCTCGGCATGAGAGCTCAATTGTAAGGAAAGTCAGTAATTTTGCATGTCCTTATTCACAAATGGCATTTGCTATGTTCACAGGTTTGATTGAAGAAATTGGAGCGATCACTAAAATTGAATCCAAAGGAAGTGGCTTGACATTGACCATCCGAGGAAACACCGTCATGAGTGATCTAGCGATTGATGATTCCATTTCCGTAAATGGTGCATGTCAAACAGCAATCGCAGTGCATGGAAATGAGTTTCGTGTGGATACTGTGCAAGAAACATTACTCAAGACTACGCTTGGCTCACTCAAAGTGGGTGATTCTGTAAATCTTGAGCGAGCATTGCAATTGAGCGATCGCTTAGGTGGGCATATAGTGCAAGGACATGTTGATTGCGTGGGAAGAGTACAGTCTATAGTGAATGTCTCCGGTGGTGGCTGGCAATTATGGATCACTTTCCCAAGTGAATATAGAAAATATGTTGTACCCGTTGGTTCAATATGCATCAATGGTGTGAGTCTGACTGTTGCAAGAGTGAAGGATAATACATGCATGATGGCAATCATTCCGCATACATTGGCTGTGACAACCATTGGCACACTCACCGTGAATTCGCAAGTGAATCTTGAATTTGACATTCTTGGAAAATATGTTGAGAATATGATCATGCATGGTGAAAAGAAAAGTTCGGTGTTTGATTCATATCTTGATCAGCCGGGAATGTGAACATGAAATCAATTTCGCTTGATTCCGTACCCGGTCTGAACCCTTTCTTCATTGAAAGTGCCTCTTCAAAAGTGAATATCAATCCTGATTTGATGAAGGATAGAGCTGTGAGATTGGGTCCCGGTGCGGGTTCCATCATTCAGCAAACAATGAGGAATATTTCGCTCAATGAAAAACAACAGCATGGATTGAATCAACTGTTATCCGGAAAAGCAGTTGCGATGATTACGGGTCAGCAACCCGGTTTTCTAGGTGGACCACTGTATTCATTGTATAAAGCAATGTCTTGTATTTCGCTTGCGGAAATGCATTCCACTGATGAATTGTCGATTGTTCCGATTTTTTGGATCGAAGACAATGATCATGATGGAGTTGAAGCAGGAACTGCATCGCTGATAGATCAATCAAGCGCAGTACATACCATCCACTGCGATGAGATTGAACACCTTCAAACACATATTCCGATTTGTGAAAGAATATTTTCTAGTGATGTTTCTAATCTGATTGAGAGTATTTCACAATACTTACCGAATTCAGAGTATGGACTACAGATAAAACAAGAAATCAACGAGTTATATCAATCCGGAAAAAATTGGTCTGAATCATTTCTCGAGTATATGCAAGAGCGATGCGGTGAATTCGGATTACTTTTCTTTTCGTCATCGATTGCTCGGAAAGAAGGATTGTTCAAAGAGAGAATATTACATGAGATTTCACATTCGGGTGAATTGCAACAATTGGTTCTCGAAGCAAATGAATCATTGATGAAAAGAGGAATGAAGATTCAGGCGGAAGCAGGAATCATCAATGCATTCTATCATGATGATTCGGGCAGACATAAAATTGATATAGATGAATTCGGACATATAAAACTTGGCGAAGGTATTTTGTCAAAAGATGAGTGCATCAAACTGATACAAGCGCATCCTGAAAAATTCTCACCTTCCGTTTTGCTTAGACCTCTCATTCAGGATTCAATCATTCCAACGATCGGCATGATTGTCGGACCAGGTGAGTTTGGGTATATGTCGCAATTGAAACTTGCATATTCCGCATTGAACATTTCAATGCCTCAATTGCATGGCAGACATTCAGTCACTATTCTCATTCCATCGATTTCGAAATATCTGTCAAAACATGAGTTTGAGCCGAACTTTTTCATGCGCATCATGAATGAAATCGAGCAGGATCTTTCTGCTAGATTCGCTCATGATGCTGAAACTGATGCATTGGTGCATGAATTGCGTTCTTCTGTGCAACATTCACTGAGTAACATATCAAAACATGCCGAAACGATCGATTCGTCATTGCGAGGAGCGGTTTCCGCAACCGAACATGGAATTGAAAAGTTGATTGATGGAATGCAGAAAAAGATGGTTTCATCATTGAAGAAAAAGCAAGATATGCTTTTTGGGAAGGCGCATGAAGCTCATGCATGGATCTATCCTCACAATCATCTTCAGGAGAGATTATTGAGTAGCATGACAGTAGAAGCAAGAATAGGGAAGGAAATGTTTAGGGATATTCTCATTGCAATCAAAAATGCATCAAGGGACATGCATATATTGATTGATGTGAATGAAATGAAATCATTCTGAAATTATGATGCTCTTTCGATCACGAAATGAGCAAAGTCTGTCAATGCAGTTTTATAGACTGATTCAGGGAATATCTCTAGCAATTGTATGGCCTCCTCAATCAAAGCTTCTGATTTGCCTTGAGCATATTCAATGCCTCCTTGTTGCTTCACAAATGACATGATAAATGCAATGTCTGCTGATTGCAAGTTCCCCTTTTTGATCATTCCCAGAATACTTTTTGCTTCACTTTTTGAAGCGGATCGCAATGCATGAATGAGTGGCAATGTGATTTTCTTTTCCTTCAAATCATTTGCATAGGGTTTGCCGATCAAATTCGTTCTACTCACATAATCGAGCAAGTCATCACGAATCTGAAAAGCTAGTCCAACCAATTCGCCGAATCGGGTGATATTATCAATGCTCTGTGTATCATGAGTTGCACTTCGCGAACCAATTTCACAACAAGTGCTAATCAAAGATGCCGTTTTATCGCCTATGATTTTGAAATATGTCTCTTCATCAATATTCAATTGTCGACTTTTCTGCATTTGTAGAAGTTCGCCCTCGCTCATTCTTTGCACAGCTTTGCTAGTAGCTTTTAAAAAGGCAAACTCCTCTTTGTCAACAGCGATGTGGAGTCCTCTCGATAGCAAATAATCGCCAACCAATACTGATGCTTTGTTTTTCCATAATGCATTAATTGAAGGCATTCCCCTTCTTTCACCCGCATCATCCACCACATCATCATGAACCAATGTTGCCGTATGCAGTAATTCCACCATGGAAGCGCCCACGAATGTTCTATTCGTTGTACCACCACATAATTCAGCACTTAGAAAAACAAGTGTGGGGCGAACTCTTTTGCCTCTTTGGCGGAGAATATAGCGGATGACAAGATTCAGCAGTGGTACATCAGTCCGCATTTGCTCTCTGAAATACGGATGAAATGCTTCAAGTTGATGATTGACGACACTGCTGATTTTGGCAATTGACATGAGTTTTACTCAATTGATGTGAACGGTTCTTCCTTTTTACGAGCAAAAACCGTTACGAGAATACTGATTTCATAAAGAACCCAAAGAGGAGCTGCAAAAACAAGTTGGCTGACGGGATCTGTGCTGGGCGTCAATGCCGCGGCCAATACTAGAATGACAACAATGGAGTGTCTGCGATACTTTCGAAGCATCTCCGGACTGATTATTCCGATTTTGGAAAGGATATACGCAATCATCGGCAATTCGAAAATCAATCCTGCACTTAAAAGCGTTGTGGTAATGAAGCTAAAATACTCTGTCACATCGATGCTGTTCTTAATAAGACTAGAACCAAAGGAGGCAGTAAAAGACAGCATCACGGGAATCATAATCCAATATGCAAATGCAACTCCGGCCAAAAAGCAAAAAGAAGTGTAAATCGTGATTTTTCCTGCCCAACGCCTTTCTTTCTCATATAGTCCGGGAGCAATGAATTTCCATAGCTGATATAAAGTATATGGCATGGAAATGATTAATCCCGCCATAATGACAACTTTGAAGTAGAGAAAGGCTTGGCCAAAAGGACGGAGGTTTTGTAATTCCATATTCACGGAAGCAGCAGGCTTTAACAAAACCCAATTCATGAGTTGATCAACAAATGCCCCTGCAATAATGCAACCGATCACTATTCCAAGAACTGCAAGACCAATTCTTAGTCGCAATTCTTCGAGATGATCAAAGAAACTCATTTCAAACTGCTCACCGGCAGGAGTCTTGGCCATATGTCTATCCGGTGAATCTCATTCACATGAAATTCATGAGAAAGCGTGTAGAAGAAAATGACAGTGAATTGATGTGAGTATTCAATTCGTCTCAAAAATACGACAATAAGTACAGCCGACCAACGAAGGCATAAATGCGGAGCAATCCTTGTTTTGAAAATACCCTCTGAATTTCCCAAACTCAAACACATGTGGAAAATCCCTTAAATCCCTGATAATATCGAACATTCAGACTTTTATACATCGAATGTATGCATATTTTAGGGGTGCATTTGCCATGCATGTTTGATGAATTCTATGTCTTTGGCTATTACATAAAAAAGCAAGAGATTTTTTTTTCAAAAAGAAAATTTTCTAGTTGCATTCATGTGGAAAAATTTTCCATTTTTGCATCCCGGTTTTGCAGGACACACAGTATGATTCCCCCGGATAAACTCCATCCCGCTAGGATTATCCGCATCTGTCTGTTTTTTATACCGTGCTCAATATACCCATGGTGATATCCATGGGGCATTATCCTATGGCTTTTGCTTTGGGACGTCACAGCTATGGAAAGGAGTATCCAATTGGCTAGAAAACGCGACACAATTGATTTGTTTCCGGGTAGTAAGGAAACACGCCCCGATATTGTTAAGAAGAACACAGTCGGTGATTCAAATAACCTCATTGGTGATATTGGCCAGTCTACAAGGCCTTTGAGTCCACAAGCCATCGAATATTGGGAAGGCATGTCGAGATTAATTCGCGACAATGTTTCCTCTCAAATGTGGAAGACATGGTTTGAACTCATAAAACCTTTATCATGGGAAGAACAAACCCTCACGATTGAAGTCCCTAGTCAATTCTTTGTGGAATGGATCGAGGAGCATTATCGCGACCTTTTGCGCAAAACTCTTAGTCAAGTGGCAGGAGCAGAAGCTGCATTGCGTTATGAAGTCGTTGTGAGCAAAGGCGAGACATCTCTAGAGGATAGAACTATTCGCATACCCGCTCTAAGAAATACTCCGGCCACTGGTAATCAGTCCGTTTTGCATTTTGCTGGTCAGAGTAGGCAAGCGGAGCCTGATTTTGAATTTCTTTCTGCACTCAATCAGCGCTATGTATTCGATAATTATGTTCGAGGTGACAGTAATCAATTAGCTGCTTCTGCTGCTTTTGCTGTTGCTGAAAGACCTGGTAAAACTAATTTTAATCCTCTTTTCATTTATGGTGGAACAGGATTGGGCAAAACCCACCTTGCGCAAGCAATAGGTAATTATATCGTTTCTCAAAAGTCGGGTGCTAGAGTTCTCTACACAAATAGTGAGCGATTCACTTTTGAGTATGTGAATGCCATTCAGAACAATAAATTGAATGAATTCACCAATTTCTATAGAAGCGTAGATGTATTGATTGTCGATGATATTCAATTCCTTGGTGGAAAAGAAAAAACGCAAGATCATTTCTTCCATACATTTAATGCACTTCATTTATCGGGCAAGCAAGTTGTGCTTACAAGCGATAAACCACCAAAAGAATTACTTGATATTGATGCTCGATTGATTTCAAGATTCCAATGGGGATTGTCTGCCGATATTCAACTTCCTGATTTTGAAATGCGCATGGCGATCTTGCAAAAGAAGTCACAAGATGAAGGCTTTGAATTGCAACATGAAGTCGCAGAATACATTGCAAAGAATATTAATGGCAATGTAAGAGAGCTTGAAGGTGCATTGATTAAATTGATAGCGAAGATTTCTCTTGATAGCCGCGTAATGGGAATTGATCTTGCCAAGGAAGTTGTGCAAGGAATCGCAGGAACCACCGCTCGTCAACTCAGCATGGATTCTATCGCAGTTGAAGTTTCATCATATTATCAGATTCCTGTTGAGTTACTATCTGCAAAAACACGCAAGCATGAAGTAGTGATCGCGAGACAAATGACAATGTATCTCATCAAAATGTTAATTGGCACTTCTCTCAAAAGCATCGGTGCACATTTCGGTGGAAGAGATCATACAACTGTTTTGCATTCATGTCAGACCATTGATAATTATCTCGGACATGATATCAAAGTCAGAACGGCACTTGAAACATTGAAGAGCAATCTATTGAACCGCTAAACTGAATAACGAATTACGGATTCAATAAAAAAACCGTCCACATGGACGGTTTTTTTTTATTCTCCTCTGCGTAAATCACGCTCTATGTCTTTCTTCTTGAGGTCTTCTCTTTTGTCGTGTAATTTCTTTCCACGAACGATCGCGATTTCAACCTTTACATATGGTCCGGAAAAATACATAGAAAGTGGAATAACAGTCATTCCTTTTTCTTGTATTGCCTGCTTGAGTTTTATGCTTTCTTTGTCATGCAAAAGCAAAATGCGGTCCCTTGTTGGATTGTGATTTTCTCTATTGCCATGATCATAAGGACTGATATGAGCTCCCATCAACTTTGGCGCGCTTGCATACTTTGATTCAAATAATACATAGCTGTCTTGCAAATTGCATTTACCGGCGCGTAGCGATTTTACTTCTGTACCCGTGAGTATAATGCCGGCCTCAAGAGTTGAAATTATCTCAAAGTCATGTCTGGCTTTTCGATTTTGTGCAATGACTTTAGTTTTTCTTTGTTCAGGTTTATCCGACATGTTTTATAACTCAAAAATTGGAATGTGCTTGACGCTCAGAGTTAGTAATCATTGCCCAGACTGCACATTCATGCAATGATAAAGAGCAATGCCTGTTGCAATTCCCACATTTAATGATTCAGCAGAACCAGCCCCATCAATGCGAATCGGCTTTGTGATGCATGATGATGTTTCAGGTGACATACCGTGTGATTCACTGCCCATGATCAAGCCCCATGCATTGGGTAAAAGATGGATATCCTTCAATGAGGCATTACTTTCTACGATTAGCCCAAATAATTCTCCATCCGGAAATCGTGCTTTCCATTCATGTAAGAATTCGGTGAGTGAATTTTCGATATGTACTTGAACCCGTAATATAGAGCCCATGGATGCACGAATTGCTTTAGGACTGAATGGATCGGCACAATTACCACCAAGGATCACATGTTTCATTCCGAACCAATCTGCTGATCGCAAAATTGTGCCAAGATTCCCGGGATCATTGATGTTTTCCAAAGCCAAAAAAGTTTGAGGTATATTGATTGAAAATTCAGGAATTTCTACGATTGCAAATATGTCTTGCGGATTGATTGCATCGCTCATTCTTGAAAATGCCGTTGTGCCTGCTTTGCAAACTTCTATGCCGGCTAGTTCATATTCCTCTGCCAATGACAATGCAGATGATGAAGCATCATCAGGTATCACGGCATATTGAATATTGAAACTTGAGGTAAGCAATTCCGAACATATTTTCAATCCCTCGGCAATAAATCTGCCTTGTTCTTCACGCTCTTTTTTCTTATCAAGAACTCTGATTCGAGCTTGCTCCGCTTTGGAAAGATATTCCATGTATTGGACTCATATTTGAAATTAAAGTACAAATCTACAATGTATGTACATGAGTATGAAACAATCGATCAAGGTTTGTAATTTTGATAGAACTCGTAAATTGTTTGCATGATGACAGAACACTATCATAGAAATCCACATGACAGAGAATTGAATGATCGAGAGAAATCTATTCTTCGCTCAATTGTGCAATCATATATTTTGACGGCCACACCTGTAGGCTCAAGATTTCTTTCGAAGACTTCAGAAGAATTTACATTAAGTCCGGCTACGATTAGAAATGTAATGGCTGATTTGGAGGAAATGCAATTCATAAGTCATCCTCACATTTCCGCAGGGAGGGTTCCCACTGATAAAGGGTATCGGTGCTATGTTGATACTTTAATGGGTGTTCAAGCATTGCCAGAGCAGGAAAGACATGTTGTAAAAGAACAGCTCACTGCTTTGTCGCAAGAGCAGGCCCTAAAAGACGCATCAAGAATTCTAGGTGCATTGTCTCACTGTCTGGCAATTGTGGAATTACCCCAGATGTCGGATATCATCATCAAGCGAGTTCATCTATTGCCTCTTTCATCAGATCGTTTATTGATTGCAATGGAACTGGAGTCGAATATCGTTCGAACTGTCACATTGGAAACGGATTTATCAGTGGATTCATCTGCACTTGATCAAACTGCTGAATTCATCAATAGTAGAATCAGTGGTAAATCCATACGATTTGTTCGCGAGCATCTTGTGGAAATGATGATGGAAGGAGTAAAAGGTCATCATACTTTACTCAGACTTTTCATCGATTCAGTTGATACTTTGCTCAATCCTCATGCGCTCAATGATGAAAAAGTTCATATTGCCGGGGCGCAACATTTATTGGAATATCCTGAATTTGATTCTCCGAATCAATTGCGAGGCGTGATAGAATTGGTTGAAAATGAGGATGTGATCATTCATTTATTGGATCAAAGAGAGGAAAAAATTGATAATTCCGTGCAGATAGTGATCGGAAATGAAATGAAAGAGCAAAGACTTATAGAATATAGCATGGTAATGGGATCATACTCGATCAAAGGAGCATATGGATCTATAGGATTGATTGGTCCAAAAAGGATGAATTATGCCAAGATGGTATCATTGGTCAAATATATGGGGCAAGTATTGTCTCATGGCTGATGAGTTTGGTTTTTTGCGGTGAGAGAAGGCGGAAATTTTACTATTTTTGCGGTTGATTCAGTTATTTCAATGAGATTACAGTGAATATTCAAGTAGTTCTCTTTTCATTGCTTGCAGTGATAGCCATTGCAACGGGAATTTTGCTCGTAACAAGACGCAATCCTGTTTCTGCAGCAGTTTCCCTTATCATGCATTTCTTTGCTCTTGCGGGATTATATCTCACTTTGCAAGCTCAATTTATTGCCGCTGTGCAAATTTTGGTATATGCAGGTGCCATCATGGTGCTGGTTGTTTTCGTGATTATGCTTCTTAACCTTGGTAAAGAAGATACGCTTCAGGAAAAATTCAATCCACGAACTGCTCTTGCAATTGCCATGTCATCCGCACTCATCATGCAGATGTTGCTTGCATTTTTGAGTGCGCCAACCGGTTTCAATGAGATCGCCCCTTCAGCAGAAAAAATTGGATCCCCCGCGGAAATTGGAAATGTATTATTCTCAGGATATATTTTCCCATTTGAAGCTATTTCATTGTTATTGCTTGCTGCGGTAATGGGATCAATCATATTGGCTAAGCGAAATATAGAAGACTAATCATTACATTGAAAGTCCATACAGAGTAAATCATGAATCTTACTTCAATACCTTTAGAATATTATTTGGCCTTATCATCAATCATTTTTGTGATTGGTGCTGCAGGTGTCATCACCCGCAGAAACGCCATTATCATCTTTATGTGCATTGAAATGATGCTTAATGCAGTGAATCTTACATTGGTTGCTTTTTCAGCATATCTTGGAGATTCTGCCGGTCAAATGTTTGTATTTTTCGTCATGGCAGTAGCCGCTGCAGAAGCCGCAGTTGGTTTGGCCATTGTACTTGCTTTGTTCAGATCCAGACAAACAGTATATGTTGATGAAGTAAATCTCATGAAGTGGTGAGTTTTCAAATACTTAAGAATTAAAACTTCCAATTGGAAGTTTTTTTTTGCTCTAAGGTTTAGAATTACTGCAAGAAAAATGCATTAGACTCGTCAACAAGCCCCATTGCGGAAAAATTGTTTCATGTAAGGTTCAGTCTTGACTGACTGTCTTTACAGTATCGAGTACACCACTCAACTCGATATGGAAGAGCACTCTCTTTCCCACTTTTCGCCACCCAACGATGGCAGTGATATGCTGGATTCACCACCCGGCATATACACGGTTTCGATTGGACCGAATATGGAATAATCTTCCGCAACAAAAAATCCCTTCAGATATTTCTCTGAAGGGATTTTGTTTTTCTGACTGTTTCAATTACTTGCTTGCTTTTCGTACTTTCTTTACATCAGCTTCTGAAACAATTCCTCCATTGTTTCCCCAAGAATTAAGTACAAAAGTGATTACTGCCGCAGCATCCGCATTGGTGTACTTTGCAGGAAGTGGTGTCATCACATTATTGAACTTCTTTCCATTGACGGTAATAGGTCCTTTCAAACCATTGACCACATTGTCGGTAACAACTTTTGCGCCTTTGGTTTTAACATAATCAGATCCTGCAAGTGGAGGATAGACTGTTGACAATCCTTGGCCATTTGCTTGATGACATGTTTTGCAATACTCAGTATATACAACTTGACCTCTTTTCATGAGAGCTGCTTTATCAGGGCCTGCTGCTTGCATGATATTGGAAAAAAAGAATAAACCAATAATTGCAATCGTGAATTGCATGAACGATGTTTTCATCGTATTCCTCTGTTTATAAATGTGAAACATATTATCAATGTTTGGGTGTACAACAATTATGCTCTTGATGTATATTCAAATGAGCTCCTGTACTTGGGATTTGATCCGGAAGAATTGGACTTATCATCGGAATGCCCAGTGAGAGACCGCGCAAAATGAATATCACTGCAATGATTGCTGTTCCTATCGGCAATGCTTTCTGTACATAACGTTGAAAAGTTTGATTCTTGAAGGAGGATAAACTTCCTACAAAGAGCAAAGATGGAATCGTACCTATTCCAAACATCAACATCCATAATGCACTTCCTGAAATGGAGCCGGCATTGAGCGATCCAAGAAATGCGGCATATAAAAATCCACATGGGAGAAGGCCGTTTATCATGCCAAGTAAACAATCACCTTTGACGGATCTTTCTTTCCAATAAGATTGTGTTTTTTGCTGAATGACGGAATAAAATGTTCCGAAGGAGCGTAGAATTGGTAATCTGGAGATCAATCTTGATGGTACAACAATCATGAGTAGCATCAAAATTCCGGCAATGATAGAAATTGCTTCTTGCGATGTCGCCAATCGCATAGCGCCACCGGAAAATCCAATAAGAATGCCGATGAATGAGTATATGCTAATTCTTCCTGCATGATAGAAAAGTTTTGAAAGAAGTGGTCTTTTGCCATGAAGTACAAGCACAATTGGTCCGCACATTCCCATGCAATGCAAGCTACCGAGTAAACCCATTGTCAATGCTGTTATATACAACACTTCACTTGTCATTTTGTAAATCTCTGCTCTGCATAAAATGTCGTATTATCTGATTTCCATTCTATTTTAGCAATCCATAATCCTGATTGCAATGTTGCAATGGAAAATGTTTGCTCTGTACTTCCACCCGCTATCTTGATTTCTTTGTCTAAGTCGGATTCCGAAGGACGATAGAGATGAATCACTCCGCTTTCCGGAGTATTCGGAAATTGTATGGAAAGTAAGTCACCATTATTTGTCACCGATAAGACTTTTGATAATATCATTGTGTTTTTTTCAGCCAACATTTTTGCATCATACTTCAATTCATCTGCATAATATTGTTTGCTCACGAGATCCACTTTTTGCGTGAAGGAGAATATCATGAAGCCGATTGTTGCCAAAGCAAAAGTCGTATAAATAAGTGCAATGCGCCATCCCCAATGGAATCTTGATTGTTTCTTTTCCATGATATCTCCTTTATGGTGCTATGAAAGCACTTTGAACTGTTTCTATAATTTTGCCATTCGAATAAATACCGAATTGAATCATTGTTTTTCCTGATACAGCCGAATTCTTCGGAATGGAAACGAGCATTCTACTTTCAAGAGTGGCGAACTCTTTAACAGGAGTGAATGAACCTAATGGCTTCATTGATACATTTTTTGGGGACAATATCTTGATCTTTATATCCTTGTCACCAAATGTTTTATTCGTGATCATCACATTGAAGAAGTTGCCAATGGCATCATTTCCCTGTTTAACAAAAGTTGTTCCTGGTTGTCGTAAAATCAAAGTTTCGGTTTCTGTTCTTTTTGAAAACATATATCCAAGGATGGTAAGAAGTATGACCCATACTGCAAGATATGATTTGATTCTTGCGGTGAAAATATTTGCTGTTCCATTCTTCACGGCCTCCCAGGAAGTATATCTGATGAGTCCTTTGGGCTTATTGATTTTTTTCATGACATGGTCGCAAGCGTCAATGCAAGCGGTGCAGTTCACGCATTCAAGCTGTATGCCATTTCTGATGTCTATGCCCGTTGGACAAACCACCACGCATTGATGACAATCTATGCAATCACCTGAATTGATTTGTGCATGTTCTGATTTCCTATTTTTTTGTTTTCCTCTTGGTTCTCCACGCAAGAAATCATAAGTCACGGCAATGGTGTTTTTGTCAACCAATACTGATTGATATCTGCCATATGGACATGCAATCAGGCATGCTTGCTCTCTGAATCTTGCAAATACTGCATAAAACACAAAGCTAAATAATGTGATGATACCAAGTCCGGCAAGATGATTCATCGGATCATCAAGTTGAATGTTTAAGAGTGCATCTCTTCCGATGATATATGCCAGAAAGGTATTTGCGATAGCGAATGAAATCCCAAAAAATATCAGATGTTTTATGCTCTTTTTTACCAACTTATTTGAGGACCAAGGTCCTGCATTAAGCGTTGCTTGCTCTTTTGGAGATCCCTCGATGAACCATTCGATTCTTCTAAAGATCATTTCGAGGAAAATGGTTTGAGGACATATCCAACCACACCAAATCCTACCGGCGATTGCTGTGAAGAGAGCAACAGATACTAGAGATGACAAAGCAAGCAGTACGACTAAATGAAAATCTTGTGGCATGAACGGAATGCCAAAGACGATGAACATTCTTTCGGGAAGATTGAGCAACATGAATGGATGACCATTCACATAAATATGAGGTCCTGCAAAGAGAAAAATCAGTAGTATAGAGGCAACTACCGTACGCGCTGTATAATAGCGTCCTTTGGGTTGTCGGGCATAAATCCACTTTCGGGAGCCATCGCGATCAATGCTGGCAAGCTCATTCCGAAAATTCTCAACATCCTCAACAGGGACATCAATTATGGACATATTCAATCCCTCCCAGAATCAGAATATGGTAATGAACAAAGTATCCAATTCAAAATTCCTTGGTTTTGGTCACTCTAACAATGATTTTTGTCATACCAAATGAATTACCGGATATTCAATGCAACATTCTCTTTTTACATTATTGCTCTCCGAATCTGAAGGAATATCAGATTCCTTATATCCTTTTTCCATCATGCATTCTTCATGGGAATTACGATATGGTGGCCGCAGGATTTTTGAAGCATATAGAGATTCATTGCCTGAATTCTCCATTCGTTTTGCTGGAAGGGATATTCAAAAGAGATCCTTTTTGGAACAAGAAGGGATTGCCACTGAGGTATTATCGGGACAATCTGCTCCACTCATGATCCTTCGCGCTGAAATTGCACCCAATACACATACAGTAACAATATTGCGAAGAATGGCAATTGATGGTGGTCAGTCTTTTGTCATAAAAGACGGAGAGAATATCATTGGTGTCTATCTTGTGAACGATGCCGAATTGTCTGAAGTGAATCTTCATGCACCCACTTTCGAACAAATTATAGTAAATATCCGACTTGATCTTTTACCAATAACTACAATCGAAACCGAGAGTTTGCATCATCAATGGAATGCCATGATGATGGCTCCAAAAGCCATTACAGAATCATTCGGATTTTTCTCGAAGCAATTGAAGGAGTCTCTTCCGGGACATGTGTTCGCATTGAATGTCGATCGTATTTTGACCGGAAGAAATTGCGAATTTGCTCCAGGGATAGTGCTGGACGCAAGTAAAGGGCCGATCATCATAGAATCCGATGTGCAGATAATGGCGCATTCATTTATTCAAGGACCATGTCATATCGGAAAGGGAAGTATCATCAAAGCAGGTGCACAAATCTACTCCGGTACAGTTATTGGTCCACTTTGTAAAATCGGTGGGGAAGTCGAGCAAAGTATTTTTCATGGATATGCGAATAAGCAGCATCAGGGCTTTGTGGGCCATTCCTATTGTGGAGAATGGGTGAATCTCGGAGCCATGACAACAACTTCTGATCTGAAGAATACATATGGGGAAATTGATGTGTTTTTGCGTGGTAAAAGAGTACAAACCGGACTGAGATTTCTAGGAGCTCTTATAGGAGATCATTCAAAAACAGCAATTGGGACATGTCTTTCCACAGGAACGGTGATTGGAATCAACTCCTCCATTCATGATATAGGAGTCTTTCCACCAAAGGAAATTCCTTCATTTAGTTGGGGTACAAAGGATTCAAATGATACTATCAAAGTGATCTATGAATTGGACAAAGCTCTTACCATTGCCGATATTGTCATGAATCGAAGAGAGAAAACGATTACAAATTCTCAAAAACAGTTATTCAAACAAGAATTCGACAAAATCTAAGAGAAATCTTCAAAGTAAGACCAAAATCTGGGTTTTTGGCATACACTTTGCTTAATATTAACCAAGAATCTGGTTATTATTAGCCAAATGAAAATTGTATGTTGACCCCCGAGGTTTGGTGCTTCCCTTCAATGCTGCAAAACCTGAATGGTTTTTGGCATCAAACCTATCTTCCCTAAGAGCACGATTCCCGTAAACGCTTCCCCTGTTTACGGGAATTGTTGTTTTTATACAAAAAAAGCCATCAAATTGATGGCTTTTTCATTGTTACAAGATTGAATCTTATTTCGAAGCTATGCGAGCTCTATTTTCTTGAATGGAGATTGCATGCTTGATATGATCTCTTTGCTGCATTGAAGTTGTGTGTTCGAGCTGTTGTTTCAAATCAGTTAATGTTGCATTGACTGCATCAAGATTGATTTCTGAAGCTACCTCTGCTGTTTCAACAACCACGGAGACACGATTGCCGAGAACTTCAACAAAACCGCCTTCGGTCGCATAGAGCACTTCTGAATTATCTTCATTGATAATTTTGATTGCACCGACTTCAAGTGCTGATACAATCGGGGCGTGATTGTAAAGAACTTGAAAGGGTGATTGTGCGCCCGGCAAAGAGACAGAGACGCCTGTTCCGCTATAAATAATACTTTGCGGAGTTACGATATCGATATTGAGCAAATGTTCTGACATACTACTTCATTAATTAAAGAGATCAATTATGCATTGGCTTTTTTGAATGCATCATAGACTTCGTCGATTGTTCCTTTATAGCTGAAATATCCTTCAGGGATATGGTCAACTTCACCATCAAGAATTGCTTTGAAACCGGAGATTGTATCTTCGATCTTTACATAGCGACCTTGGAAACCAGTGAATTGCTCGGCAACGAAGAATGGTTGAGAGAAGAATTTCTGAATCTTACGAGCGCGATATACGGTTTGTTTATCATCATCAGACAATTCGTCCATACCAAGAATATTGATGATATCTTGAAGATCTTTATAAGTCTGAAGAACTTTCTTCACGCGCATTGCAGTATTATAATGATCGTAACCGATGATCAAAGGATCGAGAATTCGTGAACTTGAATCGAGAGGATCCACCGCAGGATAAATACCCAATTCAGCAATTTGACGGGAAAGAACCGTTGTAGCATCCAAGTGAGAGAATGTATTTGCAGGAGCAGGGTCTGTCAAGTCATCCGCAGGAACATATACCGCTTGCACGGATGTGATTGAACCTTTGTCTGTTGAAGCGATACGCTCTTGCAAGCCACCCATCTCAGTTGCCAATGTCGGCTGATAACCCACCGCTGAAGGCATACGGCCAAGCAAAGCGGATACTTCGGAACCGGCTTGCGTGAAACGGAAGATATTGTCAACAAACAACAATACATCGCGGCCTTCTTCATCGCGGAAATATTCAGCCATTGTAAGAGCCGTAAGAGCCACGCGTGCACGCGCTCCCGGTGGTTCATTCATCTGACCAAACACGAGGGCTGTTTTGTCAATAACCTTTGACTCAGTCATTTCAAGATATAAGTCATTTCCTTCGCGAGTACGCTCACCAACACCTGCAAAAATGGAATAACCACCATGTTGCTTGGCGATATTGTGAATCAATTCTTGGATGATAACTGTTTTACCAACACCCGCACCACCGAAAAGACCTGTTTTACCACCTTTTGTAAATGGCTCGATCAAATCGATAACCTTGATGCCTGTTTCAAACATTTCTTTCTTTGTGGAAAGCGATTGAAAATCAGGAGCTGGGCGGTGAATCGGATATTTTGTCTTGGCTTGAATTGCTGGCTTATTGTCGATTCCTTGACCGGTTACATTGATCAAGCGACCAAGAACTTCCGGACCAACAGGAACGGTAATGGGAGCGCCTGTATCTATAACACTCATTCCACGAACCAATCCATCAGTTGAATCCATCGCGATGGAACGAACTCTGTCTTGTCCGAGATGTTGTTGTACTTCACAAATCAGGACATCTTCCTTGCCTTCTGTTGTGGTTCTTGGGATTTCGAGAGCATTAAGGACCGGAGGAATATGCCCATTTGGGAATTCGACATCCACCACCGGGCCAATCACCTGAACTATGTGACCGTTGTTCATTGGGGAAAGACCTTCAAATATTGAATTGGAGAAGTAATTATTCTGCAAAGCACAAACTTACGAAACTTGCCTCATAGGACAAAGTCCTTTCAAAGTGAGTTAAGCCATCATTTCATGCAATTGTTTGGATTGGAAGTCAAAAATCCTTGTTATTTTTGTTCATTGTTCTTGTCAGAAGGCAAGAATGATGGGAGGGTGATTATTCCCCACTATTCAGGAAGTTGACATGGAACTTCAATACAATTCAGGATTCGGCAATGAATTTGCCACTGAGGCCTTACCGGGTGCTCTTCCGATCGGACAGAATTCACCGCAAAGAAATCCGTATGATCTCTATGCAGAACAAGTGAATGGTTCTGCTTTTACAGCTCCAAGAGGCGCTAATAAACGCTCTTGGCTGTATAGAATAAGACCTTCAGTTGTTCATAAACCTTATGAAAGAATCGAAAATGGCTTGATTCGATCCACCCCTTTCGATGAAGTGGAGACAACGCCAAATCAATTACGATGGGATCCACATCCGATTCCGGAAGCTAAAGCCGATATGGTCGATGGTATCATCACCATGGCAGGTTGCGGAGACTCCGCCTCACAATCAGGCGTTGCGGTGCATATTTATGCCATTAATTCTTCGATGGAAAATAAATATTTCTACAATGCTGATGGTGAGATGCTGTTTATTCCTCAGCATGGTGCACTATTGTTCCGTACAGAACTTGGTAAAATTCATGTATCCCCCGGAGAAATTTGCGTGATTCCTCGCGGGATAAAATTCGCTGTGGACCTTATGGATAGCTCAGCTAGAGGATATATTTGTGAGAATTATGGTTCGCCATTCAAATTGCCAGATCTCGGTCCAATTGGTGCGAATGGTTTAGCAAATCCACGAGATTTTCAATATCCCATTGCATCATATGAGCAAGTTGACGGAGAATTTCATGTGATTTCCAAATTCATGGGAAATCTCTGGCAAGCTGAATTGCGTCATTCTCCTCTAGATGTTGTTGCATGGCATGGTAATTATGCTCCATACAAATATGATTTGGCGCATTTCAATTGCATCAATACCGTCACTTTTGATCATCCCGATCCATCTATCTATACAGTTCTCACATCTGCATCTGATACTCCGGGAACAGCTAATGCTGATTTCGTGGTTTTTCCACCAAGGTGGATGGTTGCAGAGCATACATTCAGACCACCCTGGTTCCATAGAAATTTCATGAATGAGTATATGGGATTGATTTCCGGTGCTTATGATGCTAAAGAAGGTGGATTTGTGCCTGGTGGAAGCTCATTGCACAATTGTATGTCAGGTCATGGACCCGATGCCGCCACATATGAAAAAGCGGTTAATGCAACTTTGGAACCTCATTATTTGAATAATGGATTTGCATTCATGGTAGAAACTCGATTTGTGAATCGTCCAACCAAATATGCAATGGAAACAGGTGAATTACAGAGAGATTATTTTGAATGCTGGCAAGGATTGAAGCCACTGTTCAATCCAAATAAGCGATAAATAATCGCTGAAATATCAGGAAGCCCCGACGAGTGCTATCCGTCGGGGCACTTTTTTTTCTTAGGCAAAGGCATATCATGTCAGAGCAAAAAAACAATCGTTTTGGTTTAGACCCAATAGTTGGAATCATCATGGGGAGTGATTCAGATCTTCCAACAATGCAAGAGGCTGCATCGATATGCGAGACATTTTCGATTCCGTATGAATTGAAGGTAGTTTCTGCGCATAGAACACCGGAAGATATGGCTGAATATGGAAAAACAGCTCATATGCGTGGGATAAAAGTGATTGTAGCAGGAGCAGGCGGTGCCGCTCATTTACCCGGAATGATCGCAGCTTATTCGCCATTACCCGTGATTGGGGTGCCTGTTCAAACCAAGGCATTGGGTGGTCAAGATTCGCTATTATCCATCGTGCAAATGCCACCCGGCGTTCCGGTTGCGACAGTTGCAATTGGTGGCGGGAAAAATGCAGGCTTACTTGCTGTTCAGATTCTAAGCGCTTGTTTTCCTGAACTACTTGATGAAATGACCGTGTTTAAAGCCAAGATGGCTGAAGAATCTCGCAAAAAAAATGAACGATTAGGATAAACCATCTAGCAATTTCGCCAATGTGCGAGTTGATTCCCTTCTTTCATATCGCCTGATTGCATCCACATTGGGATAAGCAATTGGTTTACCCTCTTGAAATGCCTGATACATCTTAAGAATAATCTCAGCTATTCCTTCAATGTCTGATTGATGAGCAATTCCACCTGCCTGTGTCTCATGCATGAGATCCGCAATAGCGCCTTTAGCCGGTGCAATTGCAATCACGGGTTTCATGGAACCGATATATTCATAGACTTTCCCCGGAACAATCTCCTCGCTTTCTTTGGCTTCATCGACAATCAGCAATAATGCATGAGAAACAAGAAGATAGGAGATGCTCTTTTCATGAGGAACATATCCAATCACCTCAATTGATGACTTGAATGAAGTGGAATTGAACATGTCATGCACTTCATTCCCGAATCTTCCGATAAATCGAAGGTGAATGGATTTGGGATCAAGAAGATTTTTTGATGCCAACAATTCCAGAGCTGCAAAAAGAGATGATGGGTTACGCCTACCGTACATCGAACCCGTATATGTCAATACAAATCTATCATAGATTTCAAGTGTTGTGTCGATATGCTCCCGGCTCGGATAATCCGTTGAATCATAACCATTTGGAACATGATGAAACTTTGATTCCGAAAGAGATGGAAATTTTCTGAGAGCATCTTTGATGATACCGATCCATGCACATTCAATTGCATCGGCTTCCTTGAAAACACTATGCTCAAGCGATCTGTCAATCCAGGCCGGAAGGAACCATCTTTTGGGCGAAGTGAGAAATTCTGTCCATGGATCACGAAAACCTGCCACCCAATGCAAACCCGTCTTTCTCTTCAATTGTCTGGCAATGAGCGAAGTTGTGTAAGGGGGTGAAGAATTGTATATTGCACTGATTGAGTGTTTCTCAATCAATTCCATAGCTTTTGGAATTGCGGTTGGTAGCCAGCCAATGCGAGCATCCGGAATGAATAATGTTGCTCGAATTGCTTCGGCAATGCGCTCTTTGATCGAACGCCTTTGATGGTCATTCTTGATGACATTCACATCAATAGGCACTCCTTTTTTCTGTCCCATGAGCATGCGATATGCATCGTATGGCTCATAAATATGAGTTCTTTCAACGATGATGTCCGCAGGAATTTTGGAAAGCAGTGATTCATCTCTTGCGGGAAAATCCCCATTGGAGACAGTCAAAACAATGGGATTCCAACCAAAATCTCGCAGATATTGAATATGCTTCAAAACCCTTTGCACTCCGGGTCCGCCGGAAGGGGGAAAATAATAGGCGATGATCAATACATTTTTCATGGCAAAAGCTATCCTTGAACTCTACAAAGATAGCATGATTCTCCAACACTTTTCGGTAATGTCCGCATTCCACGATTCTAAACGATGACAATACAAGACTTGCATTTTGATTGCATTCATTTCCGTGGCGATATGCCATGCAGGCCCAATAAAGAGTCCGGTAAGATTTGTCCTACATGTACTGACTATCAACCTATCTCCAAACGAATTCTCATCATAAAGCTTGGAGCATTAGGGGATGTGATTCGAACAACACCTCTTTTAGAACGATATAGAAAAGAGTACCCACATTGTCATATAACCTGGATAACGAATTATCCCGAAATCCTCCCCAATGATGCGCTTGATTGTATTCGTACATTTACTTTTTCAGATGTGTTCATTGTTACCAAGCAACATTTTGACATCGCAGTGAATCTCTGCAAAGACCAAGAAGCCGCAATGCTTCTTGCTGAATGTAATGCAAAGCAAAAATTTGGATTTATTTGGTCCGATGGACATCTTTCTATCGCAAATCCGGAATCAGAGCATAAATTACTCACCGGTTTATTTGATTCTTTTTCCAAAGCAAATACAAAGAGTTATGTAGATGAGATTTTCGAGATCTGTGGCTTCGATTATCAGCAAGAACCATATCTGCTCAATGTGGAATCCAAGCAAATGGACCACTGGGCATATCTCAAAGAATCAGCCCAAAATAAACCCATCATCGGACTCAATACAGGTGCAGGTTCGCGTTGGCCAACAAGACTTTGGCCGGAAGAGAATTGGAAACAACTGATTGTTGCTCTAAAAAATGCCGGATATGCACCATTATTGCTTGGTGGGAATGATGAGCATGAAAGAAATACAGCATTGAAGCAAGAAACCGGTGCTATGTATGAAGGTGTTTTTCCATTGGAAATATTCATAGCAATTTCGGCTCAATGTGATGTGATTGTAACAGCGGTGTCTATGACGATGCATATTGCGCTCGGACTTGGAAAGAAAATGGTTCTGTTCAACAACATCTTCAATAAACATGAATTCGATGTTTTTGGAAGAGGAGAAATTATTGAGCCTGAAACAGGGTGTGATTGTTACTATGGAGCACAATGTTCTCGAGAGAGAATCTGCATGAAGGATATTTCAGTGGATTCAGTTTTTGATGCAATACAAAGGCAGCTTTCTTGATGATTGAAAATCCCTTAGACATTGCCTATGTATCTGTTTTCTATCCATATAGGGGAGGCATTGCGCAGTTTAATGCTGCATTATATCGAGCTTTTGAGGAATTGGGACATCACCAAAGAGCGTATACATTTACTAGGCAATATCCCGGCATCTTATTCCCTGGAAGTTCTCAATTTGTAACCGAAGAAGATAGTGCAGACCCAATTCCCGCAAAGCGAGTCTTAGATACGATGAATCCATTCAATTGGCTTTCTACCGCTTCGGATATTCGCAAAACACATCCCGATTTGCTCTTGACTCAATTATGGATGCCTTTCATGGGTCCTGCCTTTGGAACTATTGCAAGAAGGATGGATAAAGATTGCATAAAACTTTGTGTAGTACATAATGCATTGCCACATGAGTCCAGACCCGGCGATGCTGCTTTTACAAAATATATGCTCTCTGCACATGATGGACTCATTGCCATCAGCGATGCTGTTGAAGAAGATTTGAAACGCTTGAATCTAGGTAAACCCATCTTGAGAAAAGAGCATCCCATCTACACACATTTTGGTGATCCCATTGATAAAAGAATGGCAAGAGAACAACTCTCTTTGCCAAAAGATGCCAAAATCCTCCTCTTTTTTGGATTTATTCGAGAATATAAAGGACTCATGAATTTGATTGAATCCATGAAGTTTTTACCGGAAGATGTTCATCTAGTGATTGCAGGGGAAATCTATGGCGCATTTGATGAATATGATGCACAAATCCAATCACTAAAGCTCGCTCACAGAGTACATAAACATGTGAGATATATCCCTGATTCCGAGACTCCTCTCTTTTTCTGCTCCGCGGATGCATGCGTATTGCCGTATAAATCAGCAACACAAAGTGGTATCATAGCAATTGCACATCATTTTGAAATTCCGGTCATAGCAACACCTGTTGGAGGCTTACCCGAAGCACTGAGACATGGAAAGGCCGGCATGATAGTAAAAGGTGTTGATATTCAAGAGATTGCCTATGGAATTAATGAATTTTTCGATAAGGACTTGGCTTCTAGGTACATAGAAGGGGTAAGGACTCTAAAAAAAGAATTATCATGGACGGAACTTGCAAGGGATATCATTGCATTTTATGGAATGATTAAAAACAGTAAAACCAAGCATTGATTGTGCTATTCGGTCAATTTATGCTTGAGTTCAAAGTATTTTCTTCGTGAAAAATCATGCACATATCGTATCTTTGCGTCTGCAATTGTAGGATTTTTGCATGTTGCAATTGAGCCTGCTCAGCACTTCAACACGACTTTTCATTACATAACATTTCAGGTGATTTCAATGGATTTGTTCAAAGCTCGACTCGACGAGAAACTTCCCCAGCTTCGTGCCGAGAGAACAACCTTGCTCAAGGAACATGGAGATACGCAAATCTCTACTGTTGCAATTGAGCAAGTGCTCGGTGGCATGAGAGCTGTTCCCGCATTGCTATGCGAAACTTCTTCTGTATCTGCAGATGAAGGTCTTCGCATCAGAAATATCCCAATTTTGGAATTGACAAACCAAACTCCCGAAGATATATTCTTTCTTCTTTGTACTGGCGTTTTGCCAAATGATGCTGAAAGAGCAGAAATCAGTGCCGCATTTGCAGCAAAAGCGAATGTACCGGATTCAGTTTGGGATGTATTAAAGGCCTTGCCAAAAGATACCCATCCAATGGTCATGCTCAGCATCGGAATCTTGGCATTGGAAAAAGATTCAGCTTTCCGCAAAGCATATGAAGCAGGTGCTTCAAAAGATGAATTATGGAAGGCAACTTTGGAAGATTGCGTTACCCTGCTCGGTGGTGTTACTACAATCGCTGCCGGAATTTATCGCATTAGATTTGGCAAGGGCGATTTGATCGCACCGAAAGAAGGCTTGGATTGGAGTGCAAATTTTGCACATATGCTTGGTGTTAGCAATGATGCCTCATGGGAAGATCTCGTGAGATTGTATCTTGTGCTGCACAGTGATCATGAAGGTGGAAATGTGAGTGCCATGACATCACATGTTGTCAGTTCTGCACTTTCCGATGTCTTCTATTCTGTGAGCGCCGGTTTGAATGGTCTTGCGGGTCCATTGCATGGTCTTGCCAATCAAGAATGTTTGCGTTTCATCATGGATCTTCGTCAGGAGTTTGGTGGTGTTCCAACAGATGAAGCACTTCGTGAATATTGCTTCAAGCGTCTTGGTTCAGGACAAGTTATTCCTGGTTATGGACATGCTGTTCTTCGCGTAACAGATCCTCGCTTCACAGCATTCCATCAATTTGCTGAAGAAAAGAATTTGAATGATGACAATGTGCAATTCATGAAGAAATTGTTTGCAATTGTTCCTGAAGTATTGAAAGAGCAAGGAAAAGCAAAGAATCCTTGGCCAAATGTTGATGCAGCATCAGGTTCATTGCTCTATTATTATGGTATGACAGAATTTGAATTCTATACTGTAATGTTTGGTGTTTCTCGCGCAATGGGAATTTGTTCCCAGATCTTGGTTCACCGTATGATTGGTTCTCCAATTGTGCGTCCCAAATCAATGACGCTCACCGAACTTCGTGGAATGATTAAGTAAATAAAAAGCCCCTTCAAATTGAAGGGGCTTTTCTTTTTCTGGCAACAAGAAAAATCTCAACACCAGTCAGATGTTCATATAGACGACCTAAGAATTTTCTTGCACTTTGTTTGTAAGAAAATGAATTCCTAAGAGTTCTGTCGGCTAAGATTCCTGCTTTGAATGTATGATTATCATTTGGTTTTCTGCTATAACATTCCACAACTTCAAAACCTACGGATTCAATCAGGGTGCAAAGTGATTTTTTTGAATAATGCACATAATGATTATGTGGTTGGAACCATATCCAATATCTGCCCAATACTCTGCTCCAGAATGATGCAAAATCAGGAACGCGTATAAAAATGAAGCCATTGTCATCAAGAAGATGTTGGCATTGTTCTAAAAGATTGCGTGGTTCTGTAAAATGTTCCAATACATGCCAAAGCGTCAATGCTTGAAATGATGGTTGAATATCTTTAATGCTGGGAGCAATATTGAGGCCGATAGACATTGTATATGATTTTGCTGATTGAGATGGTTCAATCCCACATACTTCAAATCCAAATCTTCTACATATATCAAGAAAATACCCTTTGTCACAACCGATGTCTAAAATTCTGTCACCAGATTTGAGTCCTTGTTTTTGCAATTGTGAAATCAGCCAATATTGTTCGGGGAGTCTAAAGATGCGCCTATATTCAGAAGCCAAAACTTCACTGGCGCTCATGAGATAGTGCGAAGAATAATATGAATCAAGTTTGTCTTGATTTGGAATATGCTTAAGGACATGAACGGTACAATTTGTACAGTATACTAATGAAACACCATTAATTGTTTTTTGCTTCAGATTCGGAATATTACAAATGATACAATTTTGCACGATTACACCTTGTTTATTTCAAACAAATTTACATATTTATGAATGGCATAAATGCCGGAATTATTATAAATGAAGTAGTTGAATATAATGGCTAGCAAAACAAACATTCGTAGTATGAATGGAAATGGTAAAGATTCAAATATCAGTCTTAAGATTGCATCTGTGGAGTTAATAGCTGCAATTAGAAATCGGAATGATGATGGATTAAGAGATATTTTGGAACAATTGGAAACATATTCAGGTACAGAGTCATGGATATTATGCGATGCATTACAAAAATTTATTCGTCTATACCTAAGAAGAGTAGATCTTCCTGTATTAGAGTTTAAAGAATGTGTTGAACAATGTAGTAAGATATTTGTAAAGCATAAACTATATGAAATGTTGGCTTTTGCAACATACTCATTGGCTCGTCATTACTTTGTCACAAATGTATTTTTTGAAGAATGTTTGTCTTATCTCCTTCAAACAGAACTAATTGTGCAAAAACATTTAAGCGTTCACAATATGACACATTGTGAAGTGTTATTTATGAAGGGTTCGGTATACTACTTTCAAGGGAATTTTGATGAATCTACAAAAGCAATTCTACAAGCACAATCGCTAAAGTCATATGCGAAGGCATCTGGGGAAATGAAGTTTAAATCAAATATAAATCTAGCTAGAAACTATATTTTTGCAAATGATCCTGCTAAAGCAAAACTGCATCTTGAAGCTGCAGAAGTACATTGGGAGGATTATCAAGGTCCATATGACAAAGGTGCACTGTATCTTAGAAAAGCAGATTTATTGAGGTATGAAGGAAAATGGGAATTATCATATGCTCAATTACAAGAGGGCTTAGAATGGTATAAGAATTTAGGTTTTCCATTGCGATTAGGTGAATTCTACAAAGAGATTGGGGAATTTTTTAAAATAGAAGATAATCCAATGAAAGACTATGATCTTTCTATGCACTCATTCGAGAAGGCAATGGAGATCGCAAGAGAGTTAAAAATAAACAAGTTTACATTTGCCATACAAAATAGTATGTGGAAGGCGGCTTATGCATTTCGAAAATGGGAAGCATGTACTGAAAAACTTATTGAGTATCATAGAATGATTGAAGAAGTACATTTAGTTGAATTGCAATTTGAAATTAAAAAAATCGAAAATAAAGCACTTGAAGAAAGGAATAAACTCATAAAAGAGGGTAAGATGGCATATAGAGAAGCAATGACTGAAGAAGTGATTCAATTGAATAAAGTAAATGAGCAATTGCAGATGGAAAATATTCGATTGAAACATGCCATTGAAAAAATTGAACTATTGTTAAGTAGAAAATCAAAAACTGTTCATAATAATGATGCCTTTTATGAAAAAATAGAAGAATTAGTGCAGTCAGCTAAAGGTAATGAAGTAGATCTAGAATCATATTTGGCAAAATGTGATAAGCTTCATCCCAACTTTGGAATGGATATCGTAAAATCTCATCCAAATATCACTTCAATGGAATTGAAAATATCAAAGTTGATAAAGCAAGGATTAGCAACACAATCTATTGCAAGAATATTTAATGTGACTGTAAAAAGCATTGAAAATCATAGAATGAATCTTCGTAAAAAGGCAAATCTCAATCCAAATCAGTCATTGTCGGCATATATTCTATCAATATAAAAATATCTTGAAGTAGAGATTTATAATAGAACAGAGGGTTTCAATGAAGAGCATAGCAATGAAAAACAAAAGTAAATACATGTCTTTGAAAACATTATCGCAAGATATTGTGAAAGTAATCCAAGGGGACCAGAGTAGTGATATGAGTAGAATTGAAATGCAAATAAGGGAATATGCAGGGAGCGGTTCGTCTCAAATTCAAAGCGAATTGATTGAATTCATTCAAACATATATCAATAGAAGAGAATTGTCTGCTGTGGAGATGCATGAAAGAATTGAAAAACATTGTAAAGTATTTGCGAAGTATAAATATCATGAGATAAGAGCGCGGGCAAAAGTACTTCTTGCTAGTCATTATCACCAAACGCATAAGTATATTTCAGAAAGTTTTAAAGCATTAACCGAAGCCGAGTTAATAGTCCAAAGACATTTGGGTCCTGATAATTTTATACTATGCGAAGCATTGTTTGTGAGGGGAGGAGTGTACTACTCACTTGGAGAAATGGAAAAATCAACCGAAGCATTGTTGTCATCCCAATCACTTAAGGGATTCATAAATGCATCGTATGCACATCAATATAAATCACATATCAATATCTCACGTAACTATATTTACTTGCATGATTATAAGAGTGCAAAAAAACACTTGGAATTGGCAGCAATAAGTTGGGAGCATTATGGCAATATATATGACAAAGGTGGTTTATATATGCGAAAGTCTGATATGCTCAGACATGAAGGGAATTGGGAAGAATCCTTGAAAATTTTGATTGAGGGCTTGAACTTTTATCAGGAACATGATATTAAATTGAGAATTGCTGAATTTCACAAAGAGTTGGGAGAATTCCACTCAAGAACTGATAATCCTTTACGGAATTTTACAAACTCTATGAACTCATTTGAAGAAGCATTGAAGCTTTCAAAGGAATTAGAAATTCTGAGATTGGAGGCTGCAATAATCAATAGTATGTGGAAAGTTTGTAAAAGTTTTGAAGAATGGAAATTGTGTTCTCAATATCTGATAGAATATAATGATGTATTTGAAAAGATTCATCAAGATGAGGTGGATATTTACATTAAAAAAATAGAAAGTATCGTTTTAGAAGAAAAGAAGCAATTGACAAGTGAAGGTAAGCCAACATTCACAAAAGCGCTTGTCGATGAGGTCGTGCAATTAAGAGAAAAAATTGAGATATTAAAACAAAAAAACATGAGCTTGGAAAAGATTATGCTTGAAGTTGAATCTCTCATTGATCATAACGCGATTGGGAACAAGAACGGTGCAAATTTTGTGGATCAACTTCATCGCATGGTAGCAAGAAGAAAGGGAAATGCCCCGGATTTGACTGCTTATCTTGCAGAGTGTGATAAGTCATATCCAGAATTAGCTTCAATTTTGATTGAGAAGATACCATCAATTACTAGTATGGAAATGAAAGTTGCCAAATTGATTAGACTTGATTTGTCGACTCAATCAATAGCAAATATTTGTGGTGTTACAGTAAAAAGTATAGAAAGCCACAGGATGAAACTCAGGAAAAAGGCACAGTTAACCCCAGAGCAATCATTATCTGCATTTGTATTGGCACTGTGATAAATTTTCATGCCCAAAGAAAATATGGGGTTTGTATAGGGTATAAGAGAAAAGTAATCCCTGTAAGTTGCCGGTAGATCAAATTGATTTGGAATAGGGTTATATTCTTCATCTTAAGATGATCTATAATTATTGGCTATCAGGGGTCAGGATACGGTAATAGCTCTCACTATGTGAGGGCTATTACTTTTTTAAAGAAAAAAAGCCAAATCATATTAAGATTTGGCTTTTAGTGGTCTCCACAGGATTCGAACCAGTGACCTCTACGATGTCAACGTAGCGCTCTAACCAACTGAGCTAGGAGACCAAATGGCTTGCAAAAATACATACTCTTTCTGAAAAGGAAAAGATCTGCAAAAAAAAGCCATGAATGAGGAAAAAATTGAATGATATTATCATTCAAAAACCCTCGATAAGCAGTGCCTTTCGTATATTTGCAAGCCCTTATTATTCAATTCTCATTGAATGTAAAGAAAAGGGAATATCATAATTGATTTGAATATTCTTGTTCCATTTTTCAGACATATTGTATGACAGTTGGATTGATACTAGGTTTAGGAGCTTTAGCGCTCATCGTTGCTTTATTTTATTCACGCCGTGTGAATGCCATTTCGATTGATTCAGGTGCTTCTTCACCTGAAGAAGTTGCAAAATTGACTGAGATATCTTCAGCAATTGCCGAAGGAGCAATGGCATTTCTCAAGAGAGAATATCGCATTCTATCATTGTTCATGGGTTTGTTTGCCATCATTATTGTGTTTACCGTCAATGATGAGCATGCAGGTATTCCTTTGGGATTATGGTCTGCAATATGCTTTTTGATTGGTGCAGGAACATCTGTAGTATCCGGTTATATCGGGATGAAAATTGCAACAAAAGGTAATGTTCGCACAGCTGCAGCCGCAAGAATATCACTGGAAAAATCATTTCGCATTGCATTTGAATCCGGTGCAGTGATGGGATTTGGTTTGACCGGACTTGCAGTGATGGGATTGATACTTGTGTATTTGGGACTCATCACACTGCATCCTTCTATAGATCAGCACATCATTATGGAAATTCTTTCCGGATTTGCATTGGGTGGTTCTTCAGTTGCTTTGTTTGGTCGAGTTGGCGGTGGTATTTATACCAAAGCCGCTGATGTTGGAGCTGATTTGGTTGGGAAAGTTGAGGCAGGCATTCCGGAAGATGATCCTCGCAATCCTGCCGTGATTGCAGATAATGTTGGTGATAATGTTGGTGATATTGCCGGTATGGGTGCGGATCTATTTGGTTCGGTTGCTGAGTCAACATGTGCCGCAATGGTTATTGGTGCTGCTTCATTTGCAATGCTTGAAGGCGAAGCAAAGACTTCTGCTTTGCTATTCCCACTTTTTGTGAGTGGCGTTGGTATCGTTGCAAGTTTGATTTCGCTCTTTTTCATCAACCCTAAATCTGAAGAAAAAGTTGAATCATCATTGAAGAATGCATTGATCATCTCAACTATTCTCATGCTCATTGCACTCTATCCATTCACGATGAATATGTTGCCCGGTGAATTCATGCTAGGTAATCGTATGCATTCTAATATGGGTGTGTTCATCACATTAGCAGCTGGATTGATAGCTGGACTTGCGATTGGTTTGATAACAGAATATTATACATCACATAGATATTCTCCTGTTCGTGAAGTTGCAGATGCATCTCAAACGGGCGCGGCAACCAATATCATTTATGGTTTGTCATTGGGTTATAATTCATCCGTACTTCCAATGCTTATCATGGCAATAACAGTTGTGATTGGTTTTTCTTTTGCAGGAATGTATGGCATTGCGATGGCTGCAATCGGCATGCTTGGAACCATTGCAGTAGGTCTTACCATTGATGCATATGGTCCTGTTTCAGACAATGCAGGTGGTATTGCAGAGATGGCAGAAATGGGTCCAGACATTCGCAAGCGCACAGATGCTCTTGATGCGGCAGGGAATACAACAGCAGCCATTGGTAAAGGATTTGCTATTGGTTCCGCAGCTTTGACTTCACTTGCTCTTACAGCGGCATTTTTGACAAGAGCTGATTTGCCTGTCATTAATATGCTTGATCCTATCGTAATGGCAGGTTTATTCGTTGGAGCTTCACTTCCTTTCGCATTCTCAGCAATGACTATGCGTTCAGTTGGAAAAGCAGCATTTAGCATGATTGAAGAAGTGAGACGACAGTTCCGTACGATTCCTGGTTTGCTTGAAGGGAAAGCAAGAGCTGATTATAGCACCTGTGTTGATATTTCCACTAAAGCATCTTTGCGTGAGATGATAGCTCCCGGCTTATTGGTAATTCTTACACCGCTTCTTACCGGTTGGCTTTTTGGAGTACACATGGTTGCTGGATTATTGATTGGTGCATTGATCACAGGTGTGATGATGGCAATCTCAATGGCAAATTCCGGTGGCGCATGGGATAATGCGAAGAAATACATTGAAACAGGTCAATTGGGGGGCAAAGGTTCAGATACCCATAAAGCTGCAGTTGTAGGTGATACGGTTGGTGATCCATTCAAGGATACATCAGGACCATCACTGAACATTCTCATTAAATTGATGGCGATCATCTCATTGGTTTTTGTTCCTTTCTTCGTTAAGAATGGTGGTATTTTGCTCAATATGTTTGGCTTGAGTCAACATTGATGCAATAATGCACGCAGACAATCGTATATCGCCGCCCTCAAAGTTCATAGCTTTGACGGCGGTTTTTTATTTTCATGCATGAATTCCCCCTCATTGCATGAATTTTCATTGCTTCAATCTTGGGACCATCGCAATGCAATCATTTCGGGGATTTTTTTATCACAATCATAGAGAGAGTATTCTATGGATGTAACACACATACTGCTTCTGCTCCTTTTATTCATGGGAGCGTATTCCATTTGGTATTCAAATAGAACATCAAATCAACAAAAGTCCGGCGAGAGTGTTGACAAACTCATCAAGCTCGATGCGGATATCTCACGCATGGATCCACTTATTCGGGAAGAATTTGGAAGAAATCGCGAAGAGAATCAGCGTGCTCTGCGTGAGTCAAGAGAAGAACAACAAATGGCACTCGTGAATTTTGAACGAAGATTGTCCGAGAGCGCTCGTGAATTGAATGAGATGCAAAGACAGAAGTTTGAAGATTTGGTTTCCAAGCAAGAGAATATTCGCAAAAATGCCGATGAAAAACTCTCTGAGATTCGAGATACCATGGAAATCAAATTGAGAAATCTGCAAGAAGACAATGCAAAGCAACTTGATGAAATGCGCAAAACTGTAGATGAAAAATTGCAGGAAGGATTGGAGCAAAGATTCAATCAATCATTCAAGTTGATTAGTGACAGACTTGAACAAGTACATAAAGGACTCGGCGAAATGCAAGGACTGGCGAATGGAGTTGGTGATTTGAAGAAAGTGCTCAGTAATGTAAAAACGAGAGGTATCGTAGGTGAAATTCAACTCAGAAATCTTCTTGAAGAATTTCTCACAAGAGATCAATTTGAAGAAAATGTCATCGTAAAACCGGATACGCAAGAGCGAGTGGAATTCGCTGTTAAATTGCCGAATAAGAATCAAGGTGGAGAAGATATTTATGTACCCATTGATTCGAAATTTCCGATTGAAGTCTATGAGCGATTGATTGACGCATACAATGCTGTCGGTACAATTCCACAAAAGGAATTGGATGCAGCAAGAAAAGCTTTTGCAGATGTTGTGAAAGAAAATGCAAAAACCATTTCTTCGAAATATATCAATCCTCCTATCACGACAGATTTTGCAGTGATGTTTGTTCCTACAGAAGGTCTATATGCTGAGATACTACATTCCCCAGGTCTATTTGAGTTGCTGAGAAAGGAATATCAAATTATTATTGTCGGACCAACAAATCTTGTTGCTTATTTGAGCAGTTTGCAAATGGGCTTCAGAACATTAGCAATTGAAAAGAGATCAAGCGAAGTTTGGCAATTACTCGGTGCTGTGAAAAATGAATTCGGTAAATTTGGAGTCGTGCTTGAAGCCACAAGACGCAAATTGGAGTTAGCTGCGAATGAGATAGACAAAGCAGGTGTGCGTTCAAGAGCGATAGAGAAGAAGCTTCGAGATGTACAAGAATTGCCCAGCGGACAAAGTCAAGATATTTTGCAATTGCCAGCTTTCGGTGAAGCAGAAGATCAGGATTTTGATTTGACTCACCCCAATTCTGATGAGTCTGAATAATCTAGTATTGAGAAGCATGGCGAGGCATTAGCTTCGCCATTGTTTTTCAGGGTGTTTTTTCTCCTAATCTGTGTAATTTACCAGTCCTAATTTTCTCTCGAAACCATGGAACAACAGAATATCATCATACAAAGAGCAAAAGTGCTCGACATCTTGCATTCTTCAGCCGAGCGATTGAAGAAGAAGCAGGGGTCTGTGATTTTTCTTTCCGGGGAAACGGGTTTTGGAAAAACCACATTATTGAGAGTATTCGAAGATTCTTCCCAAAAACAAGATAAAGCTCTTGTTTCCATGGCATCTTGTCAGGCACCTGTAGGTACTATGCAAGTAGGTATGCTACAACCGCTTGGACCATTCTTACGCTTGATCGAAGAGTTGAAATCTTCCGAATCGGTAATGACGCCGAAGAAAAAGTTAGCAATTAATATCGGTATGACTTTGCTTACTTCTGTACCGTATTTCGGTGATTTGGTTGATGCCGTGAAAGAAATCAACCGTGATGTTCAACTATATAAAAATGAGAAAGAAAAAACTGAAGGTAAAAAAGATGAGCAAGAGAGAAAGGATTTATACCTGGAATTTTTCAGAACATTGTCTGAATGGTCTAGTAAAAGTCCTTTGATTTTAATCCTTGATGACATGCATTGGTGTGATGCAGAATCAGCATTGCTCATTGAAAAACTAATAGAGAAGATCGATTCACTTCCCATTTTGCTTGTCATCGCATATCGAAGAAGTATTGCCGAAGAAACGCTGTCTCCATTGCTTAGTGTATTACGAATAGTCAAAGATGATGGTAAATCTTATAGGTTTTGTGAGGTGGAGGCATTTTCCAAAACAGAGGTTCATGAATTATGCATTAGAATTCTTCCGCAATATTCCGGTAATGCTGTATTTGAATCAACTTTATTTGATAAAACATCAGGTATACCGAGTGTCGTCACTGAATATGTGAGATATTTTGCAAAAGTCACACCTTTCAAAGATGATGGTTCTGTCAAAGAAGAATTCACTCGTGGAGACCTTCTACCATCGAGTGTTCACGCGGCTTTCTCAAAGTTGATAGAGAATCTCAATGAAGAAGAAATTATGCTGCTTTCATTATGTGCTGCTGAGGGAGTGGAGAGTAGCGCTTTCATCATATCCAAACTACTTAACACTGATATTGTCACTGCAATTCGAAGAATAAAAAGAGTCCAGGCAAAGACAGGTGTATTGCGTAGTCTTGGCCCGCATGAACGCTATGGCGTGAAGACCACTTTGTTTGAATTTACACAGACCTTCTATAGAGAGTATTTTGAGAAGTCTTTGGAGTATGAAGAAAAGACAGCAATTCACAGTCAAATGATGCATGTTTTGCAAGAGCAGGCCGAAGGACTTGATGAAGTGCAAAGATCAAAGATTACACCTTATATCGTTGCACATGCAAGTGGAGCCGGCGAAAAGGAAGTTATGCAACATGGTCTGCTTGAAATCGCACAGACATCACAGCATATGTCATTGCCGAGTATGAGTGGTTTCGCACTTCAACAGTATGATGCGAATATCAAGCAATTGACATCGGTTGGTGAAGAATCGCCAATAGACATGAAGTTACAAAGAACAAGAATCGGAGCTGAACTTCGAGAAGATTTTGGAATGAGTGTTCTCACTCCGGAGCAAGTCGAGTATCGTGAAAATCACAATGATGATGAACCTGAAGAGCAATTGCATGAATCGATCAAAGCAGACTCAGCCGGAATGGAAAGAGAAATGATTACGTTATGCGATGAAGGGTCATATGAACAAGCTCTGAATCAAGGGAATGAATTTCTTGGTTTGCATGCGGGTTCAATACCAAAGCGTGATGAAGCCATGATTTCTTTATTGATGGCAAGAATTTCTCTTATTGTAGGTGAACATGAGAAGTCCGATCTTTTTCTTAAAGAAACCGACAGAATTCAAGAGAAAATTAAAGATCCAATTATTGAATGTCTGCTCGATAATGCCTATGCAACATATCATCTGGCCATGAATGAAGATGTTCCTGCTTGGAAGCATCTCCAGAAAGCGGCTCAATCAAGCGTGGATTTGGGGCGTGAATATCAATTGTTGACAATAGCCAATATCGCAAAATTGCTTTCGGGGACAAGAAAATCTGAAGCAAATAAATATAAGAAAGCCGCTCAAACTTTGGCAAAAGCACTGAATATGCCCTCGCTACAAACGTTGATTTCTTCTCTCTGATTCCTACAAAACACCGGCAAATACCTCCATTTCCATTTTATCTTTCATATCCCTAGTGAAATCATGGCGATATGCAGATTTAATTGCCATAAAAATTACTAGATAAATTAATTGCTTGACATAATGTATTTATGATTGCACATAAGGAAAAACTTTCGTTTTTTTGTAGCATCTTAGTGGGAGAAAGTGGGGGATGTTTGAAATGTTCAGCAATTGCATTTGATCGTGGAGGGAAGCCATTATCAGATGTTTAGCCGGAATTCCTTGATATAAGGCATGCAGCAGCCATGAGGAAGTTCTTTGGGATTACAATTCTGGTCAACAAGAAGTCGAGATTACGCTGAACAAACAACATCCCCTTTCCCATAATCTTTAGAATCACACACCTTAACAATAGACCTTTTTCCGTAAATCGTTTAAAATCATCCATTTGTATCCATATGGTGCAAAATGGCGATTGGAAACTTTTGTATGATTTGGGCTTAATAAAATAACGGCAATAAAATCTTATCAAAATATCATTATTCTGGTATTATCGTTGATTTAATGAAAAAGATGGCAAAACAAGAAAAAACAATTGGTTAAGTCATCTTGATTTGTGAGTTTTGTGTGAAAATTGTGGGTGAAAGTGGGGAATGTGAAACAGGAATAGCATACTGTGGGAGAAAATGGAGGGAAGCCATTTTCTTTTCAGGCATAAATCAATCAAATGGCATGCAGCGATATGAGGGAGCCGAATTTGATTTATGCGCATTCGATTCCTGTCAGCATTCCCTTGAAGGCCCAATCATCAATTGCATATAACAATCAATGGCTTTTTACAAAGGACAAGAAACATATTCGGTTGACTCCAAGGGTCGATTGAATATCCCTGCAAAGATGCGGAGGGCTTTGTCTCCTGAGGCACTGAATACATTCGTGCTTACTCGAGGCTCAGACCGCTGTGTTGCTGCATATCCTTTGGATGAGTGGCGTCGTTATGAGCTTGAATATGCGAAGCTCAATCAATATGATGAACAAAGCAGATTCTTTCTCCGCACGGTATTGGCATGGAGTGAGGAAGTGGAATTGGATGGTCAGCAGCGAATCATGGTGCCAAAAAAATACCTTGATTTTGCAGGTATTGATGGAAAGGTTGTGATAGTCGGTATGATTGATCATATCGAATTGTGGCAACCCGATGAATTTGAGATATATCTCTCAAAATCTGAAGCAAGTTATGAGCAGGTTGCTTCACAGGTGATGCAGCGTCCGAATGGGCAGTAAAAAGCAATACAAATCCAAGCGCAGACCAAGAGTCGCCGACAATCCCGAATTGCAAGAATATGATTATCACTTGCCGGTGATGTTGAAGGAATGTTTGGATGGGCTAATGGTTCTTGGAGACTCAGGAACATATATCGATGGAACTCTGGGTGGTGGAGGTCATACCGCAGAGATTCTTGCCCGGCTGGATGAAACAGGTGTATTGATTTCTTATGATGCAGATCCTGATGCAATTGCGCATTGCAGAGAGAAATTTGCGGAGATGCTTGAGGAATCGCCATCGAAACTTTCATTGCAACAAATGAATTTTGTTTCAATGATTGAAGATGAAATACAAAATGATTCAATCTCCGGTGTCTTATTGGATCTTGGAGTATCATCAAGACAGTTGGACAAGGGGCAAAGAGGAATCAGTTATAGATTCAATACGAAATTAGATATGCGATTCGGACCGCATGGACAAACTGCGGAAGAATTGCTGAACACAGTTGAGGAGGGTCAACTCCACCATATTCTGCGAGGTTTCGGGGAAGAGCCTTTTGCAAGAATAATCGCACGGCGGATCATTGAGCGCCGCCGTGCGGCTCCTCTGCAATCAACATATGATTTGCGACATATAATTGAAGAATGCGTCCCGCCTCATATGGCATCGAAATCACTGGCAAGAGTGTTTCAGGCACTTCGAATAGCTGTGAATGGAGAATTGGATGTACTCGAGAAAACCATCAGAGGAATCATTCCAAAGTTGAAAAAAGGCGGACGAATTGTTATTATGTCCTATCACTCATTAGAAGACAGAATTGTAAAGCATGTCTTCAAAGAATTGGCATCGAAACAGGATGATGCCATTCCGTCAATAAAAATCCTCACCAATAAGCCGATTGAAGCCACAGATGAGGAAATTGCAAGAAATCCAAGAGCACGAACTGCTAAATTGCGAATTGCCGAAAAGTGCTGACTTATCCCTTCTGAGCAAATTGCTTTTGCTATATTGCCATATATTATCACCAATACAAAAGAAAATCATGCAATTTAAAAGACTCCTTTTTGCACTTGCAACACTATGCTTTATGCATTCTGTTGCTTCTTCAAATGATGTCAAATCCGTGCAAGACATAGCCGTGATATCGCCCGATTCATTGTCGATACCATCATATCTCTCAAAGCACTTTGGTGATACCGTGATTATAAGAGGGAAGGCAGGGAATAATGTATTGATTAATGCTACCGGTGGCGACAGAAGGCCGATCATGCTCGTGGGTAAGAGTTGGTTGACATATATTTCGGGAGCTGATTCAAGCATCGAACCAAAAGCCGGAATTGCAATTTTTCAAAGAGACACAAATATTCGCACAACGCAATTTGATAAAATCAAAACAGGTGATATCATTGAATGTACGGCGATTGTGACAAATCTTCCATATGAATTGGAGGATTTTAATCAACAAAGAAGAGCATTGCCGGCACTGGAATTACTTACTTCAACACCTGTAAAAACCATTTCCAAAAATTCAGAAATGGATATTGTACCAGTTTTAAATGTATCAGATTTTTACACCGGTACGAGAGCAAGAAATCCGAAAACCTCAGCAAGTAGTTATGCAGGAAGAAAAGTAAGATTTGATTCCGTTGTGATAAGTTCTACAAGTCCTGTGATTATGTTTTCTGATGGTAAAGGAAATGAAATTCCAATGTCAGATCAATCTGGAAACTTTACCACAAAGAATCATTTCATTGAAGAATCTCAATTTGCGAATTATACAGTAGGACAAAAGATTTTTCAAGTGGAAGGATTTATCACCACATCATTTACATCAGGTGGTGGAGGTGGAGGTCAAGGTGGTGGATCACAATTATATACATATGCAATTGCACCTGCTTTGCAAAAAGATGTTATTGCCGGACCCAAACCTGCGATCATAAGTTTGGTTATGCAAAGACCAGCAAAGCTCTTTCCATCATCAAAGGACAAGATTGAGATTATCTATGATGTTTTAAGTGGTACGCATCTTGTCACCATGGAAAATATAGCACTGAATGTCTCAATTGATGGTGGTTTAACTTACAAGAAATATCCTGCCGAAGAGGATCTTACAGGAAGTTGGATTGGAAATATACCCGCTCAAGCAGCCGGGACAATCGTTCGTTATCACATATCCGCAATTGATGAAAAAGGTAATTTGTATCGCCTGCCTGTATCAACCGATTATTTCTATAAAGTTGTTGATACATATCCATCCATCGCAGATGTGAAAATGCCTGATACTATTGATGCAATTCGCAATATGAATGGCGCATCCGTGACAATAGAAGGAATTGTCATGTGTGATTCTTCTGATATTTTTGGTGATAGATTTCAGAATCAGGCAAGAGCAGTTGTACAAGATGGAATTGGTGCATATTCTGGTGCAACATTTTACAGACAAGGTAGTAATTCCAGAGCGATGCAATTGAAGCGTGGACAAAAAGTACGTCTCATATCCAGATTGCAGGAATTCAGTGGAGTTGTGTTTTTTGGCAATATTGATTCTATAGAAGTCTTGGGTAATGAAACACCATATGCACCGGTAAAACTGAAAACTTCAGATTTCACAACAAATTCGGGTGGAATTGAGGGATCAGACAAATGGCGAGATATGCTTGTTGAATTTAACAATGTTGTGATTGGAACAATTGAGCCATCTGCACCGCAATCAACAGGAGAATTTATTATTGTTGATGAAGCATCACAGCAAGATATGACTCAAGGAATTCGCCTTGAAACAGATGAAAGTAAATTGAAATATACTACCAGAGACAGTATTGTGTCAGTGACAAATAGAGTAAAGCCAACGATTGGTGAAAAAGTTGATTTTGTTCGGGGCATCATTGGTGCTGATTTTCGTACAAGACGCTATAAACTTGTTCCAAGATTTGACAGAGATTTTAGCATTGTAACTTCAGTCAATGAACAAATCAATCTTAATAATGGATTGTCATTGTTCCCCAATCCCGCTTCTGAAAGTGCATTCTTATCACATCAATCAAATAGCTCTGAAGTGATATCAATTCGCATAGCTGACATGATTACAGGAAGAGTTCTAAAAACAATGCAAAAGTCAGCCACTTCTGATATGCAACTAATTGAATTTGGTACACATGATTTGCCGTGTGGAGTCTATTCAGTAAATGTTCAACAAGGAATGAATGTTTCTATCATTCCATTGACAGTGAAACATTAATATTTGACAAATATGAAACATCCCGTCATCATTGCTCCATCGCTTCTTTCTTCAGATTTTTCTCAATTGGAATCTGAGGTGAAGCGATGTGCACAAGCAGGTGCAGATATCTTGCATGTGGATGTCATGGATGGACATTTTGTACCAAATATCACGATTGGTCCACTCATCGTTGAGGCCATCAGGCCGCATACATCACTTCCACTGGATTGTCATCTTATGGTAAGCAATCCGGATGCATATATACCTGCTTTTGCAAAGGCCGGTGCAGATTGGATATCAGTTCATGTTGAGGCATGCACGCATTTGCATCGTTCAATTGCGCTCATCAAAGATCATGGCAAAAGAGCGGGAGTAGTGCTCAATCCCATAACTCCGATTGAGTATGCATTTGAAGCTGCGCCATTCGTTGATTTTATATTATTGATGTCGGTCAATCCGGGATTTGGGGGACAGGCCTTTATTCCACATGTTCTGAATAAGGCAAGAAGACTGCGCAAGTATCTTGATGATTCAGGTTATGAGCATGTTGAAATCGAAATTGATGGCGGTGTGAAGACTGACAATGTGAAAGAGGTTATTGATGCCGGTGTAAATATTATTGTCAGTGGATCCGGTTTATTCTCAGGGGATATGGCTTCGAATATTGCCATCATGAAATCTTATGGTTGAAGGGGATCTTTTCCAGTTTTATAGCCAAAGAATATTCTACTTCCTACTGCATGTGCAATGAATGGATTTGCAAGAGAATGGGGAAGAATCTTTGCAAACATTTCAGAAATCTTTCCAAAGAAAGGATGCAATGCAAATCGCATGATCCTTGCCTGCAATGAATCTCCAAGAATTTCTCCGATTCTGAATATTTCGGAGAATTTGGGGTGTTTTTTCCGAATATATCGAAGATTCACTGCCCCGAATTGTTGCATTTGATTCAAAGCAAATGGAAGTGATTTCTGCATGATTGAATATGCAATCGCTTGTTTTGCATAGCGAATTGGCAAAGGAAATTGCATGTGTAATCGATATGCAAATTCTGTGTCGCCTCCTCCGTATAATTTCATGTTCTCATCTTGTCCTCCAAGCTCAATGAATATCTTGCTTGGAAGTGCTAGGTTTCCAGTGGTGATATACTGAAATGGCACTTCTTGTCCGGATTCAAATCTCTTTTTTCCACGAGTATGCAGATAATTCGCCCAAGCATTTGTGTCTGCATTTGTATAGATGAGATCACCTGCAGAAATACAAAATCCATTTCGTAAAATACTGAGATGTTGTTCTAGAAAATCATGCGCAGGTATGGCATCCGAATCAAGGAATGCAAGATATTCTGCTTTGATATGGGGCAATGCCAAATTTCTGGTGGCATTTCTTCCATGATTCGCTCGATCATGATGTTGCAAAATTTCGATATGCAAAGTAGAATGCAAGTATAGCTGTTCGATGGATTCTATTGTGTCATCTGTGGATCCATCGATGCAAATCAATAAGCGGAAATCTTTGATGGTTTGTTGTTCAAATCCACGAATGCAAGCCAATAATTCATCGCGA